>JAGOFO010000001.1:0-5077 GCA_017997155.1 Myxococcota bacterium
CAGGGTCAGGCAGGGGATGTCCACCTCTTTGACCGTGACGAACGCCATGGATGGCGCCTCGCCGAACAGGTCGACCGCTTCATGGCCGATATTGTCGAGGGTCGCGCCGATGCCGTGGCCGGCTACGCTTTCGGCGACCGCCCACAGAAGGCCGCCCTCGCCGATATCGTGGGCGGTGGTGACGATTCCCTGCTCGATTCCCGAAACGATCAGTTCGCACAGGGCCAGATGACGTTTTGCATCGGCCTTGATCACTCGGCCAGCCGGCTTGCCGACCTTACGCCGCAGGTACAGCGATGCATCGAACTGGAAGTGTTCGTCGCCCAGCAGGACGATCGCCTCGCCCGGGTTCATGAAGAAACAGCCGGCCGTGCGTGCCACGTCCTCGACAAGACCGACCACGCCGACCACCGGCGTCGGCTGGATCGACTCGCCCGCCGTCTCGTTGTAGAGGCTGACGTTGCCGCCCGTAACGGGTGTGTCGAAGGCGATGCAGGCCTCGGACAGACCGGCGACCGTTTCCTTGAATTCCCACATGACCTCGGGCCGTTCGGGATTGCCGAAGTTCAGGCAGTCGGTCAGCGCGATGGCGCGGGCTCCAACGCAGGCCAGGTTCAGGCATGCCTCGGCGACGATGTTGAAAGCTCCGTTATATGGATTCAGCCAGCACGCGGGGCTGTTTCCATCGGAAGTCATCGCCACGCCGCGATTCGATGGCGCCTCGAGCAGACGCATCACGGCCGCGTCGCCATCACCGGGACGCACGACCGTGCGAACCTGGACCATGTGGTCGTATTTCTTGAAAACCGGCGCCTTCGAACGGAAGGCCGGGTCGTCGATCAGATCCAGGAACTCCGCCTTCAGGTCATCGCCGATCTTGAACGTTGGAACCAGGCATCGTTCCCGCAGATCCGGGGGCTGGGCCCACGGCCTGTCGTAAAGGGGAGCCTCGTCGGTCAGCAGGTTGATCGGCAGATCCACGACCTTTTCGCCGCCGAACCACATCTCCATGCGGCGCGTATCGGTCACCTCGCCGATGACCGCGCCGGGGATGTCCCACTTGCGACAGATCTCCAGGACGCCTTCCTCGTTGCCGCGCTCGCACACCAGCAACATGCGTTCCTGGGACTCGGACAGCAGGATTTCCTGCGGGGTCATGTTCGCGGCGCGCTGAGGAACCTTCGACAGGTCGACCTTCATGCCCATCTTCGCGCGATCTGCCATCTCGAAGGTCGAGCAGGTCAGTCCCGCTGCGCCCATGTCCTGGATTCCCAGTACCAGGCCGGACTTCATCAACTCGAGCGTGCATTCCAGCACGACCTTCTCGGTGAACGCGTCGCCGACCTGAACCGTCGGACGTTTTTCAGCGGCGTTCTCATCGAACGCGGCCGACGCCATGGAAGCGCCGTGAATGCCGTCGCGACCAGTGGCCGCACCCATGTAGATCACGGGGTTGCCGACGCCCGCGGCCTTGCCGTAGAAAACGCCGTCCGCGCGAACCACGCCAAGCGTGAACACGTTGACCAGGCAGTTTCCGTCGTAGGTCGGGTCGAACGTCAACTCTCCGCCCACGGTCGGGACACCCATGCAGTTGCCGTAGTAGCTGATGCCGGCCACGACGCCGTCCACCAGGTAACGGGTGCGCGGATGTGACAGCGAGCCGAAACGCAACGAGTCCATGTTCGCGATCGGTCGCGCGCCCATCGTGAAAATGTCGCGCAGAATCCCGCCCACGCCGGTCGCCGCGCCCTGGAAAGGTTCGATGTAGGAAGGATGGTTGTGCGACTCCATCTTGAACGAGATCGCCCATCCGTCGCCGACGTCGACCACGCCTGCGTTTTCGCCGGGTCCTACCAGGACGCGCGGTCCGCGGGTCGGGAAGGTCTTCAGGTACTTCCTTGATGACTTGTACGAGACGTGCTCGTTCCACATTGCCGAGAACGCCGCCATCTCTGCGATGGTCGGGTCGCGCCCGATGAAGCCAAGGATCTTCGCGATCTCCTCGTCGTTCAGTCCGCCGGCCCTGGCGAAATCCAAAAGCTGCTGATTCATCTGGTTTACCCCCTGCATCCGCAAACGGGAGTCCTGCCGCCGAACGACTTGATCAGCGACTCGAAAAGGACTCGACCCTGGTCGCCGCCAAGGATGCACTCACTGGCGCGCTCCGGATGGGGCATCATGCCGAAGCAGTTGCCCTGGCGGTTCATTATTCCGGCGATGTTGTTCGCCGTGCCGTTCGGATTGACCGCGTCCGTCACGTTTCCGTCGATATCGCAGTATCTGAAAAGCACCTGGCCGTTGTCCTCGATCTCCTTGAGCATTTCGGGCGGCGCGTAGTAGTTGCCATCGGCGTGGGCGACAGGCATCTGGAGGATCGCGCCCTTGCCGGCGTTGCATGTGAACATCGTGTCGCCATTCTCGACCCGCAGGAAGACATCGTGACAGATGAAGTGTCCGCAGGTGTTGGGACGCATGGCGCCCGGCAGCAGGCCTGCTTCAAGCATTATCTGGAAGCCGTTGCAGATGCCGATCACGATGCCGCCCTTCTCAGCGAACCGGATCACGTCGTCCATGATCGGCGAAAAACGGGCGATGGCGCCCGATCGCAGGTAGTCGCCGTAGGAGAATCCGCCGGGGAGCACGACCGCGTCGGTCGCCGGCAGCATTTTCTCTTTGTGGAAAACGAAGAACGCGTCCTGACCCAGCACGTCCTTCAGAACGTGAAGGCAATCCTTGTCACAGTTGGAACCAGGGAAAACCGGAATTGCGAATCTCATTTGGACGTCTCCTGCGAGTCCAGCCAGAACAGAAACCGCGCCTTCGAATACCGACGGGGCATCTGTCCGTCACGCCTACTCGACGATGACCCTGAAGTCTTCCATGACCGGGTTCGACAGAAGCGATTTCGCCATCGACGTCGCCCGGGCCGTCACTTCCTCGCGGCTCGCGCCGGTCATCTTCAGATGAACCATTTTGCCGATGCGTGCATCCTGAACTTCACAGAATTCGAGGCTTTTCAGAGCGCCGATGATTGCCTTGCCCTGGGGGTCAAGGATTTCGGCCTTGGGCATGACGATCACCGACACGTTGTACAGATTTTCTGCCATTGCGTTCCCCTGCTTTGACACAACTAATGGGAATAACAACCTATTTCGACGGGAAGCGTGATCGCCGTAAGGCTCCCGCTTCCCGCTGCGCGGATTCTAGCCGAAAACGGCCTGCCGGTCGCGCACTATTTGGATGGCGCTTCAGGATTTGCGGGCGAAGATTGCATCCACCCAACGCAGGTGGTGTTCGATGGAAAAACAGGAATCGATCTGAGCCGGAGTCAGCAGGGCAGCCACCTCGGGGTCGGAAGCCAGGTTGTCACGGAAAGTGCCCTGACCGTTGAAGTACTTCATCGCCGCGCGCTGGACAAGTCCGTAGGCTTCCTGTCTTTTAAGGCCGGCCTTGACCAGTTCCAGCAGCACGCCCTCGGAGTTCACCACGCCGCCCGACGCGTTCAGGTTCGCCAGCATGCGATCCTGATGCACGACCAGTCCGTCGACGATTCCCGCCAGTCTTTTCGCGATGTATTCCAGTGTCGCGGTCGCGTCAGGACCGATCACGCGTTCCACGCTGGAATGACTGATGTCGCGTTCGTGCCACAGCGCGACGTCCTCAAGGGCCGCGATCGCGTATCCACGCAGCAGCCTGGCCTGACCGCATACGTTTTCACACCCGATGGGGTTCTTTTTGTGGGGCATCGCGGAACTGCCACGCTGCTTTCCGCCGAACGGTTCCTGGGCCTCGCCGACCTCGGTGCGCTGAAGGTGTCTGATGTTCAGGGCGATGTGGTCGATAACGCTGCCTGCCACCGCCATTGACGTGAACAGTGCGGCGTATCTGTCGCGCGCCACGATTTGCGTGGCGGCCGGTTCCGGTTTCAGCCCGAACCTGGCCAGCACGGCCGCCTCGCGTGCAGGATCTCCGAACGCCAGGTTTCCAACTGCGCCGGCGAGCTTGCCGACTTTGATTCCTTCCACCGCATCATCAAAACGGCGTATCGCCCGGACCACCATCTCGCGCCAGCTCAGCAGGATCAAGCCGAAGGAGGTGGCCTCGGCGTGCATGCCGTGGGTTCTGCCAACCATCGGCGTGTTCCGGTGGGTCGTGGCCTGTTTCATCAGCGCCGCCTCCAGCGCCGCCAGTTCCTCGCGCACATAGTCGCACGCCTGCGCCATCTGGATTGCCGACACCGTGTCAAGCATGTCCGATGATGTAAGACCGAAGTGAACGAAGCGCGTCACGTCGCCCGCCTGCTCCTCGATGTGCGTCAGAAACGCGATCACGTCATGCCGGAGGGATGCCTCAAGCTCGTCGATCCGCTCAGGGTTCATCGTGACGGACGCGCGGATGTGCGCGGCGTTGCCGACCGGGGCGATACCTTCAGCCTCAAGTGCCTCCAGATAGGCCAGTTCCACTTCCAGAAATTTGTTCCAGCGCCAGCCCGAGGACCAGACCTGGCGCATGCGCGAAGTTGAGTATCTGTCGATCACGGTTGCTTCTCCGTCATGCGAAGTGGCGTTGCCGCCGGTTCAGCCGGTATTCTGCCAGATTTCCGGGCAGATGATTTTCAGAGTTTGTATTCGGGGTCGTCGCAGCACCTGGTGCCGTCGGTGGACTTCGGGGAGAATCGCTTGTCGCTGCTGGAGCAGTTCGCATTCTCGGTGCTGGAGTCGCCGCCGCGGATTCTTCCGTCGGATGTCCACTCCGCGTATCCGCCAGTGATCGAAACCACGCCGTTGGATGCCTGGTTTTCACATGCGGTTTGCCACTGTCTGGCCGAGCAGACGGATTTACCGACCTTGCGGCACGCTGCCTTCGCCGAGCTGAGTGTCATTCCGCCCCTGGTCTTGCCGCCTTCCGCATATTCCTGTTTGTCGATGCAGTAGGCAACGTCGCCAGGTTTCTTACCGGAGCCGCTGAGCGACTTGCTGTCCGTGACGACAAGAACCGAGCCCTGTGCACACGTCAGCATGCTGGCGAGCGTCGGGGCCTTCGCCGGTTCGGGCTTGGGTTCCGGTTCGGGAGCCGG
>JAGOFO010000001.1:5177-36378 GCA_017997155.1 Myxococcota bacterium
TCTTACCGGAGCCGCTGAGCGACTTGCTGTCCGTGACGACAAGAACCGAGCCCTGTGCACACGTCAGCATGCTGGCGAGCGTCGGGGCCTTCGCCGGTTCGGGCTTGGGTTCCGGTTCGGGAGCCGGCGTCGGTGCCGGTGCCTGAGCCGGTGCGGCAGCGGGTGCCGGCGCCTGTGCCTGTACCGGAGCCTGAGCCGGTTCGGGTGCGGGAGCGGGAGCGGGTGCCGGCGCCTGTGCTTGAGCCGGTGCGGCAGCGGGTGCCTGTCCCTGTGCCGGCGCGGCTGCAGCCACCGTCTGCTGCCCGGCCACTTCTGGCTGTTTTGAATCGTTGCTGCGAACGATCATGAATCCGATCACCGCGATCAGGACGACTATGACAACACCCAGAAGCAGCAGGATTCCACTGGGCTTTTTCTGGTGTGTCTTGACGATCGGGGCCGCGCGGAAGGACTGCGCCGGCATCGCGGGCGGTGTCTCTACCCGGTGCTGCGGTTGGGTGACGGCCCTGGGAGCAGGCCTGACCGGCTGCGCCGCCGGTGCGGGAGCGGGGGCCGCCGCGGCGGCTCTGCGTCCCTTGCGTCCCTTCTGGGAGTCACGGGACTTGCGGTTGTCGGTCGTGATCGGCAGGCCGCTGCGGTTCCCCATCGACTCGAATGTCACCACGCCTTCTTCGTCTGCCTCGGGCAGAACCGGTTCCGGCGGCTCGGGAAGAGGCATCGGGGCCGGTCCTGGGGTCGGCTCGGACTGAACCTCATCGTCAATCAGTTCGTCGAACCCGAAGTCGTCATCTGGTTCCACCGTCACAGGAGGTTCATCGGGGATGTCCATCAGATCGCCGGGGCCGACCTTCGTGGCTTCGGTCTCGGGAAGTATCGATTCCACCGGCATTTCGGGAATGGGCGTGACCTCGGGACCGGCCGCGCCTGGCAGGCGGATGGCGCGGAAGGAGCCGGTTTCGTGCATCCGGCGTACCCAAAGCCCTTCCTTCTGAACGTTGGAGAAAGCCTCACGCATGCAGGTCGCGAAGGCATCGACCGAATCGAACCTGTCCTTCGGGTCGAGTGCGGTGGCGGTGGTGAACATTTCGTCGAAACGCTTGGTCAGGCGCGGAACCTGCGTGGACAGCGCCAGTCCCGGTTTCACCGGGCTGATCGCAATCAACTCGCCAAGGATCAGCCCGACCGCGTAAAGATCGCTCTGTGGAATCTCGATCGTCGGGTCTGTGAGTTGTTCCGGCGCACGGTAGTAATCTGATACCGGGATGTGTTCGCCTTCGCGAAGCCTTCGGTCAACCAGATGCCACGGATCGGACAGCGCGAGCCTGTCGGGAAGCACGAAGAAGTTTTCCGGTTTGATGTTTCCGTGAACCAGCCCCTTGCGATGGAACGCGCGGACACCGTTCAGCATCCTTTCGCCGAAGCTCTTCAGTTTTGGTACGGGGAAGTGTTCGCCGCCCTCGTCGTGCAGATCCAGAACCGCCCTGAGGGAGAGTCCCTCGACAAGCTGGCTGGTCACGAAGTGTCGCCCCTCGGAGGCCACGAAATCGTAGACCTTGACTACGTTCGGGTCCTCGACCTCGGGAGCCCTCGACAGCCTGGCGATATTCATCGACGCGAAGGGGCCGTCGAAGAACGTTGCGTTGATCACCTTCAGAGCGACCGAAAGGTCGTTTTCGAGATCGAGCGCCTTGAACACCGCGCCGGAAGGTCCGGCGCCACGGCCGAACATGATCCTGTAACGATTCGCAAGCCTGTCCCCGATTCCGGGAAGATTGGTGTTAGCTTCCATCCTTCTCTCCAGACATTTATGAGGCGTACCTATAAGAACGTGATGAGGTTATCAGAAAGGCGCTGGCGAAACAAATTGAGAATGCGGGGTTTTCGCGGGTTCGAAATCAATTTTGCGGACAGGTCAGCGCCTTGCCCACCGACCCATCCAGTAGGCTATCCGGAAGTCGACGGACGGCAGCAGGGAAGAGCCGCTGCCTTCGCGATTCGGAATGTACGGATTCGAGCGCCAGTGGTAGTTCGAGGGTCCGAGAAGGCGGAACGGGATAGGCTCTTCGGTAATCATATCGGCGTTCCTGCCCTTGCAGCCGAGCACCGTCAGATTAACGCCTTCCTCGGGCGCGCAGTCCGATACAGCCACGTCCGGCTCGTCCTCGGTGCAGACCGCTTCCGGACAAAGGATCACGCCGTAATCCCAGTAAGGCACGTCATGGTAATCGCGCAATGTGTTCAGACCGCTCGCCACCGCGGTCTCGTCGACCTCGGCCGCAGCCTGTCCTTCCGCCTGAAGGCCGGCATCCCCGGCCGCATAGATGAAGTCGTAGTAGCTGTACCCGATCTCGGCGGCCTGTCGATCCTTGCCCGGCGTGTTGTAGAACACCGGTCCGATGGATTCCTGAATCACATCGCGTGCGCCCTGGTTATTCAAATAGCGCATGCACAGCCAGAGTCCTGCGTAGGCCATGTTGTAGTTCGAGTAGTTCGATTTGATGCCCATGTCGACTACTTCGCCACCGTGTTCCTTGATGATGCGTGGGAACTCGCGCGTGGCGATCAGGTCGTCGTTCAAGTAAGAGATCACATCCGGGTCCTCGGTGACGTAAGCGAAGGCCGCCACTATTCCGAGCGCCATGACCGCGTGGAAACCGTTTTCCAGGCCGGGCAGGTAGATCTTTCCATCAAGATTCTGCGGATTCAGCCACCCGTGCAGGGTAATCCTGCCATCCGCATCGGGTATTTCCAGGTCGTAGCAGTCGGGCGCGAACTCGGCGTGGCAGCGAACCTTCATCAGTTCCTTCACCAGCATGAGCGCGTCGGCCTTCAGCCGGGTCTTATACTGTTCCGGGAACGTGTCGTCATCCCGGATCACTTCCCACGTTGCCGCCTGGGCCGTGACCCAGCCGATGTACATGTCCCTGCTGACAGAGTCCTCCCAGGAGTAGTTCGGGTATTTGCCGGACTGGTCATCGCGCCATGTGCCGTTGGTCTTGTCCCCTGCTGGAAGCGGGTTCCCGAACTCATCGAACAGCGGGACGGTCACGACGTTGTTGTGCGGGATATCGTTGCGCTGGAAACCACGCGCGATGACGCCGTCCGTGCCGGTAATCTCCTGTGCAAGGTGCATGGCGTCCAGCGACTTCAACAGAATCTGTCTGGCGCGCTCGACCTCTTCGCACGGATAACCCTGGTTGCGCAGCACGCCATAACGGTAGGCGTTCGCGGCGATTCCGACCCCGGCGTACAGTCCGGCTACCTTGTGATTGGTGGTGATGACGTCCAGCGGATCCTTGCCGGAGTGCGCCTTGAAGTCCCATGAATCGGAATTGACCAGGAAGTCCTCGATTGCCTGTCGGTCGGCCTCGTTTTCCAGCGCGACGGAGATGTCCTTGTTCACGTCCAGCCCGGCGGCCACGAAGATCTGGTGTGCACGTTCGATCCTGGTTGCCTTTGCCTCGAGATCCGCGTCGTAGCCCTCCTGACCCGGTCCCGGAATCAGTCCCTGCCACCGGGCTGACGCCTGCCCGCACTCGGGCATGAGGAATTCGTCTGTCGAGTCCTCCGGAATGTCAGATTGTGGAATGAGATCCTCGGTCGGACCTTCGTCCAGGGCAGGACCCTCGTCCTGTGCCAGTCCTTCATCTCCAACCGTGTCTTGAGGCACCGTGGATTCGCCGCATGAAGCGACAGCGAGCAGCAGGGCCGCGATCAGAGCGGCCGATTGGTAGTGGCGCATGTAACCTCCGTCAGGAACGAACGGATCCACCGGCGACGTGCCGGGGATTAGCCCAACCCGCAAGTATTCAACAGACATCGGCCCGTCAAGTCAATCTCGGTCGACACACCTGTGGGATGTTGTTAAGTGAAACGAATCTGTTGATTTGAGCGGGATACGGGATTCGAACCCGCGACCTACAGCTTGGGAAGCTGTCACTCTACCACTGAGTTAATCCCGCATGCCAAAGAACACGGCGATTCTCCACGGCCGGGCGTTCTGTGTCAAGGGGCGGGGACGGGCGTAGGGGTGAATCACATCCCTGACACGCCGTAGCCTTGGCGAAGGCGGTTCGCCCTTCTGCGACGGGGACAGGGTCAGGGACAGGGTCAGGATCAGGACGTAGGGGCGAATCACATTCGCCCTTCTGCGACGGGGTCGGGGACGGGGACGGGATCAGGCGGCGGTGTCTCCGGACGGCGGGACACAGACCTTGATCTCTTTTGCGCCGTCGATCAATTCGGCGCTGCCGGAACAGTTGGCCTCGTTGTCCACCGAGCGGTACTTGTTGCAGTCGGGCTTATCGACGCACACCAGGAAGCAGTAGTTGTCGGTCTCTCCGACAACGCACTTGGACCCTTCGGGACAGTCCGCGTGGTCCTGGCATCCCTTCAGGCCGCAGTATCCGCCCTTGAACTCGGTTAGACACTCGAGAAGCTCCAGGGGCTCGACGACATCATCCTCGTAGTTGAGGTCGTCGTTCCTGCAGTCCGAAGTGACCACGCACGCCTCGCCCACGCCACGATCCATCGCGTCGTTGTCGTTGTCGCACGCAACCGCGAATGCCAGCACCGCCACCGTAACAAATAGAATCTTTTTCATTGGAATCGAACTCCGCTTTGAGTGCGCCCCATGATACGTTTATTGATTCGCTCGATCAAGCGCGGGAAGGGGATGCGGCCTTTCGGCAGGCGGGGCAGACACCGAATATCTCGAGGCGGTGGCTCCTGATTTCAAATCCGTGGTTCGTTGCGGCGCGATCCTGAAGAAGCTCGATCTCGGGATCGCCGAATTCGACGATCCCGCCGCATTCCAGACAGATCAGATGGTCGTGATGATCGCTTGGTCCGCCGGGTGTAAACGTCGCCTCAAAGCGGGAGTATCCCTCGCCGAACTCAAGCGCCTCGGCCAGGCCGGCTTCACAAAGCAGTTTCATCGTCCGGTAGACCGTGGCCTCGCCGATTCCCGGAAACCTTGTTCTGACCTCGGCCAGCAGCGCCTCGATCCCGGGATGTCCGTGCATCGAGAAGAACACCTCGGCGATCTGCATGCGTCGCGGAGTCATGCGGCCCCCGTGGACACGGACATGTTCCTTCAGCACCTTCTTCCATGCGGGGACTGACGACATGGTCTCACCTAAAAAGGACGATCGTGTTTCACTGGCAGGAATAGCCGCCCAGACCGTCCGACAGGCACTGCTTTCCCGTCGCGCAGGCCGGCCCGGTTCCGCACAGGCAGACCCCGTTCGTGCAGGTCGAACCCTGGGTCCGTGAGCACTGCGCGGGCAATACACCGCACAGACACTTGTCAGCCACGAACTCCGACGGATCGGCGGCGCAGGTCGCGCCAGGCGCGCACACGACATCGCCGACGCACTCCACGCTGATCTTGCTTACGGTACACTGGGTTATGCCGGTCCGGCACGTGTCGGTGTCGCTCGAATCGCACCGCTTCAGCCTGGTAGCCCAGTTCTCGTCCGCGGAACCGTTGCAGTTGTTGTCAAAACCGTCGCAGACCTCGGACCCGCTCGGCCACGACGTTGACTCGGTGACGCATTCGACTCCGGTTCCGTTTGCCTTGCAGGTGTACACGCCGTTGGCGCAGACGTCCGCGTCGCCGCTGTCGCACGCCTGACCCAGCAGCGGGTAGTTTTCGTCCGTGAAGCCGTCGCAGTCGTCGTCGCGGCCATTGCACTTCTCGGACACGTTGATCGTTTCCAGACAGACCGCCCCGCTGCCGTCTCCCTTGCAGATCCAGGTGCTGTTCTGGCAAAGGTCCGCGTCGGCGCCGTCACATGGCTGGCCGATCTGCCACTCTTCGTCGGTGCCGCCGTCGCAGTCGTCGTCGCGGCCGTTGCAGAGTTCGGCGCTGTTGTAGTCGCCGGAACACTCCAGACTCATCTTGTCGGCCGAACAGACCCAGAAACCGTTAGCGCAGGTGTCTGGATCCGAGGAATCGCATGGACCGCCGAGATCCGAGAATGCCGGGTCTTCGTCGGTGGAGCCGTCGCAGTCGTCGTCCTTCATGTTGCACAGTTCGGTCGCGCCCGGATAGATCGTGTTCACGTTGTCGTTGCAGTCGCCCGGGGCCGTGGCGACGAAGCCGGCGACCTGTCCGGCAACGCACAGGCACCTGCCGGTCCCGACACCGAACGCGTCACCATCGGCGCTGTAATAATAGGTCGTGCAGCCGCTGGCGCCTTCCTCGTCGGTGCTGCCGTCGCAGTCGTTGTCCACCGCGTCGCCGCAGGTCTCGACGATATCCGGCCCGGTCTCGTTGCAGACCCAGCCCGTCTTTGCCTGGTCGCAGACCCTTGTTCCGGTGGCGCACATGTCCAGATCACTGCCGTCGCACGCGCTGCCGATGGACCAGGCCTCGTCGATGTTGCCGTCGCAGTTGTTGTCCAGTCCGTCGCACGAGGTCTCGGTCCCGGACTGATACCCTGATACTCCCGAGTAGTCGCAGATCCATCCAGACGTGCCGCCGCAGGTCGCGTTGACCAGTTGCGGCAGGCAGATGCCCTGAGTCCTGCACCCGGAGATGTCCGCGACGATATCTTCGTCCGTGAAGCCGTCGCAGTCGTTGTCGACACCGTCGCACTTCTCGGTGGTCGCCCCCGGTTCTGTCCCGTTGGGCATCGTGGAGCAGGTTGCGACCAGGTCCGTCGGAGAACAGACGACCGTTCCGCCCGCGCAGTTGCCGTCCGCCACGCAGGGCGCTCCCATTGCCAGTCCGCGCCAGGTCAGTTCCTCGTCGGTGCTGCCGTCACAGTCATTGTCCAGCGCGTCGCACAGTTCCGGGACTGCCTGGGATCCGGTTCCATCAGGGTTAGTTGAACATGTGGCGGCCAGTCCGGTCGGATTGCAGACGACCTTGCCCGGGCCGCACTCTCCGATTCCGTCACAGTCCCCGTCGACAGTCACCCCCAGGTAGTCGAAACCCTCGTCGGTCGTCCCGTCGCAGTCGTCGTCGAAGTTGTTGCACAGTTCGTCGGTGGCCTGCATTTCGGGGTCCTCGTAACACTCGACACCGTCGTGCGTCGCGTTACAGACCATGTGACCGAACTCGCACAGGTCCTCGTCCGGACCATCGCAAGGTTCGCCAGTGGCAAAACCCTCGTCGGTTGTGCCGTCGCAGTCGTCGTCGACGACGTTGCAGATCTCGGGGATATTGGTCAGCCATTCGTTGTTGCAGACCGTTCCAAGTCCGTCCGGAGCGCAGGTGGCCGATCCGTTCTTGCACTGGTCGTCGTCCGGCCCGTCGCAGAGCTCACCGACCGGGAAGTCCTCGTCGGTGCGCCCGTCACAGTCGTCATCCTTGCGGTTGCACGACTCCGTGATGTTCTCGATGGTCTCGGGACCGCATTCGACACCGGTTCCATCAGCCTTGCACACGAGGCGTCCGTTCGGGCACTTGTCGTAGTCCGGGCCGTCGCAGGCCTCACCCTTGCCGAATCCTTCATCGGTGATGCCGTCGCAGTCGTTGTCCAGGTTATCGCAGGACGCCTCGGCCAGTTCGAAATCGGGAACGATCGAATAGTCGCAGTTCCACGAGGCAGCTACGCAGTTCGCGGGGATGATCACCCCCTGGCACACGCCGACGCGCAGGCAATCCCACTCGGTCGCGAACAGACTGTTGTCGGTGTGACCGTCGCAGTCATCGTCGAGTCCGTTGCACCATTCACGCGTCGGGCGCGGGTTCGAGCCGTCTGGATTGGTCGAACACACCGCCTTCAGCGTCTGCGGGTTGCATTCGACATGTCCGACGCCGCACTCGCCGATACCACGGCAGAGGCTGCCGAGCGGCAGGTTGTACCAGGTCATGCCGTTGTCGATTGAATTGTCGCAATCGTTGTCCAGCCCGTCGCATTCCTCGGGCGCCGACTGACTGGAAGGCCCGTCCCAGTTGGTCGAACAGGTTGCCCTGACACCGTCGATACTGCATGTGACGATGCCCGCGCCGCAGAGGCCCCAGCCCTCGCACTCGGCGCCGATGGCCAGGCCTTCGTGCGTGAAGTCCTCGTCGGTTTCGCCGTCGCAGTCGTTGTCCAGGCCGTCGCAGACCTCGGTCAGGTTCTCGATCAGTTCCGGTCCGCACTCGGTTGCAGTTCCGTCTGCCGTGCAAATGAAGCGTCCGTTCGTGCACATGTCGGAGTCGGGACCGTCGCAAGGCATTCCGAGATTGCGGAAGGTCTCGTCCGTGCGGCCGTTGCAGTTGTTGTCCAGCCCGTCGCACATTTCTTTCTGGGGACTTACCAGAGGAACGCAGAGAATCTGCGGTTCGCCGCTGTCCGGATGGACACAGACCTCTCCGCCTGTACGGCAGATCCCGACGTCGTTGCCACAGGTCACGGTCGGGTCGGCCCCGGGGTTGCCCTCGTCCGTGCGGCCATCGCAGTTGTCGTCGACTCCGTTGCAGAGTTCATCCGCCCAGGGGTACACGAATCCGTTGTTGTCGTTGCAGTCCGCGTATGACGGCACTCCGTCGTTGTCCCGGTCCACGACCTCGTCGCACGCCAGGTCACCGTCGAAGCAGTCCTGGTCGATTCCGTCGCCGCATTTCTCGGGCGCGCCGGGGTATATCCTTGGATTGGTGTCATCACAGTCGCCGCCGCCCTCGGCAATATCGTACTCGCCGTCGAAATCGCGATCGACCGGGTTGCACCTGTGGGTCATTCCGTTGCAGTCCCAGTCGCACATGGCCAATGCTTCTTCCTTGCTCATGTAGAAGTCGCAGCAGGGTTCGATCGCCCAGGGCCTGACCTCGGCTCTCGTGTCGTCGCAGTCATCCGGCGGGAGATATCCGTCCCCGTCCAGGTCCTGCGGGAAGCACAGATCGTCGGTCAACCCGTCGCAGTCCTGATCGATTCCGTCGCCGCAGATATCAACCCTGTCGGCCTGTTCGAAGTCCTCGACGCACTCAACCCCGGTTCCCGAGATGTTGCAGGTGTAGACGCCGTTGGCGCACTGGTCCAGATCGTCGCCGTCGCAGGGTTGTCCCTTCCCGGCGAAATCCTCATCCGTTTCGCCGTCGCAGTCGTTGTCGAGGTCGTCGCAGATCTCCTCGGTGGCTACCCGGCCACCGACACATTCAATCTTGACGGTCGATTCGTAGTGGACGCAGACCCAGATCCCGGAGTGGCACTCGCCCGTGTTGTTGCCGCAGACCGATCCGCCGGCCACCTGGATGACCTCGCCGGGATCGGCCGGGTTGCTCACCCAGCCGCCCGGGTTCCCGTTGTCGGTAATCCCGTCGCAGTCGTTGTCGACGAAGTCGCAGATTTCGACGGCACCCGGATTGACGCCGGCGAAGCTGTCGTTGCAGTCCATGGCTCCGACGTAGTGGTCGCCATCGTTGTCGAACGGGCCGACGCATCCGGGCTCGGAGTCGGCATAGCAGCAGTGCAGGTCGCCATCACCCAGGCAGTCGTTGTCGACGCCGTCGTCGCATATCTCCGGCGCGCCGGGGTGCACCAGCGGGTTCGTGTCGTCGCAGTCCCTCATCGCCGGGACTGCGGACGGGTTCGAGTACCCGTCGCCGTCCAGGTCGTCCGGGGAGCACTGCGTGTAAGACCCGTTGCAGTTGCGGTCGCACCGTTTCAAGGCCTCGACCGGATCGGTTATCGACAGCGGGCAGCATGGCTCGGGCGCGCCCGGGTGGAAAGCAGCGTCGAAGTCGTCGCAGTCGCCGTCCTCGGGTTTTACTCCGTCACCGTCCATGTCGGCCACGGAGCAGTCCTCGTCGGTGGTGCCGTCGCAGTCGTCGTCCCGGCCGTTTCCGGAGCCGATGCCGCAATTCTCCTGGGTAGCCAGGTAGGAAGTGCTGCACGACGTGGCGGAGTCCCCGAGACATATGACCGTGCCGCCGCCGCACACGCCCGTTCCGCATGCCTGGCCGACCTCGCGAACCTGTCCGTCAAAGTCGGTTAACGAGAAATCCTCGTCCGTTCTGCCGTCACAGTCGTTGTCCAACTGGTCGCACACGTCCGGTTGAGGCAGCCCGGCCGTGCACGCCATCCATCCAACCTCCGGGTAGCAGGTCATCGAGCCGACGCATGTGCCGGAATCGTTCGACACGCTGCATGGAAGTATCTGTTGCGCGAGTTCGACGACGCAGTCGCAGCCGCCTGAGACCGGCTGGCACTGCGCCCTGTATTCGGGCAGGATCGTGTCGTCGTCTATGACCTTGCACTCGAATCCGTATGGGCAGGTGTTGTCGATCCCCTCGCACGGTATCGTGCAGAAGCGACCTCCGCCCGGCATCTGAAGACACTGCGCGCCGGTCACAAGACAGTCGGCGTTCGTCAGGCACGGATAGCAGAGACCGTTGACGAAAGGTTCGCAACGCGAAAGGGCGCCCTTGTCGCCAGCGGCGAAGTTCACGCACCTGGTTCCGACCGGACAGGTGCTGCCGCAGTCGCCGGTGCAGACCTTCTTTACTGATTCTCCGTCAGAGACAAGCAGGACGCACTCGGCGCCGTCGCAGTCTTCGTCCGACAGGCAGGGTTTTCCAGTGGGCGGTCCTGAGAACGCGTCGACCACATCGTCGATGTCCAGGATGGCATCCACGACGTCGCCTGGTCCGTCGTCGGCGCCGACATCTGCAGCATCGCGTCCGGAATCTCCGGCCGCGTCCGTATCCGCGACCGTGTCCGTGACCTCGGCGACATCGATGGCATCGTGGGTCGTATCCGTCACGATCGTGTCTGCGACTTGCTGGCAACCTGAATCCCCGCAGATCCACCCGTCCGGGCACCCTTCAGGGCAAGGCCCCGCACCCTGGTCGGTTCCGGGAGTGAACTGCGTGCAGCCCGCGACCATGGAGGCAAGGGCCAGCACCAGTATTGTCGGTCTGAAATGCATGCGAATGTCCTGTGCGCGAGTGAACACGTCGAACAATTCTATCAGAATTGAGCCGGTTCAACGAATCTCCATCAATCCATCATGTTCTGGTATTCTCCACAGGCCGGTGGCGCGGGGGCGCCCGGGCTGATGCTTCGCGGTTATTGCCGCGGGGGGTTCGCGGGTGGTCGACTCACACGATGTCATAGTTGCTCCGGCCTCCGGAGCCGGTCAATGCGCGGTCGCGGTGGTCAGGCTTTCAGGTCGTGGAAGCTCCGCCATTGTCGCCGGCATGGGGGCCGCGGCATCAGCCGACAGGTGCATGCGTCTGTGTTGGCTCAGACACCCGGCGACCGGGCGCGTGCTGGATCAGGCGATGGTCGTGGTCTATCCGGACGGCTCGTCATACACGGGCGAGGAAGCGGCGGAGATCTTCTGTCACGGTGGACCGGCGGTAATTGATTCGATCGTTTCGGCCGCCGTCGATCTCGGCGCGGTTCGCGCGGGTCCCGGCGATTTTACCAGACGCGCCGTGGCCGCGGGCCGCATCGATCTGGTGCAGGCCGAGGCGGTCGCGCTCCTTTCCTCAAGCACGAACGAGTCGTCCATCGACATCGCGCTCCATGCACTTGCGGGGCATCCGTCCGGTGAACTGCAGGTGTTGTCGGGAAGGTTGCTCGACTATCTTGCGGAATGCGAGGCTTCCCTTGATTTCGATGAGTCCGACGAGATCTACGTCGATCTTCGCGGCCTCTCGGACGAGCTTCTTTCATGCGTGTCCCTGATGGATACCTGGATCCGGGATGCCCGGGCGGTGGACACGGCGGTCTCAGGCTTCAAGGTGGTGCTCTCCGGCGCTCCGAACGCGGGCAAGTCGACGTTGATGAACGCGCTGGCCGGCCGTGACGTGGCAATCGTGCACGACACGCCCGGAACCACGCGGGACGTGGTGTCGGAACGGGTCATTCTGGCCGGGGTTCCATGCATCCTTTCGGACACCGCCGGAATCAGGCCGGATGCCGGCGAGATCGAGGCCGAAGGCGTCAGACGGGCGATTAGGGCCGCGTCCCAGGCAGACCTGGTGCTATCCGTGTTCGACTCGACACAGCCTTTCAACGGGCTTGAACCATTGAGTGCGGGCATGCCGGGCATCGAGCCTCGAGCCTTCAGGGACCATGCTCTGGTGATCACAAAATCAGACCTGCCCGGTTCCCGAAGCTGCCAGCTGGCCGACACGGTGGATCCGGTTTTCGTCGTCAGTGGACTGACCGGTGCCGGGGTCTCGCAACTGCGGGATTTCATCGCGGCGCGCGCGGTCGATTCCCTGCGCCGGGCTGCCGGAGTCAGCGCGGTTGTCGCCGGCGACAGACAGGTGGCGACCCTCACGCTGGCCCGCGACAGGCTGGCAGCCGGCGTCGGTCACCTGCGCGACGGCGCGCCGCAGGAGATCGTCGCCGCGTGCATCCGCGACGCGGTTGGAGCGATCGGCGGGATCACCGGGGCCGCGATAACCGAGGAGGTGCTGGATCGCATCTTCTCCCGGTTCTGCATCGGCAAGTAGAACCGGCCGCTAGTCGTCGGCGAACAGGTCGTCCGAGATCAGACCGGCCAGATAGCTTTTGATTGCCTGCAGATCACGGTCGTCCACGCGTTCGAACTTGACCCCCATCCCCGCTTCGCCGCCAGTTCCGACGGCCTTCCACCAGACCACCTCGGCTCCGACCGACATAGGCTCGGCGTCAGGCTCCAGGTAAATCCGAAGGGTGATCGGAGTGCCCGGGGGCGCAGGATTGTCGGTTTTTACATAGGCTCCGCCGCTGTTCATGTTCAGCATCAGGACTTCTGTTTCATCAAGGTTCAGGTCGTTCTTGAAGACACAGAATACACGGGTCTGGTAACGGGTGAGCCTTCGTTTCTCGTCTTTCATCGGCCGTCCTCCGTTCCATCGGCACAGGAATTGATGGAACAAGCATAATTCAGGCGCGGCGCTGTATCAATGCGCGAGGATGAGCAGTCCGACGCCAAACGGAAGCGGAACGCTTCGCGTCAGCCTGCGTTCAACACCGGTTACCAGATTCATGAAGGGAAGAAAGGGGCCGAGTCCGTGCGTGGTGTCGCTGCCGACACGGACAGACGATCCGGAGGGGGACAGCCGCGAGACCATCCTGAGCATGGCCGTCGCCGGAAAAACGATCGAATTGGTCCAGGCCACCCGCACCGGCGAGAAGCCGTTTCTTGTCAGCAGATCGATGAAGCCGCGTCGCGAATACCTTCTGACGTGGTGGAGCGCGAGGTCGTGGCGGTTGAACATGAACTGATGGCACGGCACCAGGGCTATCAGCGGCCCTCCAGGCTTGAGCACGCGGCGAATCTCGGCCACCGCCGCGTCGTGGTCGAGGATGTGTTCCAGGATATGACAGGCGACCACGCCGTCGAAGGATGCGTCGTCAAAAGGCATTGCGGTCGCGTCCGCCATGACGACTTCGGCGCCTGAGAGTTCGCGGGCGAGTCCGGCCGCCACCGGGCTGGAGTCAAGACCGGTGAATCGGGCCATTCCCGACAGCGTTTTCATGGTCCCGCCAGTCGCGCATCCGACGTCGAGAACACGGTTGTCCGGGGTGATGCCGACCTCGTGAAAACAATCCGAGATGATGCCACGGGTGGATATGAACCAGGGATGAACATCCTCGGCCGCGGCCATCATCTGGTACTCGCGCAGTTCCACGCCCCCCCTCCGGCCTTGCGCCACGAATGTTCGTGACAGGATCACGTCTCGAAAACCAAGGATAGCATGAAGCGGAATCGAACGAGGAAGAGTGTGGTGGGTGCCCCGCCTGAACCGATCGGAGACAACGAATTGAAACCCATCGTAAACAGGTGGGTGGTCGCGGTAACCGCATCAGGCTTCCCGCCCGTAAAGGGCCGGCTTGCACACCGCGGCCAGAGGCAACGCCCGGATTTCAATGCCAAGGGAATCAACCATGAAAATGATTGCCCCCGACGCATTCAGCAGGGCACCCAGGTCTCAGTATATGTCCTTGGGAGGCACCCTGCAAATCCACCCGGTCGAGAACAGTGCTTTGTTGTGCAAATACTTGTTGTTATGGTTGCGGATCAGTTTTTGGAAACAGCGATGTCACGTCTGAACTGCATCCCGTCGAACGAGATCCTGTTCACCGCATCGTAGGCCAGCCGCCTGGCGTCCTCACAGGTTTTCCCGAGAGCCGTCACGCCCAGAACCCGTCCGCCCGACACCACCACCCGGCCATCCGGATCGAGCCTGGTTCCAGCGTGATAGACCGTAACGTCCGGCACGGACCCGGCGTCGGTCAGGCCGGAGATCGGCTGTCCCGTCCGGACCGCGCCCGGATAGCCCGGAGCGGCCATGACGACACAGACGGCAGGGCGCGGGTCGAAATCGAAGGTCACCTGATCCAGACGACCGGTGGCCGCGGCGGCCATCACCTCTGCCAGGTCACCCTTGAAACGGGTTAGAACCGGCTGGGTTTCCGGGTCGCCGAAACGGCAGTTGAATTCCAGAACCTTGACGCCATCCGGTGTGATCATCAGACCGGCGTACAGCACTCCACGATAGGTGACTCCGCGCCGCGCGAGTTCGTCGATCACGGGCCGAATCACCCTGGCGATCAGAAATTCGCTGTTGTCATCTGAAACAAGAGGTGTTGGCGAAAACGCTCCCATCCCACCCGTGTTCGGGCCGCGATCGCCGTCGAAGATCCTTTTGTGGTCGCGCGCCGACGCGAGCGGACGAATCGTCCTGCCGTCAGTAACGACCATGAACGAGGCTTCCTCGCCGACCAGAAATTCCTCAACGACCAGTCTGCGGCCGGCGTCGCCAAGGGTTCGGTCCAGCATGATTTCTTTCGCGGCGTCGATCGCCTGGTCACGGGTCTGGGCGATCACCACGCCCTTGCCGGCCGCCAGGCCGTCGGCCTTGATCACGATCGGAATCGGACAGTCCGCGAGGTACGCCAGCGCCTGATCAGGGTCGTCGAACGTCCGAGTGAAGGCGGCAGGCACCCCCGCCGCTTCCATCACCTCGTGGGCGAACGCCTTCGAGGCCTCGATCATTGCACCGGCCGCGCAAGGTCCGAACACCGTCACGCCGGCTTCGTTCAGCCGGTCGGCCAGACCGGCGGCCAGCGGAACCTCGGGTCCGACAGCGACCAGGTCAATGCCGTTTCCGGTTGCGAAGTCCACGATCCCGCCGATTTCCGATGGTTTGATCGGCACCGACTCGGCAACAGCCCCTGTTCCGCCGTTGCCGAGCGTGATGAACACCCTGGCGTCGGGAGTCGCCGCCAGCTTCGCAGCCATTGCGTGCTCGCGGCCGCCGTTTCCAACAACGAGAATCTTCATCGATGTCTCCGCCATGGCCGCGATGCGGCGCCTGTCAGTGCCTGAAGTGTCTGGTTCCGGTGAACACCATTGCCAGTCCGAGACGGTCGGCCGCGTCGATGACCTCCTGGTCGCGGATCGATCCGCCGGGCTGGGCTATGGCGGTGGCGCCGGCGGCGGCGATTTCCTCGACGCCATCGGCAAACGGGAAGAACGCGTCGGACCCGACAACTGTGCCCCTGATGTCGATCTTGCGATCAACAGCCTTCATGACCGCGAGCCTCGCGGAGTCGACCCGGCTCATCTGGCCGGCTCCGACCGCGCCGGTCCGGTCGTTGAAGCAGAAGACGATCGCGTTCGATTTGACGTGCTTGGCGACCTTCCACGCGCACTCGAGCGCGTCCCATTCTTCCTTTGTGGGCGCGCGCTTCGTCACGACCCTGGCGCCCTTTACCTCGTCCGCGGGTGGATCGTTGTCCTGCACGAGCATGCCGCCGCTAACCTGTTTGAACACCAGGGTTGGCATCGGCTGGAAGAAGTCGTCGCCCATCTCCATGACCCGCAGGTTCTTCTTCTTCGCGAAGAACTGACGCGCCCCTTCGGTCAGCGTCGGGCAGATGATGACTTCATAGAAGTGTTCGTTCAGGCGCTCGGCAAGGGCCTCGTCGACCTCGCGGTTCAAGGCGACGATGCCGCCGAATGCCGATACGGGATCGGTGGCGAGGGCCTTTTCGTATGCATCGCGCAGATGGTCGGGATCCCAGGCGAAACCGGCCGGGTTGGTGTGCTTTATTATGCTGACAGCGGGTCGATCATCGAACTCGCGAACCAGGGCCCAGGCGGCCTCCATGTCCACGTAGTTGTTGTAGGACAACTCCTTGCCCTGAAGCTGGCGCGCGCCGATCATCCCCTTCGGGACCGTCCCGGCCGGGACATACACGGCCGCGCGCTGGTGACCGTTCTCGCCGTACCTGAGCTGGGCGTACTTGACGCCACCCGCGAAAGCAACGTCCGGCAGCGCGCCTTCCACGGCGCCGAAGTGCGAGGCGACAGCCATGTCGTAAGCGGCCGTCATGGCGAAAACCTTCACCATCAGACGTCGCCGCGTCGCGTCGGAAGTGGCGCCTGTTGCCCGCAGTTCCTCAAGGACGGGGCCGTAGTCGGCCGGGTCGACAAGCACCGTCACGCGATCCGAGTTCTTGGCCGCGGCGCGGATCATGGAAGGACCGCCGATGTCGATCTTTTCGATTGCCTCGGCCTCGGTTACACCGGCCCGCGCGATGGTCTGCTGGAAGGGGTACAGGTTCACGGCCACCAGGTCGATCATGTCGATCCCCAGTTCGGAGATCGTCTTGACGTGTTCAGGTGTGTTCCTGGCCAGGATACCGGCCATCACGTTTGGATGGAGCGTCTTGACGCGACCTTCGAGACACTCGGGGAAGCCGGTGACCTCTGAAACGTCCGTGACCTGAAGACCTGCTTCGCGCAGCGACTTCGCCGTTCCGCCCGTGGAGATGATCTGAAAGCCGAGATCCACGAGTCCCCTGGCAAATTCCTCAACACCCGTTTTGTCCGAAACACTGATTACGGCGCGTTTCATATGGATTCCCCTTTTGTGGGTATGATTGAGAGAGCTGTGCGGGGCGTCAGTTGCCGCCCTTCTTGATAAACGTGATGTTGTCGAACAGCACTACGCCGGCATCGTTCCGGTTCGGCTGTTCCTGAAAACGGATCCTGAACCCGGTCAGTTTGCCGTGCGACCGGTCGAAGAACTCATGCAGGGTCTTGTCCAGTTTGAACTCGACGCGCTTCCATTCCGGCCCCGCGATGATCATCTCGGTAGGACTGACGTAGCCCTGGAGCTGACTGCCGTAAGGATCCAGTTCGGTGACGTGGAGCTTCAGGTAGTGGGTCTTGTCGTCGCCGGACTTCACCATGGCGGTGATCTTGTCGAACGGCCTGAGGTCGTAGAACTGCGGGTAGTTCTTGACCAACTTCTTGCCGACCTTCTTTTCGATGGTGGGCATGAAGTACTCGAAGGTGCCGCATTCGGAGGTCTCGGCCGGCATCGCGTACGTGACCTGCAGAACGGTGTTTTCGCCGTCCTTCACCTGCGCCAGGGCGCACTTGCCGTCGTTAAAGCCGATGGAACCCCACTCGCCGCCCAGAAGGTTGGTCGGTTTGTTTTCCTTCGGAATCGGCTTCTTCGTCTTCGGATCGATGGCGGGTTCGCTGAGGTCCGCGGGCGTCTCGTAGTCGTTCACGACCACCCAGCCTTCCGGAACGGGGTTCGGCCAGACAGGTTCCGGCGCCTTCTTTTCCGGTTCGGGTGCCGGCTGTGCAGCGGGCGCCGCCGCCTGCGGTTTTGCCTGTTCCGCCTTCTGCGCGGACTTCTGACCGCACGCCGCGACCGTCACCAGCAGGACCATCGCCAGAAACATACTCCCAGAACGAAATCCAATCTTCCCCGAACCTTTCATGGATGCCTCCTTCGGCTGGAATGGAGCCGCGACCCTCGTCGCTTGACCCCTTTTGAACATGGAACGATTATATTGAGCATGAACAGTCTGACAACCCTGCATTTCAGTAAGGTGTTCTGGTTGGTGCTCGACAGCGTCGGTATCGGTGCGATGCCCGATGCGGCTGCCTACGGCGACGTCGGCGCGGACACGTTGCTTCACGCCGCCATGTCCGTTCCTGAATTTTCCCTTCCAAATCTTGCGCGGCTTGGTCTCGGACGGCTGACCTCGGCGCCTGGCGTTCCGGCGTCCCCGGGGCCGGACGGGCACCACGCGCGTCTTGCGGAAAAATCCCCCGGAAAAGACACCACGACCGGACACTGGGAGATGGCCGGGCTTGCGATGAAGGAACCTTTCAGAACGTTCACCGAACATGGTTTTCCCGCTGATTTCATAAGGGAATTTGAACGCCGCAGCGGTGAGCGCACGATCGGCAACTACGCGGCAAGTGGCACCGCAATCATCGAGGAACTCGGTCCCGAACATCAGCGGACAGGCAGCCTGATCGTCTACACGTCAGCCGATTCGGTATTCCAGGTCGCGGCCCACGAAGAGACTTTCGGGCTTCAACGCCTGTACGACGCATGCCAGGTCGCCCGCGAGATGCTCGACGAGTACAGCGTGGCGCGTGTCATCGCCAGACCGTTCGTCGGCAGTCCGGGCGCCTACAGCAGAACCTACAACCGGCGCGACTTCTCGATGGTTCCGCCTGGACCGACCGTGCTCGACATGCTCACCGCCGCCGGTGTTCCCGTGGTCGGAGTCGGCAAGATCCATGACATCTTCGCGGGACGCGGGGTGGCACGCTCCGTCCATACGGAAGGAAACACGGACGGTCTGGAACAAAGCGCCCGCGAGCTGGAAAAGCTTGAGCGCGGTCTGGTCTTCACCAATCTTGTCGATTTCGACATGGTGTACGGGCATCGGCGCAACGCGCCGGGATACGCCATGGCCCTTCAGGAAGTCGACCGCTGGATCCCCCGGTACATAGAACTGCTCGGCAGGGACGGGCTGCTCATTGTCACCGCCGACCACGGATGCGATCCGACGGCGTCCTGGTCGACCGATCACACCCGCGAATATGTGCCACTCGTCGCGTGGCACGCCGGAATAGAACCGGGCGCCGGACGAAACCTGGGTACCAGACCCACTTTCGCCGACGTCGGCGCTACCGTGGCCGCCATTTTCGGTGTCGGTTCGACCGTCGACGGAACGCCGCTGCCGATAACGGACTGATTTCCTATTGTTTCCTGCCTAGAAGTTCGGATACGACGTCGTCCAGCGGAACCTCGCTGCCGGCCAGGTATGCGAACAGGAAGAAAAGCACGTCCGCTGCCTCCCAGGCGATTTCATCGCGTGTGTTCGCCTCGAGCAGTTCGCGTACTTCCTCGTTCAACTTCCTTGGGATGCGGTCCTCGCGTTCGAACAGGAATGACGTGTAGGAGCCGGGTCGTGGACGTTCCTTCAGGCCCCTGATGATCTCGAACAGGCGTGGAAGGCCGAATTCGATGCCGCGTGCGGTGAAGTCGGAATAAGGCGCCGCCATGTTCTTTTCCGGTACGACAACGTACAGCAGCGATGAACGCGGCTCGTCGGGGGTCGCGCGGATCAGCCTGCCGGTGCCGGTCCTGCGCCGGTCGGGCACGCCGGACTGGTCGCAGAAGTATGCGGATCCGTCCCTTATCGTCTGAAACACGGTCTCGGGAGACGACCACGCGACCCGCAGAACCTGTCCGAACGTGTCGGTAACGACCGTCGGAACCACGCCACGCGTGAAATGAAGCAGCCTGACGAACGATTCCGCATACAGATTCAGGTCGGGGCCGTCGACGATGGCGTCGATACCGAGTTCATCGAACACCGGAGCGTCGTCCGCGGTCAGGTTCGGGTGTCGCGCCCAGAGAACCCCGGCAGCCTGTCTGATCGCCCTTACCGTGCCCATGGGAATCAGATCGATTTGATCCCCGGTCCAGAGTGGCTCGATCATGAAGCCGTGTACCCATGGCGACAGCAGGTTCATCCGGTCGATGATGCGCCTTGTCGTCACCTCGAGGTCCTCGTCGGCCGGGTACTGCAGCGGATCGAGCGCCAGAACGGTTCGATCGCGCGGCATCCTGGACAGCGCCTCGGGAAGCGTGGAGTCCTCGACCACGACGGTGGAGACGCCGGCCCTCAGCAGGCGTTCGACCGGGTCTGGCGTCGTTATGTCGGCCCGAACCGTCACGATGACGTCGCGACAAAGCGCCCGCAGCCAGTTTATCAACTCCCGGTCGTCCTCGGGTATGCCGCCTTGAAAGTCGATAAGCGCCCGCCCGACCCTCCCAGCCTCGTTGATCCGGGCGATCAGCCCGTCGCCAGCCTCGCCGACCCTTTCCGTAATCCGGAAATGTGTAACGATCATGGTTGTGTATCCCCGTAATCCGTTGATCAGGCCGTCCCGGGCAATGTAGTCGACTCATTCATGTTCAGGTCGGTCTGGAAGCATGAAGATGGTATTATTACATCGGCAATGATATTGGAAAAGCCCCGCTTCGGAGGTGGACCATGGCTCCACGGCGTTTCGCTCCCGCCGTTATGCTTTCAGGATTGATATTGTCATGTGTGTCCTGCGGCGGGCCGGTCCAGTCGAGCGACCTGCCCGGTACGGACACTTCCGTTGGAACCGAATGCGTCAGTTCATCCCAGTGCGATGACGGTCAGCCCTGCACCACCGATCGCTGCAACCGCGGCTGGTGCTCGAACGTGCCCATGGACTGCGATGACGGCGACGATTGCACCGAGGACTCGTGCAGCGAAGGCAAGTGCCGGAACGTCAAGATTCCGGGTTGCTGCGAGATCGACGCAGACTGCGACGACGGCGATCCGTGTACGAAGGACGACTCGTGCAGCATGATGAAACGCTGCGTGATAAAGCCGCCGATCTCAAACTGCTGCCGATCGGACGCCGACTGTGTTGACAGCGACCCGTGCACCAGGGACGTCTGCCAGATCAATCTGCTGTGCAATCACATCTGGGAGAAGAAGGCCGGCGTGTGCTGCGGCGAGGATCGCGACTGCAGCGACAGCGACTCCTGCACGCGTGACCACTGCGTCCTCTATGAAGGACAGCATGGACGCTGCGACTACGAGACAATCTGTTGTGACGACGATTCGGAATGCACTGACGGCGAGACCACCTGCCTTGAGGGCGTCTGCGAGGTGCCTGAAGGCGGATTGGGAAAGGAGTGCGCGTATCGCTGGATCCCCGACTGCTGCATGGAAGCGGCTGATTGCCAGGAATACGACTGCGAGTCCTCGTCGTGCAGCGGCAACAAGTGCCAGCGGGAGTGGATCCCGGGGTGCTGCACGTCCGATCTGGAATGTCCCCACAATCGTGGATGTCTGATGTGCAACAATGGATCCAATCCGACCGGCGCATGTATCCTGAAGAACGAAACGGGCTGCTGCGACACGACGGTGTTTTCGGCTGATTTCGCCAGCGTCGACGGCTGGGAATTCCAGAAACCGTCAGACTACATGACCGACGCGACCGGGTGGGCCGATCTGACGTGGGCCCAGGTCGGGCCGGCGTGCAACGTTCAGAATTCAATCGGTTTCCTGGATCCGGCGACATGCTCGTCGCGTGTCGACGATCTCAGGGCCGGCGCCCGCGCGGTGTCTCCCTCCATCGCGCTGATGACAACCAACAATCCCGGTCTCAGCTTCCGCCTGTGGAAGTGGACCGACGACATCGATCGCGGCAAGGATGTATTCCGGGTGCTGGTCAAGTCCGGGACGGGCACTTTGACCGAGGTGTTCTCGACCGCCAGCCAGACTCCGTTCGTAACCGGAACGAACCGGGAGAACACGGTGTTCGTGACCATACCCTCGACCGGCACGATCTCCCTGAGCCGGTGGGCTTCGCAGAACATCCAGCTCGTCTTTGAATACGATTCGATTTCCAAGGTTTATGTCGACAGCTACGGTGTCTTCGTCGATGACGTGAAGGTCACCGGGACGTGTGATTGAGACTGTCGGGGGTACAAAAGACCGATGAAGGATCACGAGGGTCGACAGGAAGAAGCGCCCCTGGTCGAACAGCCCGATCTGACCGGGATGTTCGAGGAGATCAGCGACGCGGTCGATGACACGGGTCACGCGATCCGGGACAGGGTCAGACAGGACGCCAGTCGTTTTGGCAGGCTGATCGGCCTTTTCCGTCAGGGCAGTGTCGCCATTCTGCTTGCGCTCCACCTCGGCGCAACGGCCATCCTGACCGCGATAGTGTTTTCGGAATCGTTTCCATACCCGTACATGTATCTGGCGATGGGATTGCTGCTCTGGGGCGTGTTCTCGATGCGGTTTCGCGCGCTCGGCGTCCGGAAATACGCAGCCGCGACCAGATCGGCGATCGTCAATGTCCTTCTGACCGGATTCTGGATCTACATTCTGATTGATCAGATTCCGGGGCGGCCGGTGGTGCTTGGTTCTTTAAGGATGCGTCCGGACGTGGCCACGCTGTGGATTCCCGTGGGCATCTACGCCGCGGCTCAGGTCGGGATGATCGTGCATGGCATCCTGGACAGGCGCCGCAGGAGCTGATCCGATTCCATCGCGATATTCTTGATTTGGAGCAGTGTCATCGCGGGTGGCGTGCTGCGTCCGCGATCCTTTCTCGATACTCTTCAAGCCTGAGTCGGTCGCCTTCGAATCCGGCAATGGAAATCGCGCCATCGAGGGCCTCGGCCGCGCGGGCAAGGTCCCCGGTCCAGAATGTCGCGACAGCGGTCATCCTGACCGACGCCGAGGCGAGTTCGCTGGTGCATGCATCGGACGGATGATTTGCCGCGAAGCGGTCCAGGCAGGTCAACGCCTGATCCCACGATCCGTTCAGCATGGCGGCGCGAGCGCAGAAATACTGGATTACCGCGACGTCGGGCATGCGCTTTGCCAGGTCGGCCAGGCGCGACACGTCCCTTTCGCCAAACGGGCGTGGGTCGGCGAGGGTCTCGAATACCGCAAGCCCGACCTCGGAAGGCGCTTGAAGCGCAAGCACCCTGATGCATGTCGCTCTTCTGGAATCGCCGTCGCTCAGCCGTCCCAGAAGTTTCAACTGCAGCGTGGCCGCCCGGTCCCGCATGGCTGATGAACCCGGAGCGTTCGGGGCGCTGAGCGACTTCAAGGCCAGAAGGTCGGCCGCAGCGGCCAGCTCGCCAGTCCCGGGAGGGCCGGACCGTGATTCGAGCAGGTCGTGCACCAGATCGATCACACTGGATTCGTCCGCGGTTCCGGCCAGGATTGCGGCGCGCAGCGCCAGTATCGCCAGTTCGCGGTCGCCCGGGTCGATGCAGGATGCCTCGTACAGGTATCTGGCCGCCGCCGCCCCGTCAAGTCCGTCCAGAGCGACGATCGCGTCGCGCAGCTTTCTGGACACGTCCAGAGGACACCTGCGGTTCAGTACCCCGGGATCGCTGAAACGCGCGGCCGCCCTGGCCTTCAGCGCTTCCCGGCCGGCCGTGGAGTAGTTGGCCTCGAGGTATCCCAGCCATTCATCGACAAGCGTTTCCAGATCCGCGCCCGCCGCCTCGGTGAAAGAATTCCCCGCCGCGATCCTTCTGATGGCTTCGGAGCCTTTCTCGTCGCGTATGAAGCGCAGGAACGAGCCGGCCGTGTTGTAGGAGGCGGCGGCCCCACCGGTAATGAACGAAAGTGGTGAGAACAGCGACTCGACATCCGGGTCGATGTCGGCGGCAAGCATTCCGGCGGCCCATTCGTGCGGGGACGGGCCCTCGTCGGCAAACGCGGCCGCCACCGCCAGTCCCTCCACCCGTCCCATGTCCGGAAGGAGTCCCGCGGTCAATGGCATCGCAAGCCAGTTTCCGGCCAGACGCCCGGCCGCCACGTGAGCGATCTCGTGAGCGAGGATCATGTCTCCCGGCTTCACGTCCGTGACGTGAACCTCGTTCAGCCAGGGTTTGCTTATCTCGACCCATCTGGCCCCGATCAACCGTCCCTTCTGGTCGGCGTCCCGGTACAGGAAGACTTCGATCGGAACCGTGGAGTCGACCCCGAAGAAGTCCGCCATCTGGCGGTGTCTGAATCCGCAGTCGTCCATCAGGCGGTCCAGTTCGGCCTGTCTGTCGTTGAATCGCGCATCGGCGTGTATGACGCACCAGGAGCTGGTTCTGGTGACAGACAGCTCCGCTTTAATGGACTTTCGCCCAGTGGTGAAATCGAACCGGCCTGAACCGTTCCAGAGAATTCCGGAAGCCGCCAGCAGCAGCAGGGCCGCGATCGCGTCGATCGGTCTGATTCCGCGCGGCCCCAGTCCGCGATCAATCATGTCCCGCACCGTGATGACGACCTGGATAACGGCCGCCGCGGCGGCCAGGCACCAGAGCCTGAACGCGATGTAGTCCGGGGCGACCTCGATCAGTTCGTCATAGATTGGTCCCGGATAGAGGCCCAGAAACGGATTGAAGAAGCGTACCGACGGATCCAGGTACAGGGTCAACGCGTTGGGCACGAATGAAAGCACGAATATGACCATGAAGGCCGCCGACGCGTTGCGTTCACGCCTCAGCGCCAGGGAACACGCGGCCGCCGTGGCGCCACCCGTGACGGCCGATGCCCATGGGCCCGCCACGTAGTGGCCCAGCCCGAAGAGGTAGTCGCACGGGCCGTTGAGGAAATGGGCGAAAGAGATCACCGTCAGGGGGCCGAGCGGCAGCAGCACCGCGTGGATCATGCCGCGAAGCATTCCCGCGCCGGTGGACCCTCCCCGGCGTCGCGCTTCGGTGGTTGCGGTTATGACCACAGAGCCCGCGGCCATGGCCAGCAGCAGTGCCATCGGCAGACAGAAGTAGAAGGACAGGACATTGAAACCGGGAACGAAGGAAAGGCCGATGGCCGCCAGGATGGGAACAAGCGTCCACTGGACCTCGGATCGCTTCAGATGACGCGGCAGTTCCGATGCCTTCATCATTTCTCCCCGACGAGTTCGTTCATCCTGCCGGTCCGGTACGGTTCAAGGTCGATGGCGACCGTGTTGAAACCCGCCTTTCGTGCCGCCAGGATCAGAGCCTCCCTGACGTCGCCAACCACGGTGGGCATGTCTTCAAGTCCCAACTCGAGCTTGACGAGCTCGTCGAAATGCCTGGCCCTGACGTTGCGAATCCCGACCGCGGCGGCCGCGTCCTCAACAAGCCGGACCTGCGAGACGCCCCGGGCGGTGATGGGAGATCCGGGTCTGAACCTGCTGGCAAGACATGGGCCGGAAGGCCGTTCCGCGTCGGTGATTCCCGGAACCATGCCCGACAGAGACCGCAGATCCGCCTTGGTCAGGCCGGAGTCCGCAAGAGGAGTCATCACTCCCAGCTTGCGCGCGGCCAGCCGGCCCGGTCGGTAGTCCGACGCATCGTCCACGACCGTTCCATCCACGACCCGATCGAAACCGAGTTCGGCAGCGCGTTCAATGATCGCCTTGAATGTTCTTTCCCTGCAGAAGAAACAGCGGTCGATCGGGTTCGACACGAAGACCGGGTCGGCGAAAGGCAGCGTGTCGATGACCTCGTGGTGAATCCCCAGGGTTCTGGCCAGGGCGGAGGCCCGTTCGACATCCCCGGTCGGCATCAGGTCCGGGTCGGTGGTGAAGGCCGCCACACTCAGCCCGGGAACCGTGGCGCATGTCGCACACAGAAATGACGAGTCCACTCCGCCTGAAAGCGCGACCGCGACCCGGCCAAGCGGGGCCAGGAGCCGTCGAAGGGCGTCGAATCGTTCCAACGCGGCGTTGTCGGGCACGGTGGCGTCGGTCCGGACGTCGGATTCAATATCAGAATTCCTCATGCATCCTCTCGAAAACTCTTTGGGCGACGTTCGCCGGGAGACCGGGAACCAAGTTCAGTTCTTCCAGGGTCGCGGCACGTATGGCGGCGACCGTTCTGAAGTGTCTCAGAAGCGCCGTCCTTCTGGCTTTGCCCAGCCCGTCAATGCCGTCCAGCGCGGAACCGAGCCCCTTTTTGTCCCGCAGCTTCCGATGGTATTGAATCGCGAAACGGTGGGCCTCGTCACGAAGCCTCATCAGGAGGTGCAGCCCGGGGTCGTTCTGATCGGGCACGATCATCCTGATTCCGTGCGTTTCGTCGTGCGGAGCCTCGCCGAAGAAACCGTTTCCGTCGGTTGCCGGATCCGTTCCGGCGGCAACCGGCAGACGGTTCGATTCGGGAACGAACAGTCTTTCGGGGGAGTGGGTCGCCTGGCCTGGAAGCCGATCAAGCACGCGTGACTTGGCGATCCCGACCACCGGTATCTCCAGACCGAGTTCGTTCAGGATGGCGCATGCGGTCGCCACCTGCGACGCGCCGCCGTCGAGCATGATAAGGTCCGGTCCCGGTTGCTCCTCGTCCAGCCGTGAGAGCCTTCTGGTAAGAACCTCCCTCATGAAACCGGTGTCGCCGCGACTTTCGACCCATTTCACCGAATAGGTCCGGTATGCATGCCGGTCGAGCCGGCCTGCCGTCATCACGACCATGGAACCGACAGGTTCGCTTCCCTGAAACTGGCTCATGTCGAAGCCTTCGATCCTGTGCAGGGGCGTGTCCAGTCCGAGCATTGCACGAATCGATTCAAGAGCCCTGGTCCTGGAACCGGCGCCCTGAAGCGCCTTTTTCAAAGTCTCGACCGCGTTTTCGATGGCCAGCCTTAGAGCGTCGGCTTCAGGCCCGCGTCGTGGAGTCCTTATCCGCACCTGCTTGCCTGAGCGCGTGGACAGGAGTTCCGTGAGGGCCGACTGCTCGCCCGAGGCCGGCGCCATCCCGTCCGGAACCAGGATCGATGCGGGAACCGGTGATCGTGAGTAGTGCTGGGCCAGGACGCTTTCGACCAGGTCGTCCTCGGGCGCCACCACGTTTTCAAGAACCAGTCCGAGGCAGTCCTTCAATACTCCCGATTCGAATCGCAGCACCTGAAAAACGGCGACATCTCCATCGCGGGCGAAACCGATCGCGTCGACGTCCGCGGTTCCGGGCAGCACCACGGCCTGACGCGCGAGAGCCGCATCGACCGCGCGCATCTGGTCCCTGAGCCTTGCGGCCTCCTCGAAATTCTCGGCCTCGGCCGCGGCCTTCATCGATGCCGTCAGCCTCTTCGTGAATTCCTGATAGTGACCTTTCAGGAACACAAGGGCGGCATCCACCCTTTCCCGGTACTGCTCGCGAGTCACCATGTTGCAGCAGGGACCGGCGCATCGCTTCATCTGCCATTCCAGACATGGCCTGCGCCTGCTTCTGAACTGCTGATCCCTGCATGTGCGAAGCCCAAAATTCCGGTTCACCAGCGACAGGGTTTCCCTGATCGATGCCGCCGAGTGGGATGGTCCGAAGTACTGCGCCCCGTCGTCGGTTCGCCTGCGGGACAATTCGACCCTGGGAAAGTCGGTGTCGGTTGCGACCTTCAGGTACAGGTACGCCTTGTCATCCTTCAGGAGCACGTTGAACGGCGGCTTATGCTTCTTGATCTGCTCGTTTTCGAGGATCAGCGCCTCGCGTTCGTTTGCGGTGACGATCGTCTCGATCCTGCCCAGAACGCCCTTGAGGAGTTTGACGAAGGGTCTCGGATCTCCCGACTCGCGGAAGTACTGGCTCACACGGGAATGCAGGTTCACGGCCTTGCCTACGTACACAACGCGGCCGCGCCGGTCACGCATTACATAGACCCCGGGCCTTGGCGGGATGTCCGTCGTGAATCCCTGGATTTCCTGTCTGGTCCAGCCCATGGCGCTTGATCATACCCGGTTTGGTGTATAATCTGATTCCTTTCGTGTTCCTGCGGCATGGTGGCGGATGAATTCGGGCTCGAATATCGACAGGGGCGATGAGTTCCACGTGGTCGACCCGGTAACGGGCCGCCGCATCAGTTCGGACTCCGCGATGGTCAGGCGGCACGGCCGTCTGACCAGGTGGTTCCAGAGGGCCTTCTTCGCGCCGGTCAGCTTCGACGAGTCAGGTGTCAAGGCCATCCGCGAGGCGTGCGAGACCGGCACCCCGGTCTATGTGATTAACGCGCACAGCAGGCTGGATTACCTCTACTTCAACTACGCTTTTGTCCGTTTCGGACTTCCTCTGGTGTTCTTCGCCAACGAGATCTCGATGATCCTGTTCCAGCCGGTCGGCAGATTCTTCCGGCGGGTCTGGGCTGCCATCCGCCGCGGTCGCACGCGCCGTCTGCCGGACATCGAGATGATGGAGTCGACCCTCAGGTCGGGCCGTCCCGCGCTCGTGTTCCTGAAACGTCCCAGGGCGTTGACGCAGTGGGGCGCGGAATACCGGATCACCTATCTGCGCGATCTGGCCGAGATTCAATCCCGTCTGGCAAGGCCGATCATGCTGATCCCGCTGCTGCTGGTCTGGGAGCAGCAACCGGAGTCCTACCGGCGCAAGATACTCGATTTCGTTTTCGGCGACCCGCAAGCGCCAGGCGCCATCAGGAAGGTCGTATCGTTCATCTTGAACTTCAGGCGCGCGCGGGCCCAGGTCGGCAAGCCGATCAACATCACCGAATTCATGTCGGGCGAGGATGCGTCCAACCCGGATGCGGTCGCCGCCAGACTGAAGTTCGCCATCTCCGAGGAGTACCTGCGCGAGTCCAGGGCGATTCGCGGCCCGGTTCTGAAGGGCAGGCGCGTCATGGTGGACGAGATCCTGCGCAACAGGGATTTCGTCGATTCCATCGCTGAAACCGGCGCCCTGTCGGGATTCGGAAGGGAAGCGTCGGTCAGAAAATCCCGCGTGTGGCTCAAGAAGATGGCCGCCGACTTCAGCCTCGGCTGGCTCGAGGCGTTCGGGCTTGTGCTCGGGCTCATTTTTCAGCGCAGATTCACCGGCATCTCGGTCGATCCATCGGGCCTGGCGAAGATCAGGGAGGTCGGCAGGTCGGCGCCGGTCGTTCTCGTTCCTTCACGCCGCAGCATCTTCGACTATTTCATCTATTCGTTTGTGTTTTATACGAATGGACTCATCCCGCCGCACGTGGCGGTCCGGGAACAGCGGAAACTGAACCTGGTCAAGCCATTCATCAGGCGCAGCGGCGCGTTCTTCGTACGCCCCAGAATCGGCGACAATCCGATGTACGAAAGGACTCTGCGGCAGTACGTGCGCAAGCTGATAAAGGAAGGATACTGGCTCGAATTCTTCCTTGAGGGCAGTCGCACCCGCTCCGGCAAACTGCAGATCCCCCAGAGTGAAATCCTGTCGATGGTGGTGTCGGCGGTCGCCTCCGGTGCGGCGCCGGACGCCTGGCTGGTGCCATGTTCAGTGACCTACGAGCGGATCGTCGAAGGAACGACGTTTGACCGCGAGCGCATGGGGCACGACAAGGGTGTTCAGCGGGTTTCGCTCGCGCACATTCTCAAACGTGCGCGCGACCTCGGTTCCAGGTTCGGCAAGATGTACATGCAGTTCGGCGAACCTGTCAGCATCCGGACATACCTGGACAGGCACGAGGTGGCGATCCCCCTTCAGGACCGCCAGACAGTTCCACAGATCCTGATCAGGCGCCTGGCCTACATGTTGATGTCGGACATCAACGCCGGGCTTGTGGTGACCCCCCAGAACCTGGTGGCTTTCGTGCTGATGACCAGTTGCGGCCGCGGCATGCCCCGTCACGCGCTGGTGGAGCAGGTGGCCCAGGTGGCGTCAAGGATCTCTGCAAGGGGAGGCCTTCTGTCAGAGAGGTTGCGCGCGGCCATCACCCCGTTCGATGGCGGGCGCACGACCGGCGCCTGGAAAAACGTGTTCCTGGACTGGCGCGAGACAGGGGAGTTCGAAAGACCAACGCCGGACGAACGCGATGCGCGCAGGATAACGGCGATGGATGCCCTGGTCGAGGAAGTGCTCGGTCTGTATGTGCGCGAGAAGGCCGTCAGGATCAGCGGGGAGGGCTTCGAGTCGGTGATCTCGATCGTCGAGAAGAACCGCGTGTGGCTCGAGTACTACAAGAATGCCATCATCCATTTCTTTTTCCCCGAGGCGGTGGTCGCGACAGCGGCGTCGTCGCTCTCGGAGCGCGGTTATCTGGAAGAGGCGGATCTCCATCGTCGTTCGATGGAGTTCCTTCAGATATTCAGGTTCGAGTTTGTTTACGACAAGTGGGTTTCGATGGTCGGAACGAGGACGATGACGGTCGATCGCCTGGTTGAACAGGGCCTTCTGGTCCGTGACGGGAATCGCCTCAGGATCACCTACGAGATGATCGACGAGATGAACTGGTACGTCAGCATCATGCGTCCATTCGTCGATTCCTACAGGGTGTTGTCGTCCGTAGTGGTCAAGTCGCCGTCCTCCGGCGATCGCGAGACGATCATCGCCGAAGCGATGAAGGTTGGACGCAAGGCGTGGGAGATCGGCGAGGTCGACAAAATCGAATCGGTTTCGCCGATCATCTTCAAGAACGCATGGCGGCTGCTGGTCGACGAGGTCTCGGTCGGACGTCAGCCCGATATCAAGGCCGCTGCGGTCGATGTCTTCGACAAGCTGCCCCGCCTGCGTTGAGTGAAACAGGCCCGCGTTCCGGGGGACGCGACCGCGGAGACAGTTGGATGGATCGGCGAACTGGCTGGATAGCCCCCGCGACTTTCCTGTTTGCGGCCGTTCTCTGGGTCCAGCCTTCCACCGCATCGTCCGAGACGGTCGAACTTGCCACCTACGCCGGCACTGTTCCTGGTTTTTCCAGGGCTCTGCAGATCGGGCGGTCTGGCAACGTCGACGAGGCGGCCCGCCTGCTCGACTCCCTGAGACAGAAGGACCCGGACGTTCCCGACGGACGTGTCCCAGGCGGCGTGGTCGATTTCGTGCTGGCCGGGATGTACGAGCGCGCCGGACGCATTGAACCCGCGCTGGAAAGGTACAAGGCGGCCGCGACTTCTCCCCTTGGCGACCTCGCCTCATGGAAGATCGGGCGGTTGCTCGAGAAGACGGGCAAAATTGCTGGAGCCCGAACGGCCTACGGCAGCGTCTCCACGGCCTCTTCCATGTGGATTCCATCCCGGCTTGCTCTTGCCGAAAGCCTCGTCCGCGAGGGACGTCCGTCCGCGGCGGTATCGGTCCTTCGTGCGGTTCTTCAGACCGGTTTGTCGGGCCGGCCGCTCCACGACGTGTTGATGGCGTTCGCCAGGGCGACATTGTCTTCGGGAGATCCGGTAAACGCCGCGGACGCTGCGCGAAGAGCCTATTTCGATTGTTCTGATGGCGCCTGCACGCGTCGTGCCTCCTCGTTCCTGGCCTCCCTCGGCAGATGGCCGGATCCCGCCCTCGAATACCTGCGACGCCTGGATCGCGCCAATCTGCGTGAGCTGAAGAAGCTGGATCTGGCGGCCAGAAAGCGTCCGACCGCGCTCGCCCGGACTGATGCGGCCCTGCCGCTTGTGACACGCGCCACTTTCCTGATCGAGTCGGGTCGCGAGGAGGCTGCCCTGCCGTTGCTCGCCAGGGCCGAGGAAAAGGCGG
>JAGOFO010000001.1:36478-66728 GCA_017997155.1 Myxococcota bacterium
AAGCGTCCGACCGCGCTCGCCCGGACTGATGCGGCCCTGCCGCTTGTGACACGCGCCACTTTCCTGATCGAGTCGGGTCGCGAGGAGGCTGCCCTGCCGTTGCTCGCCAGGGCCGAGGAAAAGGCGGCGCATCGGGATGTCCGCGCGTGCATCCTGGTTCTGAAGGCCAACGCACTGCTGGAAGCGGGAGATGACTCCGGTGCCGCCGCCGCGTGGTCCGAAGTGGTCCATCTGTATCCCGCCAGTCCGTTCGCGATCAGGGCTGGTCACGCGGCCTTCCGTGCATTCGTCAGATCCGGCGATCACGCTGCGGCTATATCGATCCTCGGTATGCTTGAGGAGCTTGCGCCTGATGCCGGCTCGTCACTCGAACTGCGATGGGAAAGGGCCCTTGCCGCGATGATCGAAGGCCGAAAAGCGGAGGCGCTCGAGGACCTCGAGGCGATTCTGTCCGTGGTCGATCACGGCGAGGGCGTACTGTTCGGCGACGGTGAACGGGCCCGATATTTCCGGGGCGTCCTGTTGTTTGAACTCGGGCGGAAGGACGAGGCCCGGCTTGATCTGGAGAGGGTCGCGCGTTCGTCCGCATTCTCATGGTTCGGGGTGCTTGCCGCTTCCCGCCTGGACTACTGGTTTGGCTGTCAGCCATCGCCCACCGCCGTCCTGGAACCGGGAACCGCGGCTTTCGACGGCGCGCTTGCCAGATCGAGGAACCCGGTCGAGTTGAACGCCATCAAGGGACTGAGTGTGAGTGAACGGGGAGTCGCTCCGGTGCTGCTGTTGAGAATGGGCGACCGGGCCGCGGCACTCGAGGAACTTTCTGTTCGCGCCGCCAGGGGCTATCTGTCCGAAGATGACCTGATGATTCCGGCACTGATTCGCGCGTCATCACCGGATTCCCTGAAGGCCACCGGGGCCGCCGCCTGGATTCGCGGAGATTTCGACTCCGCGCACGCCCCGGTTTTCGAGGCGGCCTATCCGCGTCCATGGTCAAAAGCGGTTGCGGCCGGCTCTGAGGCTTTCGATGTGGATCCCGCGCTGATCTACGGGCTGATGCGCGTCGAGAGCCATTATCAACCCCGGGCGAGGTCGCCGGCCGGAGCGTTTGGACTGATGCAGTTGATGAAGGGCACCGCTTCCTCGATATCCTCCAAGGTTCTGAAACCGAAGGGTATCAATGCCTCAAGGTCGACGCCTTCCGGCAACGTGATGATTGGGTCCGCTCTGCTCGACAGTCTGATAGGACATTTCGACGGATACCTTCCACTGGTGCTTGCCTCGTATCACGCCGGATCGGGCTCGGGCCGCCGCTTCCTGCGGACACTCGGATATCTGCCGACCGACCTTTTCGTCGAGGCGCTTCCTTTCGGCAGAACCCGGGACTATGTCAAGCGCGTGACCGGGTACGTCGCCGGATACCGCTATCTGTATGGCAACGGGCTGCCCCTGAGGATTGATTTGTCGGCCCCGGACAGGACGGGACCCTGGATCGATGTCAGGTCGGCCGAGCGTCCGACCCCGAGGGAGGATGCGTCAGGTCTGGAGTCCGCCTGCCCCGTATCAGCGGCAGCAGCAGAATTGCGGCTCCGAAGAGAACCTGCGCCACCCCTATGAGCTGTGCGTCCCGCAGTCCAAGGAACCTTTCGGGCCGCATCTCGTCCATCCGGATAAACTCGATAAAGAATCTGAGCACGCCCGAGGCGGCGCAGTAGACCGCGAACAGCGAGCCGGGCCGTTTCAGGCGGGTACGTAACGCCCACAGAGCGGCGAACAGGATGAAACCGGTCAGCGCCTCGTAGATCGGAGTGGGGTGTACCGGGAACCACAGAGGGTCCACCGCGTCGCCCGGGCATACCGGGAACTGAACGCCATCCCAGTAGCAGGGCGATGGCACGATGCCATGCGGATAGGTAACGCAGATGGCGTTGTCGATGTTTTCCGGAACGCACGGCGTGCCGTAACACCCGTCACCCGAAAGATGGCATCCGATACGCCCGAACGCATATCCCTGGGCGAGCATCGGAGCGAGCAGATCGGCCATCGACGGAATGCTCAGACGTCGCGTTCCAAACCATACGATCACCGCGGTACAACCTACGATCAGACCGCCGTACCAGGTGAGACCCGAGTTCCAGAGCAGATATTCCAGCTTGATCTCGGGCGCCTCGAAGAACAGGAAGAACAGCTTCGCGCCAATCACGCCGAACACGACCGCCAGAACGAGCGTTACGTCGGCCACAACCGCCGGCTGCATTCCGCCCAGAAGGTCTTCCCGGCGTTTCAGTTCGTGCAGGAACAGCAGGTATGCGGCCAGGAAGCCGACGAATGCCATCAGTCCGTACGTGCCAATCCTGAAGGGGTCCTCGATAATCCAGGGGTACATCTCATTCCTGAGGGCCGGCGATCCGCTGGCCGTAGCCGCGGTGTCAGTCCTGGTCGCAAAGACCGAGTCTGTGGTTTCTTTCCTGGATGGTGGTCGCCACCATGTCCTTTCCGCCGACCAGCGAGCCGCACACCGGGAAGGCCCGGCGCACGAAGCCCGACATCAGGCCGGTCAACTGCCGGATATCCCACTGCGCGTGCGCGTCCTCGCGCAGTCTGCTGAGGTGGTAGAACTCACGGAGGTTCACCGTCATGACGCAGCGTCGGCGGTTCGCGTTGATCAGGGCGTACCCCGACACGGGGTCCTCGTGACCGCCAAGAACCTCAGTCATGCGCTGCGCGTCCTCGGCCGCCGAGACCATGACGGATTCCAGCCCGGCCCGCGCGATCGATGGCGGAGTGGTGATGCCCAGGGCCGGGTCGTAGGGCTGAGTCGTTAGGCTGGCCATCCTGTGCCTTTTGAACTGACCGAAGGCGGCGGCGGACATGATCAGTTCGAAGGTCATTCCGGCGTGCTCGAATTCCCTGGGAAGCGGGTCGTGGATGGTCATGCCTTCGGTCACCGCTTCGAAGACCTGCATCCTTTCCGCCGTGGGCAACTCGCGGACCCACTCGATGGCCGGTCCCAGACCACGGTTCATGACGCCTTGAAGCAGCGTCGCCAGAATGAAGGTGTCACCTTCCGGGTCGCACCCGATCATGCGCACCGTCACGTCCGGGCCCGTTTCGGTCGGGCCGCTGGACTGCGGCCGTCCCGGAAGCCGGCGTCCAACCTCGATCGCGCGCTGGTAGCGGTGCATGTCGTAGTGTCCAGGCTCGACGTACCTGAGCAGGGACGGTGTCACCGGCGATGCAACCCGGTAGAACTCGGCCGAGAGGTCGGCGACCTCTCGAAGCGGATGTGACGCGAGGCGCTTGATCAGGTGTTCGAGTGACCGGGCGTTGACGGTCATGCCAAGCTGGCCCGGCACGGCAAGAGGCAGCACGTAGCGGGCATCCTCGCCGGCCAGCCTGGGATCCATGCCGGAACCGACCAGACCGTCGAGCAGTCTGCGGTAACGTTCGAAGGACCGGTGGATGTAAGCCCTGAAAGCGTCGGACAGGCCGCGCTGTTCGATCTCCGAGGCGACGACGACTTCCTCGTCAAGCTTGATGTATCGCTGCGACTTTTCGGTGTACGAGGCGAGCCGGTGCGTTTCAAGCGTTTCGATGGCCAGACGGGACACGCCAATCACGTCGAAGTTGAAAACCGCGTGCTCCGCGACGGAGTGATGCCCCATTCCGAACACGATCGTCTCGTTCGACGCCCTGGAACGGGATACCTCGGACCTGGCGCGCCGGCGGAGTTCGTCGACACTGGTGGGATCCCTCGAGATTCGTGCGTAGGCGGCAGAAATCGTCTCGGGGGTCAGGTCTTCGGGAATCGGCTTTCCAGCCTTGATTTCGCCGATGATTTCAGAGTCGATGTTGAACCCCGCAAGAGTGATCTTCGCCATTGTTTCTTCCTGCACAGTACGAGAACGTTAAAAGAATTCACGCCCGGTGAAGTGTCCGGAAACGCAAATATTGCACGAGCGGCAGGCACGGTCAAACGAGGCGGAATCAAAGTTGTTCAAAGGTGGTATATTCGCGCGCAGACTGCGGCGCCGGTGCGTCGCGGGTCCATCCCGGGCATGTCTGTCCGGGTTCCTGGAGGTGGCCGATGGCCAGCAGACTTACCTGGTGCGAGATCTCCCGGGGCGCCCTCTCCGACAACCTGCGCGCGTTCAGGGCCAACGTCAGTCGGCCGGTGCGGCTGGCGCCGGTTGTCAAGGCCAACGCCTACGGACACGGACTTGAACTTGCCTCGGTGGTTTTTGTGTCGGCCGGCGCCGACATGCTCTGCGTTAATGACGTCTGGGAGGCGGCCCGGCTGCGCGGCGCGGGGATCGAAGTGCCGATCCACGTCATCGGCAGGATCACCCCGGAACAGGCCGAAGAGGCGGTTGAGCTTGGTGTTTCCGCGGTTGTTTACGACGCCGGGCTGGTCGAGGCGCTCGATGTGGCTGCCCGAAATCGCGGAGTGGTTTTCGATGCCCATCTGAAGCTGGAGACCGGCACGAACCGTCAGGGGCTGGGATTGCCGGCCGCCTCTGCCCTGGTCGACATGATCGATCGGTGTCGGAACGTCAGAGCGGCAGGCGCGGCAATGCACTTCGCCGATGTCGAGGACACGACCGATCACGGCTTCGCGCGTCTTCAACTCGAGAGATTCGGCCAGATTCTGGACGCGCTCGGCCTCGCGGGACGCCCCGGGTTCATCCGGAACGTCGCCAACTCGGCTGCCACCATTCTGTGGCCCGAGGCGCACATGGAGATGGTCCGTCCCGGGATTGCCGCTTACGGTATGTGGCCATCGAACGAGACGTTCGTGACCGCGGCGCTGACCAGGAGGGCGCAGATCGAACTGCGGCCGGCTCTGACGTGGAAGACGACGGTGGTGCAGGTTCGGGACGTTCCCGCCGACGAGTACATCGGATATGGCAGGACTTTCCGCGCCACCACGCCGCTCAGGATGGCCGTCCTGCCGGTCGGATACTACGATGGTTTCGACCGCGGTCTGTCCAACGGGGCATACGTCCTTCTCAACGGGCGCCGCGCCCAGGTCAGGGGCAGAATCTGTATGAACATGGCCATGGTGGATGTAACGGGAATTCCCGACGTCCACGCCGGAACCGAGGTCGTGCTGATTGGCCGCTCCGGAACCGAGGAAATCACGGCCGAGGCGTACGCCGCGTGGTGCGGCACGATCAACTACGAGGCCACATGCCGGATTTCGGAGACGATTCCGCGGGTTCTCGTCGAGGATGTCCCGTGAGAAAGGTCAGCGTCGATTCATCCGAACTGGTTCCCTGGGAACTGGTCAAAAGCGAGTCCTTCGCGAAGCTCAGGGTCTACGAAGTCGTTCACGAGGAGCGCCGCAACCCGCGTGACGGCCGCCAGCACTCCTTCTGCGTGCAGCGCAGCCGGGACTGGGTCACCGTGATTCCGGTCACGGTCGACAACGAGATCGTCCTGGTAAGGCAGTTCAGACCTGGCACCGGAGACGTGACGTGGGAGTTCCCCGGCGGTGTCGTGGAGAGCGGCGAGCCGCCTCTGTCGGCCGTGGTGCGCGAACTTGAGGAGGAATCCGGTTTCAAACCGGGCGAGGTCATGAAAGTCGCGACCTTGCGCCCCAATCCGGCGTTGATTGGAAACGCGATGCATGTGTTTCTTGCAAAAGGGTGCAGTCCGGAAGGTACCAGGAATTTTGACGATTCAGAGGATCTGGACACCTGGGCGGCGACACCGGCCGAGGTCGATCGGATGGTCGACGAAGGCACGATGGATCACGCCTTGATGGTGGCGGCCTGGCTTTCGGCAAGACGGCGGGCGCTGGTTTAACACTCCCTGCATGTCGACGCCAGAAACAGACCTCCCGGCGCGCGGATGACCAGACCGGCGATTTCCAGTTCCAGCAGTGCCGACTGGACCGCCGACGCCGTGGCCGACGTTGCCCCGCAGATATCCGAAACGTTCATGCCGGCCGTTTCAGTTCCTTCATGGATCAATTCCAGGATTTTTGATGCCAGCGGTGACTGCCGGTATCTGACCGCCCGGCGTGATGGCGGTTTTAGCATCTGTGCCCACCCCGGCACGCGAAAGACGGTTTCCAGAAATGAGCCTTCCAGGTCGAGACCGGAAAGGGCCGGAACGACTCGAAGGTCCGACGGTCGGCACAGCGGCCTGGCACCTAGGGACAGCAGGGCGTTCGAACCGCTTGAAGCGTTCCACTGAATGTCCGCGGGGACCGCGAACGTCGGCGTTCCGGCATTCAAGGCGCATCGTGCCGTTATGAGGGCCCCGGAGCCAAAGCCGCCCTGAATCACGATGACCGCGTCGGAAATGGCGGCGACAATCCGGTTTCGCTCCGGGAATGTCCATGTGGAGGCTGCCTGCCCGGGTGCGTATTCCGAGAGCAGGCATCCGCCCTTCGTGGCCGCGATCCTCGAAAACAGTTCCTTGTTCTCCGGCGGGAACGGCCGGTCGAAGCCGCAGCCCAGCACGCATATCGTGCCGCTTCCGGCCTCAAGCGCCTCCAGGTGGGCGATGGTGTCGACTCCGGCGGCGCCTCCGCTCACCAGGGTGACTCCGGCCAGACCGAGCCGGGACGACACGGCGGCCGCGACAATTGAACCGTAGTCGTCAGGTCTGCGCGGACCGACAACGGCGACCTTCGGCGTCCCCGGTTCCAGGTGTCCGTGAACCAGAAGAACCTTCGGAGCCATTTCGCCGAGACGACTCGCCAGCGGTCCACGGTCGCATAACCAGTAGCGGTAGCCGCCGGCTGTCATAGCGTCTCGTTCGCGGCGCATGAAAGCGTCGACGTCCCGTGCCGGTCTTTCACCGCGGCCGCAGAACGCCTTGCGGAGCGCCACGCATTCCGGGTCGTCCGGGTCCCTGATGTCGAAAGGTTCCGAAAGGACTGTCTGCATGTGCGCTCCGGTGGAAGGTGCTTTGATCTCTACCTTTTTGTCGTACGGGCGCCGTCCAGGTTTCAAGCTATTTATCCTTCTAATGTCGTTGTGTGTTTCGCGGTTGATATGGTACTATCCCACCCTGAGTATTCTCCGGGAGTGTCTGATGAGGCCGGGATTAATAATTGTCTCCTGTGCGATATTGATTGCTTTCGCCGCCTGCAACGAGGTTCCGGTCAGGAATCTCAACAACTCGTATTCGATACAGATGCAGGCCCTGCGTGACAAGGGAACGCCGGCGAAGATCGATATTCTGTGGGTTGTCGACGATTCCAGTTCGATGTGTCAGGAGCAGCAGAACCTGGCATCCAGCTTCAAGACGTTTCTGGACGTGTTCCAGAACTACACCGCGATCGACATGAGGCTGGCGGTCACGACGACGAACGTCTGCCCGCAGGGTATGCGCGGCGGCGTGCGCGGCAAGTTCCTGTATCAGCCTGCGACGACCCTGTCCCCGGAATGCATGGAACGGCGTGAGTTCCCGTGCGTGGCGGTTTCCGAGGGCCAGACCGATCTGTGTTCCAGGATGAACGATGTCCAGAACCCGGAAAACTGGGTGTGTGAACCCGGTCCGACCGGTTCGGCGTATGTCTGCGACGTTCCTCCCGAGGTAGGTATCAACGACGGGCACGAAGGCGACGTCCTGTTTGCCTACAGCTCGCGGTGCCGTTACGAGTGCGACCCTTACAACAAAACGACCGAATGCGCCGAGGTGTTCGGAATGCCCGAGCCGTGCGCCGAGGGTGGAGCTGTCTGCAAGGGCAACTGCAACTTTGCGAATTGCATGGCTGAAGATGCGTTCGAAGGCTTCAGCGACTGCCCCGGCAGGTGCCGTGGTCGCGAGTGCGTCGAGGTCTGCGCGGAACTGACCGGCTACCAGGCCGACTGCGAAAGCAGGTGCGCGGCCAGCGGCGCCGACTGCCTGTCGGTCTGCAACTCGGTTGAAAAGGAACCGATGTGCGACGCGGTTTGCGACGTGGATGCAGGCTGCGGCGAAATGTGTATTTCCTACCTCGGCGAGGCCGAGGAAGCCACTTGCGCGCAGATGTGCAACGCCACCAGCGTGGCCGAATGCATGTCGGTCTGTGAAACCGACACCGCCGGCGGCGAGTTCCTCTGCACCGTCGTGTGCGAACCCTCGTATTCTTGTCAGAACCAGTGCATCGCCCAGTTCGGCGATGCCGCTTACCGCTGTCAGTGCCCCGGCGGCGACTGCGGCAAGGTGGGCTGCGTCCTGCCGCCGATCACGAGTTTCTGCCCGGGTTACAAGGGTCTGGACAAGAACCAGAAGCCCGTCTGGGCCGGCCCGACAGTCCTCGATCGTCAGGTCGCCGACTACTACGCCATCGAATGGATCAAGGGCAACTGGATCGCCCCGCCAGGCTGGGACCAGAACTGGAAGACCCTCCCGACCGATTCCTCGGATGAATCTGTCGAGGCGCGTCGGATCCTTACGGACAAGGTGTTCGAACACCTGTTCACCTGCATGGCGACGGTTGGAACCGGCCAGGATCAGGCCGTCTGCGGAAACCAGGAACAGGGCCTCAGGGCCGCTTGGATGGCCCTTGACACCGAGGGTGAAAACGCCGAACAGGCCAGGAACTTCCTGCGCGAGGACGCCTACCTGCTGATCGTCGTCGTCACCGACGAGGACGACTGCTCCGCCCCCGAGTTCTTCAACGAGCAGACCGGCAAATGGGCCTCCTACTACAACAGCTTCGACGGTTCGGCCGCCGATGAGGCACAATTCAACAAGCCGTGTTCGTGCGCCCGCGACGAAAACGGCTGTCTGGCAAGCGGCGAGTGCGACTACTCGAAGTGCCTTACGAACGGCAATTTCGACAGGCGCAAGTGCCAGCTCTACTCGCCTTCCTCGATGGTCAACAAGCTTCGTTCGCTCAAGCCGGACCCGGCCCAGGTCGTGTTCGCCTCGATCGCGGGCGATGCGATCCCCGGTTCAAAGACCTCTCCGGTCAGCGACCCGGATTTGATCCATGACAGGTTCTACGAGTGCCGCTGCGGCAACACGTCGAGCCTGGCGTCCGGTTACAACTACATCTGCGCCTCCAACTACGGAAAGGCCGAGTACGGCAAGCGCTACTCCGACGTGACCGATTCGTTCGGCACCCAGTACGGCCAGTTCTCGAACATCTGTTCCGACGAGGGCGTGGGTCCGTCGCTGAAGCGTATCGCCGAACTGGTCGTGCCGCTGCTGGCCCAGGTCTGCCTGCCGCGTCCGCTCGACTGGTCCTGTCAGGGCCAGTGCGAGGCGATCTTCGTGGACAGCGCCAGGTGTGCCGAGGTCTGCGCCGCGGAAGAGTGCCTTGATCAGTGCGACCAGACCTTCCAGGGCAAGCCTGGCTGCGCCGAGGTCTGCAGGGCGTCGGAGTTCATCGAGATCTATCAGTACGACCGTGACGGCAAGTGCGCCCATCCGCTTGTGGACGGCAAGTGCCTGCCGCTCAAGATGATCACCGAAGAGAATCCGAACGGCGACTTCAGGCTGGTGAAGAATGCTCCCTCGTGCCCGACGTTCGACGCGACCATGGGCGAGCGTCCAGAAAACGCGATCCAGTTCAAGGAACCGCTCGGCTACACGGACAAGCTCGAGATCGTCTACACCGCTTTCGGCGATTTCTGTTTCGATCGCTGCTACCGCTTCTTCAATCAGGCCGGCGACGACAAGTTCTGCATGGACATCTGTGGCGGCGAGACCGATGTCTGCGTCGACAAGTGCCTGAAGAGCGACCAGCCCCGTTACTGTTCGTATGTCTGCAACGTCAGCGTGGACGATTGCCTCTCGATTTGCCAGTCGAATGAGCTGTCCGACTGCACGAGCAAGTGCGAACTGCCCTGACCTGTCCATTCTCTCAGTTTGGCGCGCGTACCCCGCAGGTAATAAAATGACGTGTCCGGCTTCGACCGGGATCGCGATGTTGCGGTATTGCAGGGAAAGAACCATGAAACGATATCTGTTGCTGGCGGTCGTCGCGGTCTGTGCCTGCTGGCCTCTGGCCGGCATTGCCCAGGACGCTCCTGCCCCGTCCCCGGCCGGCGGTCTGTTCGACTCGATCCATGTCGTGGTTGGACCGTCGGGAAGCGAGCTTCAGGCCATAGCTGTTCAGTCTGTCGCGTGTCCGCAGTCCGGTGACGGGTGTGCCAGGGTCGTCTCGACGGTAAGCAGGGACCTTGAACTTTCCGGTTTCTTCAAGGTGCTTGATCCCGATTCGTTCATCGCCGACATGTCCCGCGAGACCCTGACTGCCACTCAGTGGCCCGACTGGATGAACGTGGGTGCGTCGTGGCTGGTCAAGTTCGCGGTCACCGGGTCCGGCGCGTCGGCTGGCGTCGAGTTCCGCCTTTACGACGTCAACGGCAAGGCGCAACGGACGGTCAAGGCGCAGTCCTTCCCCGGCGTCGGCGTCAACGGTCTGCGCGCCGCGGCGCACAAGTTCGTCAACGCTGTCATACTCGAGATCACCGGTCAACCAGGCATTTTCGGATCCAGGATTGTGGTGTCGCTGAAGAAGGACAAGGACACCCGGGACATCATCACGATGGAGATGGACGGCTCCGGCCGCGACACGGTCGTCTCGAACGGGTCGGCCAACATGTTTCCGAAGTGGACCAGGGGCGGAAAGCTGATCTACACGTCATTCGAATCCGGACTCCCCCAGATCTATCTTGGCGGAAAGAAGCTGACCGATGACGGGTGGGAATACCGTTCGGCCGAGATGTCCCCGGACGGGTCGCGAATAGTCGCGTCCGTTGACATGGGGGAACAGTCCGACCTCGTTCTGATCGACCCCAGGACAGGCAAGATCGTCCAGAACCTGACCGAAACGGAGTGGGATGAAGTGTCTCCGACCTGGTCAAACGGCGGCAACATGATCGCCTTCGTGTCGTCGAAGAACGGCAATCCCCAGATCTTCATAATGAATTCGGACGGTTCGGGCGTCAGGCGCCTGACCATGGCCGGAAACTACAACACGCAGCCCCGCTTCGGGCCTGGCAACAAGGTCGTGTTCTCGGGTATGGACGGATTCCGTTCGGACCTGTTTTTCGTGGACATGGAAGGAAATATCTCGCGGTTGACCCAGAACCAGGGCAACAACAAGGATGGCGCGTGGTCTCCGGATGGCAGGTATCTCGTGTTCCTGTCGGACAGGACAGGGGACTGGAAAGTGTGGATAATGACGGCAGACGGCAGGTGGCAGTTCCCCATAACGGGCGATTCCGGGCGGTTCGGCACCCCGGACTGGCGCTAAGGTGGTGTCTTGACGGGACGAAGGTGTTGTAACCTGGGAAAGCGACTGGTCGGACTGGCGCGATCCGGATGGCGCCGGCTTCTGGTCTTTTTTGCCCCGCTGATAAATACGGTAAAGCTGTTCCTGCAGACCCGCGGATTCGACCACGCCGCGGCCATATCGTTTTATTTCATCCTGTCACTGGCCCCGCTGACCATCCTTTTCTTCTCCGCCATGGGCTATATCGCCGCCGGTCTGGACCCGGATCCGGCCGCAGTCGACATCCTGATTAACAGGATCACCCATGCAACGAACACGTTTGTTCCGGTCGAGGGAGATACCGTCCGCGGAATCATGGACTACCTGATTTCGCGGAGGGGCCGGTTCAGCATCATTGGTATGGCTGTTCTCGTGGTCGGCGCGTCGGCTGTGTTCGGGGCGCTTGAGAACGCGACATCGGACATCTTCCGGGACGGAAAGCGCCGGAAGTACCTGTTCTCGCGGCTGCTTTTCACCGTGGGGCTGTTTGCGCTGGGGCTGTTGGCATTCTTGTTTTACAACGCCCTCACCTTGGTGGACTCGTTCGTTGTCGGGCAGTTCGGCTCCACGGTTGACACCGTGATCGCCAGGGTCGCGCCGCTGCGTATGATTTTCGACTGGCTGGCGGTTCCGATCGGTTTCCTGGCGGTTCTGTACCTGCCCGGCATCGCCCGACCTGCCTTCAAGCACGCGCTTCTCGGAGCGGGGATGTTCTTCGTGCTGTGGACAGCAGCCCGGTTCGCATACTCCTACTGGGTTGGCACCTTCGCACAGTACAATCTTCTTTACGGATCACTGGCCACACCTATCCTCCTGACCCTCTGGCTGTTCTACTCGGCTCTCATCCTGATCTTCTGTTTGTGCTTCACCGCGGTTTCCTCGGGCGTGCGAACCGATTGATTCTGCAAGTCAAAGGTTGTTGCAATTCTCCCGCAGGCTGGTAAAATTGCCCAAACCGCTGAATGGCGGTATGAAATGTGGACTCAAACTCAGGTGGGATAATGAAAAAGGCAGCTTCTGTTTTTACTTTCGCAGCACTGCTGGTAGTTGCCGTCGGCACTATCGGATGCGAGCCGAAGGAAAAGGTGCAGTTCTCGATGCACATCATGTCGCAGTGCCCGTTCGGGGCACAGGTTCAGAAGGGCATCGCACCCGCCCTGAAGAAACTTGGCAATTCGGTCGATTTCCAGATGCACTTCATCGGTGACGAACCGCAGCCCGGCACCCTGACCTCGATGCATGGCGACAACGAAGTCAAGGGTAACAAGTTCGAGATCTGCGCGTTCAAGTACTCCCCGGACAAGGCGATGGACGTGGTCGTATGCATGGCGAACGACATGCGGAACATCCCTGGCAATTTTGACAAGTGCGCCACCGACAACGGCGTGGATCCCGCCCCGATCAAGGCCTGCGCAGAGGGTCAGGAAGGTACCGATCTTCTGTCCGCGTCCTACAAGGCATCCAAGGAAAAGGGCGCCCGCGGATCCCCGTCGATGTTCCTGAACGGCGAAAAGTACCAGGGCGGCCGCAACGAGATGGACTTCATGCGCGCTATCTGCGGTGCGTTCAAAACCGCGAAGCCGGACGTCTGCAAGGATATCCCCGAGCCCAAGAAGATCCCCGTGACCGTCCTCTCCGACAAGCGTTGCGCGAAGTGCGCCCCGGATCGGATCGTCGGTCAGCTCAAGAACATGTTCCCCGGCCTTGAAGTCAAGACCCTGGATTACGCCGATGCCGAGGGCAAGGCGCTGTACGACGGCCTGAAGGACAAGGGCGTGAAGCTTCTGCCCGCGTTCCTGTTTGCTCCGTCCGTTGCCGAAGATCCGGGCTTTGAACAGGTCAAGCGTTTCGTCGTGGACGCCGGTGAGTACAAGCTGCTCCAGGTTGGCGCGAAGTTTGACCCCACCGCCGAGATCTGTGACAACCAGCTCGACGACGACGGCGACTCTCTGGTGGACTGCGCGGATGACAGCTGTGCCGGTCAGGCCGAGTGCCGCGAAGAGAAGCCGAAGCAGCTCGACGTGTTCGTGATGTCGCAGTGCCCGTTCGGCGTCAAGGCTCTGAACGCGCTGCCCGAAGTAATCCAGGCGTTCGCGGAAGACGGAATCACCGTCAACATCAATTTCATCGCCAACGAGAATCCGGACGGCACCTTCAAGGCGCTGCACGGACAGCCGGAAGTCGACGAGAACATCCGCGAGCTGTGCGCGATTAAGTACTACGCGGAAAACCACAAGTACATGGATTACATCCTTTGCCGCAACAAGGATATCCGCAATGCCGACTGGAAGGCCTGCGCCACGAACGGCATCGACCCCGTCGTCATCGAGAAGTGCTTCATGGAAGGCGAGGGCAAGGCCCTGCATTCCGAGAACATCAAGATCGCGAACGGCCTCGAGATCGGCGCCAGCCCGACCTGGCTCGCGAACAACAAGTACAAGTTCTCGGGTATCGCCCCCGAGCAGATTAAGGCCCAGTTCTGCCAGTACAACAAGGACCTGAAGGGCTGCGCGAAGACGCTGTCCGGAGAGGCCCAGGGCACCGGCGGCGGCGCGACGTGCGGCGGCTAGTTCCCTGTTCCAGATGACCTGAAAAGGGGGCCTTCGGGCCCCCTTTTTGTATCCGGACGATCTGGAATTCCTCACCCTCCCGGTTGTTTTTGTCCGTTCACCGGGCTAAATTCACTCCCGGCGTCTTTCGAACCAAAGGAGAGATCGTGAAAACCCTTTTCGAACCGTTCAGAATCAAGATGGTAGAACCTGTTTCCATGACCACGCGTGAGGAACGCGTCGAAATCATAGAGAAGGCCGGGTACAACCCTTTCCTCATTCCCGCTGACAAGGTTCTTATCGACCTGTTGACCGACTCTGGAACCTCCGCGATGAGCACCGATCAGTGGGCCGCGATGATCAAGGGCGACGAGTCCTACGCCGGCGCGCGCTCCTGGTACAATTTTGAGGCCGCCGTCAAGGAAGTGACCGGATTCAAGCATGTGATCCCCGCCCATCAGGGCAGGGCCGCCGAGAGGTTGCTCTTTTCAGTCCTTGCCGCCGAAGGCAAGGTTATTCCATCGAATACGCACTTCGACACGACCAGGGCGAATATCGAGTTCCGCAAGGCCCGCGCGCTGGATTTCGTGGTTCCGGGAGGCGAGGACCCCGACGTGGTCGCCGACTTCAAAGGGAACATGGATGTCGAGGCGCTTGAGCGGTGCATCGTCGAGAACGGCGCGGCGAACATCCCTGTCGTGATGCTGACCCTGACGAACAACGCGACCGGCGGCCAGCCCGTCTCGATGCGAAATATCCGGGACACGCGCGCTGTCTGTGACAAGTATAAGCTGCCTCTGTTTTTCGACGTTGCCAGGTTCGCCGAGAACGCATGGTTCATCAAGCAGCGCGAGCCGGGATACGCGGACAAGTCACTGCTGGAAATCTCGCGCGAGATGTTCTCGCACGCCGACGGTTGCGCCATGTCCGCGAAGAAGGACGCCCTGGTCAACATCGGTGGCTTCATCGCGCTCAACGACGACCGTCTGAGCCAGGAACTGAAGACTCTGTTGATCCTGTCCGAGGGTTACGTCACCTATGGCGGTCTGGCGGGACGCGATCTGGATGCGATGGCCCAGGGGCTGCGTGAGGTCATGGACGAGAACTACATGCGGTACCGGGTCGGGATGGTTGAATACCTCGGCAACAGCCTGGTTAAGGCCGGCGTGCCGATTTTCAATCCGCCGGGCGGCCACGCGATATACATCAACGCCAGGAAGTTCCTGCCGCATTTGCCGGCGTGGCAGTTCCCGGGGCAGTCGCTTGTTGCCGAGCTGTACATCGAGGGTGGCGTGCGCGCGTGCGAGATAGGGTCCATCATGTTCGGGTACTGGGCTGCCGATGGTTCGTTCGTCGGTGCGCCGAGCGAACTGGTGCGTCTGGCCATACCGAGGCGTGTGTATACCCAGAGCCATCTTGACTACCTGGTCGAAGTAGTGGCCGAGGTCCTGGCACGCAGGGACTCGGTGCGCGGCATGAAGTTCCGTTACGAGGCGCCGATCCTGCGTCACTTCACATCGACGTTCGATCGGATCTGATCGCGGGTCTTTCTGTGGAGGCTGCCTTGGGATGGAGCGATGAAATCCTTGTCGGACTGGACACCGAGACGAGCGGTCTTGAAGTCAAAAAAGATCGTGTATTCGAGATCGGTCTGGTGACCTGGGACAAGGGGGGGCTGGTTGAGACCTGGGGCGAGCTGATGGACCCGCTGGTCGAGCTTGACGAGAAGGTCGTTGAGACGACCGGCGTCACGACCGCCGAGGTTGCCGGGAAGCCGGTCTTTGCCGAGTTTGCGGACGGGATCGAGTCCAGAATTCGTGGCCGCGTCGTGGTCGGATACAATATTTTGACCTTCGACATGCCAATCCTGGCGGCCGAGTTTGAACGGATTGGTCGTTCCTGGCCGCAGTGTCACGTGATCGACGTGCTCGTGTTCGCCAGGCAGCTCGTCAAGACCGGTCGTCATCGTCTGGCGGACATGGCCGCGAAGTTCGGAGTCGAGATGGACACGGCGCACCGGGCAACGGCGGACGCGGACGCCACGGTCAGGCTTTTGCTGGCGATGTCCAAGGAACTTCCCCAGGACCTTGACTCGCTTCTTCGTCTTCAGGTTCAGTGGGACGCTCAGCAGCGGGCGCGCCGACGCGAGATGTGGCGTAAGACCGAGGCCGGCGGCCTGATCGATGGGGGTACGGCGCAGATCCCCAGGCACGACGAACAACTCGAACTTGGCCCGGGGTATCTGTACGGCGACGAGCTGGATCCCCTTAGAGCCTTCGTCGAACAGTTCGCCGATATGACCAGCGGTCGTTGAACACGATAATCCGCAACGACAATTTCCCGTTATGACGAGTTGACCATTACTATCGCGGACAGCTAAGATCATTCCCGTGTAATCCTGTCTATGCATGGTTTCCCGATGGTCATTTCCCGGGCTAACAGATTCCGGCGATCGTTTTTGTCCTGTCTGGCGGTGTCCACCATCTTCATGTCTGCGTGCTTCTCGGACATGTCAGTCCCCGCCTGTATAACGCTGGCCGACTGTCCAGCCGGTCAGGGTTACACCGGGTGTCTGGACGGATGGTGCTTCGGCTCCGAGGCATGCCAGGACAGTCCGGCGGTGCCGGGTGACGGGTGTTGCAGCGTGCTCGAAGGTGATCGCACGCGGGATATTGACTGCCTGCTGCGCGACGTGCCCCTTTCCTGCACCGATCCGGCCGGGCCATCGATCGACGACGACGGCAATATCTTCGTGTCCTGCCTTTTGACATCAACCGATGGCACCAGATCCGTCGCGGTCAGGCGTTACGACGTGGATGGAAGGCTGTCGGTGCCACTGGTCGTCGGTCCGGGCACCGCGACGACCGCTCCCGTGATTGGAAGCGGAGACACGGTCTTCGTGTCCTCGGCCGGCACGGTTGAGCGTTTCCACACCCTCAACCTGTCTTCGGTAATCAGATTCGATATCGCGGGATCGGTAGGTCCGATGGCTTCGAACCGTGGGGCTGACACGCCGCGAAAGGTTCTGGCGTGGCCGGGGGCCGATGGCAGGGTCTGGATCTGGGACGAGGACCGGGCCGTCCTGTTCATCTATGGCGAGCCGCGTCCCGACCTGGGTGCGGGCGGAGCGATGCAGCCCACCGTCTCCTGGACAGGCAGGCGACTTTACGTCACGTGGCTGGCCGGCGTCCTCGATGTGCTTGAGATCGGGTCCAACCCGCTAGGTCCCGTCCTGTCGATGCAACTGCCCGCGCTGCCGGCCGGATCAGCAGTGGACGTGGATGGTCGAATCTACGTTCCCCTGCTCGACGGGCGGCTTGTCCGATACCGTGAGACTTCGGCGGTCAGACTTGAAGAGGTCTGGTCTGTCCAGGCTTCTACGCCCGGCGATCGGGTCTTTCTGCTTGTAGACAATGACAACTCGCTGATCGTCTGCAGTGTTTCCGGGCAGGTAAGCGTTGTCCGGGACATGGACACGCTGGGATCGATTTCGGGTGGTGGCACATTCGATTCGGCCCTGGACGATATCAGTCCCATTCTTACCGGTGATGGTCGAATCGTCGCGGTATCGGAAGGCGGCGTCATCATGTCACTGCTGCCGCCCCGGGACGGCGGTTCCGTCCTTGAGCCCGGACTTCGATTCGGGGTTCCGTCCCGTCCGGATTCAGGCATCGTGCTGCACAACGGAGTCTTCTCCTATGTGTCCGAATCCGGTGGCCTGGTCTCCTGGTCGTTCCCCGATTCCAACATGACTGGAAGGTACGGTGGCGGCGCCGCCGGCCCACGCTCGACCGGCCGCACGTCCGAGCCGCCATCGAGGCAGGATGTCAGATGAAGGCGCGCGTCATTCCACTGCTTCTCATTCTCGCCTCATGTGATGGCGAATCGATCCCCGAACTGCCGAATCTCTGCGTTCTGCCGAACGAATGCGACCATCTTGTCGTCGCGGAATGTGAACGTGCGGATTGCCTGGATGGTGAATGCGTGGTGGTCGCGGACAAGGCCGCGAATGGCGAGCCATGCGGCGCCTTGAACCCCTGCGTGTCGAAGGCCGGTGTTTGTGAAGATGGCTATTGCGTTGGCATCGAGAGCGTCGTGTGCGCTCCGATTGAATGTATGCAGGGCGAGTGCGACTCACTGCTGAAACGCTGCGTCTACAGGGCTGCCACGGACGGAACTTCCTGCGAGTCGGATGGCAATCCCTGCACGGTCGACACCTGCCGCGCCGGCACCTGCGCCGTTGGCGGCAACGAGTGTCCGTGCGGCACCGTGGCCGACTGCCCGGCCCTGGACGATATGTGTCTGGGACGCTACGAGTGTGTGGCCGCCGGCTGTGTCATAGATCCCGATTCGGTCGTCACATGTCCTGCCGACGAGGCGTGCAGGCGCTTTGAGTGCGATCCACTGACGGGCGCGTGCAAACTGTTGCTTGATGGCGACGGAACCGTTTGCGGGGATGGTGACATGTGCAGCGACGGCGCCGTCTGCCGGGCCGGGGTGTGCGTCGATGTGCCTCGGTGCTCGGACGACAATCAGTGTACCGACGACGTGTGCGACGAGACCACCGGTTCTTGTTCGTTCGTGCCGAACACGTCGTCATGCGACGACGGCGATCGATGTACCGGAGCTGGAACATGTTCGGGCGGATCGTGCGTGGCAGACCCGATCGTTTGCGACGATGGAAACGACTGCACGCTTGACGGCTGCGATTCGGCGTCTGGCTGCGTCTTCACTCCCAGTGCCGTCGGCCACCCGTGCCAGAACGGCGATATCTGCCTGACAGGCCCGATGTGCGACGGCTTCGGCAACTGTGACGCCGGCGTGCCGGCCTGTGATGACCGGAACGTCTGCACCGCAGACAACTGCGATCCGCTAACTGGAGTCTGTGAACATACCTCGATCAACGGGCCGTGCGACGACGGCAATGAATGCACCGTCGGCGAGTACTGCTTGTCCGGAGTCTGCGGCGGTGGCGTCCCGATTCCGGGTTGCTGTAACTTCGATGTTGACTGTGACGACCGGGACGCGTGTACCGTTACTTCGTGTTCACATTCCCGATGCGTGTCGCATGGTCAGTCTCCGACCTCGTGTCCGGTCGGATGGGACGGTTGTGCGTTGGCCTGGTGCGACGCGCAGACAGGCGGATGCGGTCAGGTCCAGGCGGGGATGCCGGTGCCGATCGCGACGTGGGATTTTACTGATGGCAAGACGAACCGGGGTTTTCTTTGGGGCGAACCGGCAGGTCGCCTTGTCGCAAACGGTCTGACCGCGTCCGGGGCGGAAAGCGCTGGCTTTGCGCTTCCCGGAAGGCTGATTCCGGAAGGCGTGGTCATGGCCTTCGTGCGCCTTGCTGCCGGCGAGTGCGCCGACGTGTCGTTTTCCAGGAATCCAGCCGCCTCGGGTTGTATTGAAAACGATGGACGATGGGTTGTTGCGGCGTTTGATTCAGTCGCGAGCGATGACGATGAAGGACGTCTTGATGTGGCTGTCCAGGTCCGGTCAGGTGCCGTCGTATCGCACACGAATGTATTTTTGTGGAGCGCCTCGGATTGTCTTGATCCAGGCGTCAGGCTTCATGATTCGGTCGTTTCCGACCTCGCGATGGCAGCCACGATGGGGCAGACCGCGGTGGTCTTCAATTCCGGTTCGGCCATTGGGGGTTCGATACTCGGCGATGGCCACACCAGTTCCTTCGATCTTGTCCAGCCACCGTTCGCGGTTGTCGCCGGCCGCTTCGGTACCTCGGTGATCAAGACGGACGACGGTTTCCTGGCGGCGTGGGGCGCTGCCGACGACCGTGTGCAGGTCGCACCCCTTGGCGCGACCGGCTGGGGCACACCGGTGTCGATGCCCGTCATCGTGAACGATTCCGAGATTCACGCATGGCCTGCGTTGTCAGTGAGTCCGGATGGTGTTCCTGTCATTGCCATGGCCTTCGGTCAGCCCGACGACTTCGACATTGCCATCGCCAGATTGGATACTGGCGGGGGGCTCAACGGTGACAATATTCAGTTTGTACAGGTCAACCAGATTCCAAACGGGTCGCAGATCAATCCGTCAGTCTATTTTCAGAATGAATCAGGATTTGTTGTATGGGCGCATGTACTCATTGAAGAAAGTATCCAATACAAGATTGTTGGGAGAAAGACCGCTTCGGATGGAAACCCAATTTCTTCTGAGTTTGATTTGACGAGCAAAGCGCAAGTTATGAATCAGCCTGCGTGCACAGCAACAAGTAATCACATCTTTTGCATCTGGCATCAGGCATCCGGTGAAATCGGTGGGGCGATTCTGGATCTGGAGACGCTCGAGGTTCAACGTCAGTTCACGTTCGGTTCTGCTCTGGAGCCGAACACACACGCTTCGGTCCTGCCGTATGGCGACAGCGCGTTGGTGCTGTCGATTCAGGGTATCGGAGCCTCCGCCGCGATCGTGGCCAGGACAGTGACCGCGGAAGGAGTGGTCTCGGATCCGATGTCGGTGGCCGAACCTGTATTGGCCCAGTCCACGTCGTTCGCGGTGGACAGGTTCGGTCCGGCGATGTTCGTGATTGCGTGGACCGACCATCTGGGAGTTCCCGGCGGATTGCGGATTGAACCGTTCAGTCCAGCATGTCCGGCAGGTTTCGTGGATAACAACGTCGCGTGTACCGGGCTCGGTAGTGGCCGCTCGGGCGGGGAACTGCCATGAGAAGGATGGTGCCGATCATCGCGCTCGGTTTCCTGGCCTGTTCCGAAGGCAATCCGGGGGTGCAGTCTTTTGACGAGTGTGAGCAGGATCGCGACTGCGATGACTCGATCGCCTGCACAGTCGATCGCTGCATGCCAAGCGTCAATGGTTTCTTCAGGTGTGACAATCGCGCGTCGGACGAGTTGTGTCCGGATGGCCGTATCTGCATGTCGGAGTCCCTGCTCGGTTCCGGCTGTCAGGATCCTCGGGCGCTTGCCTGCGCAGACAAGACTGACGGGGAAACATGCGTGGTTCAGGATTCCTGCGCCACGTCCGACGGCTTCTGTGAGGGCGGTCTGTGCGTGTACGCTCGTCTGGAGTGCCCGGAGAAACCATGCATGTCTTCGGAAGGGTGCGACGCCCGATCCGGGATTTGCAGGTATTCGATTGTTTCCGACAAGACCGTATGCGACGCGGACGGCGACAGATGTACCTCGGACTCGTGCTCGGGCGGGCGTTGCGTGGTCGGCCCCGACACCTGCGAGTGCTCCGCGTCCCGCCCATGCGCCCAGCCCGCAAATCCCTGCAACGGGTCTGCCGAGTGCGTCGACGGGCATTGTGTCCAGGCGCCGGTCGACTGCGCGGCGTTGAACACCGAGTGCCTGGTGAACTATTGTTCTCCCCAGACCGGACGTTGCGAGGCTGTGGCCGTCAACGAAGGCGGAGCATGTTCGGACAGTCTTGCGTGTACAGGCCCTGGACAGTGTCAAACAGGTGTCTGTGTGGCGTCCGAGATAGACTGTGTCCCCAGGGCCTGCAACTCGGTTCACTGCGTCGAGCCGGACGGCTGCGCCTACACACCTATCGCCGGTACCTGTGACGACGGTGACTTGTGCAACGGCCGCGACGCATGTCACGGGGGAGTCTGCCAACCAGAAGGCCCCGCGATTCGATGCGACGACATGAACCAGTGCACCGCTGACGAGTGTATTCCGCGCACCGGTACGTGCCGTTTCGTTCCGATTCCCGACTGTTGCGGTAACCACATGGTGGAGAGCGGCGAGGACTGTGACGGACTGAGCATGCCGCAGGAAGGCTGCCTTTCATGCCAGTACTCGACGGTCAGGCTGGATGTCGACGGAACGTCTCCTGTCGTTGCCTGGTCTGGGGTGACTTCATCGGGGCTGGTGACCTGGGAGGTCGTGGACGGACAGGGTGGTCATGGCGTCGCAATGAAGGCGATCACGTCGCGAAAAACGTTCGGGGAAACCATCCCTGTGCCTGCTGGAACCGTCAGCGGTCGAGACATGTCCCCGGTCGTTGTCGCAGCCGGCGATGGTTTCGTGGTAGGCGCGCTCACGACATCGGCCCCGGAGTTCTGGCTGACCGACGCCACCGGACGGGTGCGAATCGGCGCGCGCGTCGCCAATCCCTGGAATGGTTCGGAACCGACTGGACGCATGGTGATGGCGCGGTCCGAACTCAGGGGTGTCGCCGCCTGGTCGGTGGCGCAGCCCGGCGGCAACCAGCAACTCCTGTATGCGGACCTTGCGGTCGGCCCTGACCGGCTGCTCGTTTCAGGTTCCGCGGTGGCCGTTGACACCTTCTCGGAAGGTGAGATCGTACCCGGAGACGCTTGTCCCGTGGACGACGGCGTGGTCGTGATGTTCACGTTCCGCGACCACAAAAACGCCCCGGATGTGCTGCATCACAAGGCGGCCTGGTTCAGGGCTCAGGACCCGGTTGTTCACATCGTCGATCTGGCGGTTTCTTACTGGGATCAGTCCTATCACGCCGTATGCGCCCCGGCCGAAAATGGCGGGTTTCTTGCCGTATACAGTCGTCTTGAACGAACGCCGGTTCAGCGCATAGTGGTCGAGGGTGTCATCGTCGGGCCGGACGAGGCCATCGGAATTCCCTTCGAGCTTTGGGAAATACTGGACGACACCGGTCCGCAGGTGATGCCGTTCTCATCGGATCTTGCCTGGCTTGAAGACGGGACCTTCATGTTCGTGTGTCCGTGGCTCAGCCCCAGCCTGTCCGCGCCGGAGTCGGTCAGTCCCGCGGTGGTCCGCATCGGCGCGAGCGGTCAGGTGGACGACGTGGTCCCGCTCTCAGGACCGTCCAGTAACTTCGCGGGCAAATTCGCGGCGTCGACGGTGGCAGGTTCCGACCTGTCCGTGTTCTGGGTCGAGACAAGCGACCTCTCGATGATCTACACTGCCGGGCAGGTTGGTGGACGTCTCTTCTCCTGGCCGGGGTTATGACCATGAGGCTGGAGTTCTTCGGACACGCGTGCGTGCTTCTTACGGCCCGCAACGGCTGTCGTGTGATTTTCGATCCGTTCCAGCCAGGCGCCTTCCGTGGTCGAATCAGGCTCGCGCCCTTTTGCGGCCCTGTGGACGCGGTCGTTTCTTCACATGGACATCTCGACCACTACCACATCGACCCGTCGTTCGGCGCGCCTGTACTGGTTGACGGCCCTGGTCAGGTTCGCGGCATCCATTTCTCGTGCATTCAAGTTCCGCACGGTGCCCCGGATGGAATTGATCATGGAACGGTCAAGGTCTTTTGCGCCGTAGCTGACGGGGTCTCGGTGGTTCACATGGGAGATGCCGGACGTCCATTGTCGCGACCCGAGATGGACTCTCTCGGCAGGCCCGATGTCCTTTTCGTGCCGGTGGGAGGTCGTTTCACCATGGGCCCTGACGAGGCGGCTTCCCTTGTGCGGCTGTGGCGGCCGGGAATCGTTGTGCCGATGCACCATTCAGACCCCCAGGTCGACATCAATCTCGCGCCGGTCGATGAATTTCTTGCCCTGATGGACGGGCACGTCAAGGTCGATGAGATTCTTGATGTCGATTCGCTCAGGAAGCCCGATTCGACAACCGTGGTCGTGATGGCTGTCAGTCCACGACGCCGACGTATCTGATGTTTCGGTACCGCTGTTCCCAGTCAAGGCCGTAGCCGACCACAAAACGGTCCTCGATCACGAAACCGAGGTATTTCACGTCAACCGGGACCTTCGTCCTGGCCGGTTTGTGCAGAAGGGCACAGACTTCGATCGATTCGGGCATGCGTGAACGCAGGTTGTCGATCAAAAAGTTGAGTGTAAGGCCGGTATCGACGATGTCCTCGACCACGATGACGTGTTTGCCAACGATCGGCCGCGAAAGGTCCTGCGTGATCCTGACCACCCCGCTCGACGAAGTCTGATCACCATACGATGACATCCCGAGCGTGTCGATTGTCACGGGAAGGTCGATGGCCCGGCAGAGGTCGGCCATGAAGAACATCGCGCCCTTGAGCACGCAGATAACGACGGTGTCCCGTCCACGGTAATCCCTGGTGATCTGTTCGCCCAGCTCACGGACGCGTCCCTGAATGACCTGTTCGGAGTAAAGTTCCTTGATCCTTTCCATTCCTTCCATCGTGTCCATTCCAGCTTCGAGAAGCCTCGACATTTTCATTCGCGCGTGCTCGCTTGTAAACCCGATGTTTGTCACGGTGCGTCGCAAGTAAACACTCTCGCTGCCGAAACCTTCCGCAATTTTTGAAGATTGTTCTTGACCGAACGCCAAATTTGGCTAACATTGCGCACGTTTTGAACTTTTGGAGGTCCTTGATGACCAAGTCCGAACTGATCGAAGCCGTAGCAAAAAGAAGCGAGATAACTCTCGATCGCGCCACCATAGTCGTTAACGCCGTTTTTGATCAGATGGTTGATGCCATGAAGCGCGGCGAACGTATCGAGATTCGTAATTTTGGTAACTTCACGGTCAAGCACTACGAAGGTTACGAAGGTCGCAACCCGAAGACCGGTTCGAAGGTCAAGGTTCCCGAAAAGCGCCTGCCGTTCTTCAAGGCCGGCCTTGGTCTGCGTGACACGATCAACAAGGGCAAGTAGTTCCGCCCATTCTGGTCAGATTCCTTCTGTCCCGCACAGCATGCTCAGGATCTGAAGTCTCAAGTTCCCTGGATCCCTGTCATTGTTCCAGACGCAGGTGGCTTTTTCCGCCTTCACCGTGTCGTCGGTCTGTGAGGCAACGCGCGCCAGGAACTGGTCTTTAGACATCCCGTCCCGACGCATGACCCGCTCCATCCGGGTTGATTCCGGTGCTGTAACCAGAACCACGCCGCCAAGCATCGAGTCGATTCCGGCCTCGAAGACGATCGCGCTTTCCACGAATACGAAGCGCATGCCCGACAGTGGAAGACAATCGATACGGCGTGCGGTTTCGGCTATCGTCGCAGGATGGACGATCTGCTCAAGTTCCTTCAGGCGGTCTCGGTCTGAAAATACCAGCCCGGCCAACACCGACCGATCGATCGTCTGATCCGGTCGCAGAATCTCTTTGCCGAACCTGTCGACCACGGCCGTGTAAACCGAAGTTCCAGGCATCATCAGCCGCGCGGCCGTCCTGTCCATGTCGAGGACGGGCACCCCGAGTTCACGCAGGATACCGGCAGCCATCGACTTGCCGGAGCCTATCCCGCCGGTCAGACCCCAGGTATTTTTTCTGAACTCGTACATGGTCATATATAAATTCCGGAACGCCCGCGGTGTCAAGCCGGGTTGTCGGACGCGGCACTGTTATTCGGCGGGGTAACAGGATAGAATCCCGCAGTTTCCGGCGGCCGCGGATCGCCGTCGCGGTGGCATGGCGCGATTCTTGGGTACTCTAATGATTGAAGTCAACCATCTGGTCAAGGATTACGGGCCCATACGAGCCCTTGATGGTGTCTCCTTCTCTGTACGTCGAGGCGAAATCGTCGGCCTGGTCGGGCCCAACGGTGCCGGAAAGACCACGTGCATGAAGATCCTTACCGGTTTCATCGCGTCAACGACGGGAACCGCCTCCGTTGACGGGCTCGACATCGTGCAAGACGGCGTCCTGGTCAGGTCGCTGATGGGATACCTGCCAGAGAACGCGCCGGTCTATTCCGACATGACTGTCAGGGAATACCTGAGGTTCGTGGCCAGACTGCGGCATCTGCCTCCCCGCTCCACGGAAGAACGTATCCGCGACACGGCACGAATGGTTGGTCTTTACGAGCGCCTTGATCAGGAAACAGGAACCCTTTCAAAGGGTTTCAGGCAGAGAACGGGCCTGGCTCAGGCATTGATTCATAATCCTCCGGTTCTGATCCTGGATGAACCGACGACGGGGCTTGATCCGAACCAGATAGTCGAGATCCGCAGGCTAATCCGCGACATCGGACGTGATCGGACAGTCATACTGTCCACGCACAATCTTGCCGAGGTTACAGCGGTCTGCAACCGTATCATCATCATCCATCAGGGCCGTATCGCAGCCGATGGCACCCCGGAAGAAATACGCGTCAGACACGGCGGCAGCCATCAGGTCGTCGTCGAATTTGCCGGGAACCCGGAACTGCCCCCGGACGATCAAGTCTTGTCGGTGCTTGGCGCCCTTGAAGGCTGCACCAGGGTTCTGGCCCAGCCCGCTGGCTCCGGGCGTTTCCTGGTATCGGCCACCGAGGGTGTCGACCTGCGTCAAGCGGTTTTCGAAGCCGCCGTATTCAGATCCTGGAAAATGGTCGAGCTGCGCAACGAGTGCCTGGATCTCGAGACCATCTTCGGCCGTCTCACCCTTCCCGGTTTCATGGAGGTGGGCTCGTGAAAAACGCGCTGACCATCGCCCGCCGGGAGATGAAGGCCCATTTCGCCTCGCCGGCTGCGTACATCGCGATTTCGATCTTTCTTGCTCTTCTGGGCGTCACGTTTTTTCTGAAGATCCCGGTCTTGATGCCGAAGCCCGCGTTTTTCGAGGCCGGCGACGCGTCATTGCGGTACCTGTTCGAGTGGATGCTGCTGCTGCTTTCAGTCGTGATGCCAGCGGTCTCCATGCGGTTGCTGTCCGAGGAAAAGAAACTCGGCACGATAGAGATCCTTCTTACCATGCCGGTCACCGAGCTTGACGTGGTGCTCGGCAAGCTGGCCGGGTCTCTCGGGTTCCTGTCCGCCGCTCTGCTGCTGACGCTTGTCTATCCAGTCATGCTGGTCGTCCTGGGCAATCCCGATCCCGGACCGATCATCGGCGGATACATGGGAACTTTGCTGGTTGGAACCGCGTATCTGTCGATCGGCCTGCTGGTGTCGTCCTGGACCCAGTCACAGGTCGCCGCCTTCCTGGCCTCGGTCGCCATCTGCGCCGCTTTCACGTTCATGGATCGGATTCCGGAGGCTCTTGGCATCCACGCGGTCCAGACTCTTTCGGTGTTGTCGTTTTCTCAGCACTTCAGGTCTATTGCCCGCGGAGTCATCGACTCTCGCGATATCGTCTTCTTTCTGGGGATAATCTGCGCGGCCGTGGCCTGGACGGTTTACTCGCTCGAATCCCGAAAATGGAAGAGGGGAGGGTAGCGATGGCGGGAAGGGGAAGAATGGCGGCCACCGTCACGGCCATTTCGATCACCGGTATTGCCCTGCTCGCCGTGGCGCTCGGATTCTGGTTCTTTTTCAGGCTCGATTTGACGTCGAACTCCAGGTACTCGCTTTCGAGAACCAGCCGCGAGATCGCGCGTTCGATGGACTCGCTCGATGTCCAGGTGTACATCAGCGATGACCTGCCGACGTCGATGCTCTACAAGGGCAGGCAGATCGACATACGCGGGTTCGACCGTGAACTGCTCGATCGGCTTGGCGAGTTCCGTTCATGGGTCGGTTCGGGGATGACGATCAACGTGGTTCGTGGCGATATCGAGGAGCGGGCCGAGGCCGCAAGGCTCGAGCTTTTCTCGTGGAAGGACGCCGAGATCCGTGGAGGCCAGTTTGCGCTCAGGAAGTACGCCCTGGGCGCTGTGTTCACCTATCGTGACCAGGCAGCGGTCCTGCCGATCGTGACCGACCCCGAATCACTCGAGTTCGAGATCACCAGGATCCTTTCGAGGCTGAAGGAAGGTAACGAACGTTCCGCGACGATCAAGCCGTTCATCACGGCAGCCCGTGAAATCCAGCAGGCGGCGGCGGCCTGCAACGGAAAACTGGAGTCATACCGCAAGGAGCGGGACACCAATGCCGGGCTGGAAGTTCTGTTGGGAAAGGGCGATGCGCTCCGCGACGCGCTCGAGTCCGATATAGGCGGTTTTGCCAGGGCGTGCGGAGCGGTCGGGGCTTCGATTGCCGCCTCGATGCCGAATCATGGCTCCAACGAACTGCTTGATCAGTTGTTGCGCTCTGCGCGACTGTACGAGGAGGCTGTCGACAGACTTGTCAGCGCGATCACCGGCACGGCATCCGGCGCCGGTCTCGATGACGCGGACCTCGCCGGGATGGTGCAGCGTCTCGAAACGGTGTTTCGCGCGGTCGACAAGGACGCCTCCAATCTGATCGATCTGCCTTCCACACGGACTGTGGCCTTCATGTGCGGGCACCGCGAGTTCTGCCCCGCTGACGAGTCAGTGCCGGTGATAGAACCAGGTCTGGCGTCGGCTCTTTCCAAGACCAATCCCACCATGTCGTCTTTTGTCGGCTTGATCGAACAGACCAGAAACCAGATCAACGTCGTCAACAGCAGCCTCAGATTCAGGATGTTTCAGGATCGCGGGATCAAGCCGGTGTTCGTTTCGGCCGGACAGGAGATCCCCGATGATGCCGACGCTCTCGTGCTGTTCGGACCTGCGATGCCGATACCCGAGGCGGATCGGTATCGAATCGACCAGTTTCTGATGTCCGGCCGTTCGGTGGTCGTGTTCGTCAACGCGTGGGATGTCGCACTGTTCAATATCGACGAGGGAAGTGATCTGGCCGCGGGACAGCCCGTTTTCAGATCAGAGCTTCAGGCAAGGACGTCGAACCTATCAACTGTTTTGGAACCTTATGGTGTTCGCGTGCGCGGTGATCTGGTCGCGGGACGAAAATCCTACGCCCAGATGCGGACGGGCCAGCCAGGCGTGGACGCGAGGTCCGATCGCCGCTTCGCCTATCCACTGCTGCCCTTTTTCTCGGACATCGACAAGACCCACGTCCTGGTCAGGAGCCTGCCCGGGATCGTGTTGCCCTGGGCAACCACGCTGGAGGTCTCGACCGGATCCGGCAAGGACAGGAAGCAGACGATCACGGAACTGGTCCGCACGTCATCGGATGCCACGGTGATAGACGGTCCTGTTGACATCATACCGGAGAGACTGGTCGAGCAGGTCTCACGGATCCGGCCGAAGCCGCCGGCTCCGGTCGTGGTGGCGGTCACGGGAGAGTTCCGGTCGGCATTCGATCAACCTCCGGAGAACTTCGTCGTTTCACGGAAACCCCACATCGGGTCGGGAAGCGGGCGACTGCTGGTCGTCGGGTCGTCGATGGGTCTCGAGAACCTTTCGACCGCCGGAATCCTTGAGGGCTTCTCGATTGCCAGAATAACCGAGGGCAAGTCAGACCTGCAGGCTGATTACTCGAGGTTCGCGGCCAGGTTCATTAACTGGCAGCTCAGATACACTCAGCTTTCGGGCATCATCAACTCGAACATGGATTTCGTTTATAACTGCCTGGACTGGGGCGTTCAGAACGAGGCCCTCGCCGAGATCCGTTCAAAGGGCGCCGACAGCAGACCCCTTCCAGCATTGTCCCGCGGTGCCGTTCTGGCCTGGCAATTCGGCTTGATCATTGGACTGCCTGTGGCCTTCGGCCTGCTCGGACTGGCCAGATGGAGCATCAGGCGCAGGCGCGTCTGAGCCATCCGGGGGAATCGGAATGAAGCGCAAGGCATTGGTTTTTTCGTCAATAATGGCGCTCATGGCCCTGCTCCTCGCCGTTCTTCTTCTGGTGGACAGCGGTCGTTCCGGCGATATCCTTTCGATCGCGGCGATTCAGGCCGAATCCGTTGATACGATCGTGGTCGTCATTGGCGGTCGTTCGGCCAGCCTGGTCCGGGATCGAGACTCGGGGCTGTGGACCTTCGACGGTCCTGAGCGCATCCTGGCGGATTCCGCTGTCGTGAAATCGATCCTCGCGTTGTTCGAAACGCCAATAGTCTCCGACATCGTCGTCGAGTCACGCAAGGGTGCCGCCACCGGGTTTGAAACGGGCCCGGTTACATTGAAGATCCTGTCAGGCGGACAGGCCCTGGCGGAACTCGATATCGGAGAGGCACAGACATTCGAGGACAGGCGGGCGGACACCTTCGTAAGACGTGCCGGCCAGGAAAAGACCTTCCGTGTGACTGGCAGGAATATCAGGCAGCCGTTTGAAAGAGGTTTGAACGGACTGCGTTCGGGCAGACTTTTTTCGTTTGTTCCATCCTCGGTTCTGGGGCTTGATTATTCGAACCCGTCCGCGTCCGACCCCAGGGATCGCGCGGTTCGTCTCCGCACTCGCCAGGGAAGCGGCGTTGTGATTGGGAACCGGGAGGACTGGCTTTCTCGAGACTGGTCGGTTGTCGAGCCGGAAGGGGTGAAGGCGGGCAGGATCGGAGTGCTGCTCGGCCAGGTCGCCGGAGTAATGGTCGATGAATGGCTGGACGAGTTGCCCGAGGGTGTCGCCGAGGACCCAGGCGACCCATCGTTGACGGTTCATCTGGCCGGTGATTCTGTTCAGACGGTTCGCGTTGCGGGGCAGGACGAAGACTTCGTCTGGCTTTCATCGTCCGCGGGCCTCGCGAGGGTCAGGGCATCCGATGGCGCCGTTCTTGTGCGAACCGCGGCCGATGTGCGGGACACGTCGCTCTTTTCCTTCGCGCGTGAGGACGTGGTATCCGTAACCATCAAAGGTTTGGAATATTCCTACTCGATCGTCAAGCAAGGCAGCAATTTTGTCGTTGCCGGCAGGCCCGGCATAGAACTGGACCGACCG
>JAGOFO010000042.1 GCA_017997155.1 Myxococcota bacterium
CCGACCAGACGTTCAGAAATGCGCTTGTGCAGGAAGTCAGTTCGATGTATCCGGAAGTAAAGGTTCATACCCTTGTCGAGCCGCCGCTGGCGGGTGCCCTGGTGTATGCCTTCGATGCTGCCGGCGTGGGGGTCGCGCCGGCCGTCAGGACAAAGATCTCGAAAGTCGCCGGAGGACTCTTCGCATGAAAAGACTTGTGCTTATCGCAGCCATTCTGCCGGTCCTGGCCTTCGGGTGCTCGACCGCGACATACAATGTCCGCGTGATGCTGCCTTCCAGGGCCGACGTGATGCGCGACCGTCAGAGGGTCGTCATCGGGGACATCTCCGGTCCATGGGGATACGAACTGGCCAGGGTACTTTCCGAGGCGATCTCCAATGCCAGGTTCCACACGCTGATCGACCGCGAGAACGAACGGATCACCGCCGAGGAGTTTGAGCGCAGCATTCAGACCGGCGGCTATATCGATCCCGACCAGGTCGGCGAGGTTGGCGCGACGGTCGTCGTGTCCGGTACCACGGAGCGCGGCGAGTACTCGATTGAACGTGAGCGGCGTGTGGTCAAGAAGTGCGTCGAGACCAACGACGATGGCGAGTGCATCAGAACCCGCCTGGTTTACTATTTCGATCAGCGCGAGTCCTGCGTGACCAACATCTCTGTCAGGGTCACGCGGGTGTCGGACAACGTCATCCTGTTCGAGCGCGGTTTCCAGGGTTATTCAAATCTGTCCAGGACCGCCGAGGGTGACTGGCCGCCTCGCCATGAATCACAACTCTGTTCGAACGCCTTCTACGAGGCGTCATCCGACTCGGTCACCTGGGTGACTCCGTTCTCGTCCGTGGTCAAGCTCGAATTCCGCAGGATAAAAAAGTCCGAATCCACGGCGCGTGCGATGGATTTTGTCGAGGCGTCGATGTTTGACAAGGCCGCGGGGCTCTTTGAGGCGGCACTGGGCGATCCCGGTCTGGACGAGGACGAGATCGGTTGGGCGAGATACAATATCGCGGTCATTCGATGGGCCCAGGGGGACTACAGTGGCTGTGTCGATCAGGCCGGCATGGCGCTCGATGCGCTGGGTGCCGAGAACCTGGTCGTGGAGGTCAGGAACAGGTGTATCCAGTACGTGAGATAGGAAGATTCGTTCTGGTGGCATGCCTGATGGCGTCCACGCTCCAGGGCGGGTGTGCCGCCGCATCGCGCAGCGTGCTTCCCGGTGCGGTCGCCGCATCGAAGAAGGCCGTCCCTGACTGGGTCGATTCGGTTGAGGGCGTTCCTTGCGGCGGTGCCGAGACCTGCGTGATCGGAATCGCGAGGTGTGCCGGTGACGGTTCGTCAGCCCTTGATGCCGCCCGGACGTCCGGATACGCCCGGCTCGCCTCGATGGCCTTCCCGGTCGATGTCGCGGGTGAATGGCGCGACCTGCAGACCATCGAATTGTCCGGCGGCGGAGAGAAATCGCGTACCACGATCAGCGACGAGGTTAGGGCCGAGCTCGGGGGCCGCGTGTCCGGAGCCCGAGTGGTGGATGAATACTGGTCGCTTCGACGGGTTCACAACGTCCACGGCGTTTCCGACTGCTACGACGGTTGGTCCCTGCTGGCGATGTCGACGACCGAACTCAAGTCGCTGTACCCGCGTGAACTGCAGCGGTCCGGCGAGGAAGTCGAGCGTCTGTCTGCCGGTCTGGCGCCGGTCGAGGCCTGTATAAGCGCCGACGACAGACGTTTCCATGACGGAGTGCCGGTCGCTCTGTCGGTGTTCCGCGATACCGAGTCGGCGATCCCCGGCCTTCAGCCGGTTGACGGCCTCTCCCGGCTCAAGGGCCGGCTCGCGGCGGCCGAAGGCGCTTTCGGGCGCAGGATTTCGTTCACGGCCGCCGTTTCAGGCGTTGATACGGCTACTGTAACCTCCCGTGTTGCGCTTCGGGTCGCGGCAGCCGGGTCACCTCTTACGGGTATGGAACTGGTCCTTGACGGATGCGGCCTCGACGGTCTGGTGGTGGTCACCGACGCCGGTGGCGCCTCCGAGGTCAACGTCTGTCATGAATCGTTGTTTTCCCAGTGCGCGCTCGGGATTCGTTTCAGAGGCATCTCCGGCTTCAGAACATCGGTACAGGTGCCGGCGCCGTTTTCCGGGTCCACGGTGTCGGTGGACCTGTCCGCAACCGGTTATCACAGCCAGAGGTTGAGAGGGCCGCTCACCACCCGCGCGGTCGCCGAGTCCGCCAGACTTGAGCGCGCCAGGTCCATGTCCGACAGGCCATTGATCGAGTTCAAGCTCACGGCCAGGCTGCAGGTCCGGAATCCGGTCCCATACAATGGCCGCGTGGCGATGGTCGCCGGGGACCTTGAGATCACCCTGGTCGGGTATTCCGGTGGACGTCAGGTGATTTCCTGGTCATCCGGGCACAAGTCGATCCGCAGTCTCGGACTCGATGAAGCGCAGCTTGACGCCGGGCTGGAGAATCAGGCCGGGCAGGCAATAGCGGTGGCGGTAACGTCCTTTCTGGACTCGATGTCGGGAAAGCAGTCTCGTTGACCTGTACGTTCCCTTGGGATTTCTGGTAGATTTCCGCCCTGGTTTTTCCTGGAGGCATGGCAATGTCGATAAAGGTTTTTGTCTTCAAGGATTTCGACGCGATCAGCGAATCCGCGGCGAATCTGGTTAAACAACGTATCGCCGCCGGCAGGGCCGACGGTACTCCTTTCGTGCTGGGACTCGCTACTGGAAACAGCCCCACCGGCATGTACAAGCATCTTGCACGGGCGGTCAACCGCGGCGAGATGGAGCCGTCGATGGTTCGCACCTTCAACCTCGACGAGTATGTGGGTCTGCCGGGTAACAACGCCCAGGACAGGGCCACCCACCCCGAAAGCTATTCGTATTTCATGATTCAGGAATTCTTCGGCCTGATGTCCAGGAAATTCAGATCGACCAGGGTTCCGGCGGGAACGCTGATTGACCAGCACACGCTCGTCGCCGAGCTCGCGGCGCATCCGGAATGGTGGCGTGAGTCGGGCTCCGGCCGCGGCAGGGCGATCGCGATAGATCCCGGCGCCGGTGGTTACCCAGGGTGGATTCGCGATCACGTCCTGTCCGATTACGACCGCCAGATCCAGGCTGCGGGAGGTGTCGACCTTCAGGTGATCGGTGTGGGAGGCAAGGGACACGTGGCCTTCCACGAGGCCGGTATTGAATTCGAAGGCAACCGGATGCTGCTGGTCCGGCTGGACGACAACACGGTCGACAACGCGGTCAGGGACGGGCATTTCCGCAGTCGGGAGGACTGCCCCCTTTACGCGGTCAGCATGGGCGCGCAACTTGTGTTCGAGGCCCGAACCGTGGTGCTGCTTGCTGAAGGTGCCAGGAAGGTCGAGCCGGTGACCAGGGCGCTGCTGGGCGAGGTCTCGTCCGATGTTCCGCTTTCGTACTGTCAGGAGTACAGCCGGCGCGGGGGCGAACTGGAGTGTTTCGTCGACGCGGTCGTTGGCGGCGAACTGCTCAAGAACGCCGCAACGCTGGCAGATCGAGGGGTGGAACTGATCGACATGACGGACACGGTTGCGTCGACCAGGGTGGCGGAAATCGCGTTCGCCCGCGATCCCGGGACGGGGAAGCTCGCGTGACAGGCCCCTGGCCGGAGGTGAACCCTTGTCATATCGTTTTTCGAGGCAGGACGGGATTGACGTCGTTGCCGGCAAAGGGCTGGAGATAGCGGTTTCGAGGATTGGCGCCGAGTTGATCGGCATGACCTGGCTCCGTCCCGACGCCGACCCGGTGGCGATTCTGTGGCGTAACGGGCTGGTCGAACCACCATGTGACGGATGGTGGCGGCGGCACGCACCGGTCCTTTTCCCCATCGTGGGCGGCATTCATGACAATCGATCGGTCACCTCGGAAGGCGTGGCCGTTCACTTCGAAGGTCTTCACGGATTTCTTCGGAACAGAAGCCTTGAGGCCATAAAGGCTGAACAGGTCGACGACGGCTTCCTGATGTCTTACCGCCTCGTGTCCGATGAGAAGACCCTCGAGATGTTTCCCTGGGATTTCGAGGTGATCGTCGGGTACCTGATCTCTGGAACCACGGTCACTCAGGAACTGACGGTCCGCAACACTGGAACCCGGCCCATGCCGTTCCAGATCGGGTGGCACCCCGGAATCAACGTGCCGCTCGGGTCCGGCGGGAAGAAGGACTGTCTGCTGCGCCTTCCCGAAGGACGCGTGGTCAGGATGCTGAACGACGCGAACTGTCATCTGACAGGCGAGGCGCTGCCTTTTGAGTCGTCGGGGGTCTTCGAATTCAATGAACGCGAACTCGAACTGACCTACATGTTCGACGTATCGGCGGTGCCGCCGGCCGACCGGCTGGTCCAGATCGAGGATCCACGCGCGGCAGCCCGCGTCACGGTGTCCTTCCCGGACTATCCGCACCTTGGCGTCTGGTCGGATGCCGGGGCGCCTTTCATCTGCGTGGAGCCGTGGCAGGGCATGGACGACAGCGTTGTTCAGGAGCCGTTTGACAGGAAGTTCGGTGTTGTTATTCTGATGCCCGGATGCGCCCAGACGCGTCGGGCCGCGATTTCGGTTCAAGGAACAGAGGTGTGAAAGCGATGAGACCTGGAAATCTGGTGATCGGGCAGTCAGGAGGCCCGACCGCGGTGATCAATGCATCCCTGGTCGGCGTCATCCGCGAGGCGAAAAAACACGACGTGGTCAGGAATGTGTACGGCATGCGCTGGGGCATTCAAGGCTTCATGGAAGAGGCGATGATCGACCTCGGAAAGGAACCTGACGACAGGCTGGAACTGTTGAGCAGAACTCCATCCTCGGCGCTCGGTTCCTGTCGCTTGAAGCTGAAGGATGAACACCTTCCCAGGGTCCTCGAGGTGATCCGGAAGCATGACATCCGTTTCTTTTTCTATATCGGCGGCGACGACTCGCAGAACACGACGCATCGCGTGGTCGAGTACTGCAGGGCGCAGGGTTACGAGATCTACGGCATCGGGATCCCGAAGACAGTCGACAACGACCTCTTCGGCACCGATCACACTCCGGGCTACGGATCGGCCGCACGGTACGTCGCCCTTTCGGCCCAGCAGGGCGGAATCCTGGCAAGGGACATGCAGAAGGTTGATCCGGTGTGCGTGTACCAGGCTGTCGGTCGAGACGCCGGCTGGCTGGCGGCGGCCGCCGCGCTGGCAAAACGGTACGAGGATGATCCGCCCCACTTGATCTACATTCCCGAGCGCCCTTTCACGAAGGAGCGGCTCTTCGCCGACGTGGAACGTTGTTACTCGAGGTACGGGTTCGTGTCGATCGTGGTGGGCGAGGGTATAGCCTTCCCGGATGGGACCCCCGTGTCGGGGACACAGACGTTCGACAAGTTCGGCAACCCGGAGTTCGGGGCCATGGGCGGCGCGTCGGCCGCCATGGTGGTCAAGAATCTGGCTTGTGACCATCTCGGCTGTCGCGGCGAGTTCCAGATCGTGGAGTCGCTCCAGATGGCAGGCATGGATCGGGCGTCCGAGGTCGACCGCCACGAGGCCCTCATGGCCGGTGTCGAGGGGGTGCGTCTTGCGGTGTCCGGTAAATCGGGGTTGATGGTATCGTTCGAAAGGGCACCTGGCGACGTCTACGAATGTCGCTACGTGGCGGTTCCCCTTCTGAAGGTGAACGAGGGCAAGCAGACGATGCCCGACCGTTTCATCGACGACGAAAACAGCTTCGTGACGCCGGCATTCCTGGACTACCTCAGGCCGCTGGTCGGCGAGTTGCCTGAAATGGGGCGCCTGTCGTATACGGGGATTTGACGTGTCTGAAATCTCAAAACAAAACACGGAGATACCAATGCCATCTTTCGAATACCGGAATGGACGATTTTACAGGGACGGCGAGCCCTTCTACTTCATCGGAGCCGAGTATCAGTACTACCGTGACAAGCGTTCCAACTGGGCGGCCAGACTGGACCAGCTCAAGGCCGGACACGTCAACGTGATCTGTTTCTACACGCCCTGGCGTCACCATATCGTCCACAATCCGGTCGACGGATCGATCTCATACGACTTCGATGGCAGGACGTTCGACTCGCGCGACCTCAGGACGTTCCTCAAGCTGTGCCAGGAGCGCGGCCTTTACATGCTGGCCAAGCCCGGTCCGTTCGTTCACTCGGAACTGAACATCGGCGGCCTTCCGGACGTGACCTCCCCCTCGTTCAACCCCGGAATCGATCCCGTTCGCATCTACAACGGCCGGGAACTGTACTGGGAGTATGACAACACGCAGCTTCCATCGCCCCACGACCCGCTGTTCGACGAGCTTGCCAGGAACTGGCTGGGCGAGGTCGGGAAGGTTCTCGAGCCTTACTGCGCGCCGCACGGAAACATCATTGCCCTTCAGCTTCTCGACGAGACGATCTACTGCACGTCGAACGACGCGCCCTGGCACTTCGGGTACGATGCGCCGGATATGAAGGCCTTCCACCGCTTCGTGGCGGAAAAATACGGCGATCTGGCCCGATACAACGAGATTCACCACACCTCCTACAAGGCGTTTGACTTCATTCCCGCGCCGCGTCTGGAGCCTTCCGAGCCGATCGCCCGCACGCGGCACGACCTCCTCGGGATCATCGACTGGGGAGAGTTCCAGTGGCGTATCAGGCGTGACATCTACGCGCGTTACAAGGACTACCTGGGCCTGGATCTGCCGTACCTCACCAACTACGCCGGAATCACGCCTCCGATCGTGGAGAACGTCCCGGACGCGGCCGAGACCGCCACCAGGGACACGCCGGCCGAGTACGTGCGTCTTTACGCCGACTGGTGGTTCAACCAGAACCGTGTCGATCAGGACCTGGATGTGTACGAATACGGGATGATCTCGTGGCTGGGCGTGGCCGCCTACAATATCCAGGACGCATCCTCGGAGCCGGGCGAACTTGGCGCGAACGAGGTGTTTCACCGTTACATCAACACGGCACGGCGTCGCAGGGGAATCAACATCGAGGAAAACTGGGGTTTCGCAAAGCTGTACCACCCGCTTTCCGAGTTCCCGTCGATTCCGTTCTTCCAGACGCTGGCCTGCGTGGCCGGCGGCTGCACCGGCTATGTCGTCTTCACGGGGGTCAATCACGGTTACTGGCTGGACGACCTTGATAAGACTACTCAGAAGCAGCACAGGACGTTCCCGTCGCACGCCCCGATTGGCGAGAATGGCGAAATCGGTCCGATGTACCACGCCATGAGCCTGCTCAACGAGTGGTTTGCCAGGGAAGGCAAGGACTTCCTGAAGGCCGAGATGGACGTGGACGTGACGTTGCTGATCGTTCCGGAGTACGCTGCGGTCTCGTCATGGGTTCCGGATCGTGACCACTGGAAACTGCCGTGGTCGATTCCCAGGGCGGGCTTCGACGTCATCGAGCCGGCCACGTTCATATGCAATCGCAATGGCGTGAACTTCGAGATGGCCGAACTGCCGTCCCTGAAGGTCGAGTCCATGCTTGAAAGAAAGCGGCTGGCCATCCACCTGGGCTTCTTCCTGGCGCGTGGCGAACAGCAGAAGCTGGTCGACTTCGTGCGCCGGGGCGGCACGCTTCTGTGCAGCGGGGAACTGCCCGAGTTCGACGAATTCATGAACCCCTGCACCGTCTTGAAGGATTTCGTCTTCGAAGGACATCCCGGGCTGCACTACTCGACCGGGAACATCTTCAATGATGAGAACGCGTTCATGGGCAATCTGAGGGTGACAGGTTTCGAGCCCCGGCTGACATGCAGCGACGGCCTGCTCGCGTTCGTCTATCGAAACGGGGCCGACCATTTCATCCTGTTCTTCAATTTCGATCGCGACGGGGAGTTCAGGAAGACCGTCCGCGCCGGCCATGTCAAGCTTGACCTGACGGTGGGTTCGAAGACGTGCGGAGTGGTCCGTGTCAGTGACGGACGCATCAAGTCCTATCTGGTCAAGGGTGTCAACGAGTTCGAGAAGATCTCGTCCAAGGTCCGGATTTCGATGGGCGATCAGTCTTTTGAGTTCACGGGCGATCAGTCCAGGTACGACATCTGAATTTCGGCTGCGGCGCCTATTTCACCAGCTTGAACATCTTTTTGGGCGGCCACCAGAAGATCACGGCCTTTCCGCGCAGGTTTTCGATCGGAACGAAGCCCCAGTATCGACCGTCGCTGGAGTTGTCCCTGTTGTCCCCCATGCACAGGACGTGTCCCGAAGGGACGATGACGTCCGGGAAGGCTTCGTTGCCGGCTGCGGGAGACGCGAACGACATCGGGTTGTTCACCGGCCAGTCCGGGTCGTTTCTGCAGGCGTGGGATGGAGTGCGGCCCGCACCCGATATGTGCTGAGTGATATAGGTTACCTTGCCCAGGGTTTCCTTCTGGCGCTCGCAGACGCACCCGGCCAGGTTGTCGTCCGCGCAATCCCCGTCGTGCTTGACGACCTCGGTCGGGATGGGTTTCCCGTTGATGATCAGGCGATTGCCCTCAAGGCGCACGCGGTCTCCCGGAACGCCGATGACACGCTTCAAAAAGGCCTTTCCGAAGTCCCGGCCGGGAACCGGGTAATCGAATACGACCACGTCTCCGCGTTCCGGTACGGCGCCACCGACGAGATCGAAGTGCGTGAACGGGACGCGCAGGCCGTAGATGGCCTTGTTCACGAACATCTGATTCTTGATCGCAACGGTAGGTATCATCGACCCGGTCGGGATCTGGAAGGCTTCGAACAGGAAGATCCGGAAAAGCATCGCCACGACCAGGGCGACCAGGATGGCCTCGACGTATTCGCGGGACGATGCGTTCTTCAGCACGGCCTCATGCGATTTCAGCCTGCCAAGGAGTATGCCGGCCGCGGCGCTCACGGCGGCCGCGGTCGATTCGTCGGGAGATGCCTTGTGCCGGCCGATGGCCTTCTGCAGTTCCATCAGGTCGTCGGCGCATGCGCGCGCCTCACGGGCATCGAGTCTAGATCCTCGGTATTTCAGCACCTTGCGCGCCTCGGAGGCCAGCTTTCTGGACTCCCGGATTGTCATAGGCCGAATATCGTCGCTTTTCATAGGTGCCTCGAATCGAAACATCCCGGGTTATGGGAGGTCCCCGGTAAGACCGGGCAAAGAATAGAAGCCGCCATGACTAATGTCAAATTGCCACGGGGCGTTGACGCGGGGGCCACTTGATCGGAATATTAACTCCCTCTTTACCCGGTGTGCCGGGCAGTCTGGACAGTCGATGGAATCCGAGAGCCGAAACATCACGACACTGTCGGTCGACGACGTCAGGAAGCTGGTCTCGCTTCTCGGTCTGGAACGCTTTGAAGAGGCCGGACTCAATGTCAGCTTCATCACCATCGACGACGAACGGCTCAGGATGGGGCTCTCGTGGGCCGGGGTCGGGGACAGCGAGATCATCATCCGGGCAGCCGACGACAGCCCGGCATATATCCGTACGGCCAGACTTGCATTTTCCGTGGCGGGTGAAAGCGTCTCGAGACCGTACCAGATTCTGCTGAAACGAATCGTGGTATCGGTCGGAGATCGCTGCCTCGACGACCTCTTCTCGGTAGTCTGGCACGGCAAGGCCCATGCCGATCAGGAATCGACCATCAACTCCTGGAACGTGTCGGATTCCTGGGGGTCGTTCTTCTGCGGCCAGGCCATGTCCAGGAAGTTCTACGAGGCCATGCAGTTCGAGGACAACGCGTGCTTCATCGTGCACGGGGACCTTGAATGCAAATTCATCACTCCGCGTTTCAGGGCAACGCTGCCGAGGTTTTTCAACTATCCCTGGAAGCTTTTCGGAGAATCCGAGGGCGCGGATCCGCTTTCCGACCTGTCAGATCACGACGTCATTTACGGCGGTGAGGAGCGTCTCGCCAACGTGATCGAACGGATGCTGAACGAACGCGTGGTCTCCGGACCGATGATCATCAACTCCACGTGCGTTCCAGTCGTGATCGGCGACGACGTGGACAAGGTCATGGAGCGTTTCCGTGACCGCTGCGCCGACGGCATCTTCCACCTGAGTCCAAGAACCAGCGACTCGATGGAACTGATGATGCAGTATCTCGACGTTGCTCGTGAAACGGCGCTGCGCGAGACCTCGCCGGAGCCTGGTTCCATCGCGCTGGTGGGCTTCAGGGCCGGCCGCTCGCACAGGGAACTCGAGTCGTTGATCGGTGACTGCGGCATCAGTCTGAAGGGTTCGATCCTTCCCAAGGCGAGCGCGCAGTTGATGGAAGAAGTCATGCGCGCTCAGACGCTCGTGCTGCGTCCAAGCGTCTTCATGATCGACATGTACGAGCGTGTGTTCCGTGGGTGCGGCCTTCGGATGATTCAACCGCCCGCTCCATTCGGGTTCGAGGGAACCGCCGCGTGGCTGGCCAGGCTCGGCGTGGTAAGCGGCAGGTCCGATCAGGTCGAAACGGTCGTGCGCGCCAATCTTGAAGCCTGTCGTGGCGAGCTGGAACAACTGCGCGCCCGCGCCTCGCGGCACGAGATGATCCTTGTCGCCGATCCGGGCGAGCCGTCCAGGTTGTTCGACCCCGTCTCGCCAACCGGTCTGCCGTTGCTTCCTCTGGTGAACGAACTCGGCTACGGTCTTCGTGTGCTGGCCAGAAACGACAACCTTTCGGTTTACAGGGACTTTGTGGACAGGATCGGACAGTGGGCGGCGGAAAACGGCGCAACCGTCCGCATCGGAGGATTCGGCGACGAGGCGTCGCTGGCCGCGGAACTGGAGTCCGTGGAGTCGGGTGCGGTCTTTTCCGAATATTTCTACGACACAAGGATTTCCCGGGCCGGCCTGCCCCAGTTCTCGGCCCGCGATTTCGACATGGGATTTGCCGGCGCGATCAGGACGGCCCGCCGGTTGCTGCGTCTGGTGGAGACGCCATTCTACAGGCGGTACGGCATGTTGCCCGCGGCCGAACGCGGGTCCGCCGGCTGGTGGAGATCATGAGCCTGACCCAGACACACGAGTTCAGGATTCCATACATGGTCGGGGTGTACCTCGCTGTAAACGCCATCCCCGACGTCTGGCTGCTGACGGACGGTCCCGACTGTCTGTTCTTCAAGGCGGAGTTCGTCCACGGCGCGCAGGATTTTCACTCGACGCTGCTGGACGTCAAGGGGCGCCATCGAGTGGCCCACACCCTGGCTGACATCAACAACGTCGTGCTGGATCGCGAGCAGCATATCGCCGGCATGATCCAGCGCCTGGCCACCGAACCGGAAGCGGGAATGGTCCTTGTCTCGGCGCTGCCGATGGCAAGCATCACAGGTACCCAGTACGACAGGATTGCCAGGGACATGTCCGCCAGGACCGAAAAGCCGATTGCGGAGGTGCCGGCGAGGTCGCTGCAGGGTGACTGGCTGGACGGTTACGCCCAGGTGCTGGCCGCCGTCGCGCGCGAGATCCCCGCACCTCCCGGTTTGCAGCCGTCCCGGGACACGGTCGCGATCGTGGGGCCGCTGGTGGACAGGACCGAGGCGGACCGGCTCGCGGACATCAGGGAACTGCGCCGGATTCTTGAAGACGGTCTCGGGGTGAGGGTCGCGTCGATCTGGCCGTCGAACGTTCCGGTCCGTGAACTGGCGGACGTATTCGGCGCCGGGACGTTGATCTCGCTGCCGTATGGACGCAAGGCCGCGAAGATTCTTAAGAAAAGAACGGGCGCGCGGCTTGTCGAGGCGTCTCTGCCCGTCGGGATTGACGGAACGTCGGCATTCGTCCGGGAGGTTGCCGCGGCCCTTGACCGCCAGGAGGCCGGCGAACGTTTTCTTCAGGAAGAAAAGGACACCTGGAATGACCGGATGCGACACGCCTCGCAAGGGATTGACGGTCGGCGGTTCATCGTCATAGGCGATCCGTGGCTGGCGCCGGCCACGATCAGGATGATTGAAGACGCCGGAGGCCAGGTTGTGGCCGCGCAGACCACGTCATCCGACATGCGCCCGATTGGCGGCCTGCCGTCGTGGATGGAACTTGAATCACCTTTGCGGGTGGACATGGTCGTGGCGCCCACTCGCGGCATTGACGCGGCGCTCAGGATGGCCTGTCCGTTTTTCGAATTCGGCTTCACAAGTTATGGGACTCATGCATTCTTCGACGCGCCGACCCTGGGATTCGGCGGCGCGGTCAACGTGCTTTCGGCGATGTCGTCGTCGTTGTCGCTGTTTAAGCGGCTGGATGAATCCGGGCGCTGGGATTTGAGAAACCTCGCCGACCGCTCGCTGGTCACTCCCGGCGACGGGCTGGCTGACACAAGAGGGTAGGGATGGATCGTCCCGGGGACACCGACAGGGTTCTCAGGGAACCGCCGGCAGGCCTGATGGCGGTGCTTGGCCTGTCCCGCCTCGAATCAGCCGGGTGCAGGCTGGTGCTGGTGGAGAGCCTCGATGGATCCGTACGTCTGCATTTCGATTGGGAACGCATCGGCACGGGCGCGGTGACCGTGGGCCCGGACGACGGCTTACCGGCGTTCATCGGCGCCGGAGGGCTGTCGTTCAGGTATTCCGGACGCGAGGTGGGCCGGCCCTGGGCGATCCTGATGTCGTCCCTGGCGGCCAGAATGCGCGGTCGTGGCATCGAGGCACTCATGATCTACTGCGGTCTGAGGGCTCCGGCGTCGGACGAGCCTGCCGGTCACGCGGTGTCGCGTCCATTCAACCCGATTATGGAATGGGCGCCCGAGGACGGCTGGCGTCATTTTCAGTGCGAGGCCGCCATGGAACGGCGGTATCGCGAGACTTTCGAGTTTGACACCGACTCATCGTTCATCGTTCACGGCGATCTTGAGTGCCGTTTCGTGTCGCCCGGCAGTCGGGTCCGTCTTCCCGGAAATTTCATCTATCCCTTCGACCTGTTTTCCCACACCGAGGCGGTCGGGCCTGTCACGGATCTTAACGACGAGGACGTGATCCGCGACCCCTCGCAAAAGATCGAAAAGAGGATCCTGAAGGAGGTCGAGGCAGGACGGGTTCACGGTCCGGTTGTAGTGATTGCCACCTGCGTTCCGGTTGTCATTGCCGAGGATCCCGGGCCTGTCCTGAACAGACTCTCCAGCCTGTGTCCGGCTGGGATTGATTACATTACGCCGGTTTCTCCCCAGACCCCGAGTGAGGCATTCATGACCTCATTCGGACCGCTGCGCCGGGAGGTTCTTTCGATGCCGGCGCGCCAGCGCACGGTCGGTCTTGTCGGGTACCGCCCCGGGCCTGCCAGGGATGATCTTGTCGAACTTCTGGCCGGCGAGGGTATTCAGGTGACCGGCACGATCGTGCCGCGGGTAACTTCCCGGATGCTCTGGGAAACGCTGGCCGCGCAGGTCATCATTGTCGCGCCGTCACGGTATCACGATGCCAGCTTCAGCAGCCTGATCGAAGGGGCTTCAGAGGCCGGCCGACATATCATCCGGCCGCCATATCCATGGGGTGTGAATGCAACCGTCGAGTGGCTGTCGGCTGTGAAGGCTGGCCTGGGACTGGGATCGGCCGGGTCAGACCATCTCGAGGCACTCTCGCGTGAGGCGACGGCCCTTGTAGCCGAGCGTGTGCCGGGTGACGCGGTATTCGTCCTCGTGACCGATATCGCGGGCCTTCCAGGTCTGTGCGATCCGCTCAGTTCCTCGGGTCTGCCGGTCCTTTCCATGATGGCGGGTCTGGGCCTTCGAACCCGTGTTCTGTTGTACCACGCCGCGCGGGAAGAGGAGCTGGCCAGGTCTGTGTTCGACCGAACATCCGCCGCACTGCCGGCAGGTGCGCGTGTCGAGTTGCGGATGTTCCACGATGAAGCCGGGCTGCGAGAGGCTCTGACCGATCCGGAAGTGGGGGGCGTCTACTCCGAGATGGCGTTCGATTACCGGGCCACGAGGGCTGGCATTGCTCCGTTCTCCTCAAGGATTTTTGAGCCTGGTTTCTCCGGTGCGTCAAGAACGGCGATGCGTTTCGCCAGGCTCGCGGGCCTTCCATTCTACCGTCGGTATGTCGGGAGCCTTTCCGGTCGCTGGCGGAATTGTCTGGTATAATCCTTCAGTTGTTTGGCTGTCGAGACGGCATTGGGGGTCTCATGCGTCGTTTCCAGTGTCTGCTTCACACGCTCTGGCTGCCTGCGGTCGCAATCATGATTGCCGGTTCGTTGTCCTGCAAGTCCAGGGTTCCTTTGAATGAACCTCCTCCGGTCTTCCTTGACGGAAAGCCGGTTACCGAGCACCTGCGGGGCATGAAGGAACTGGGCCTTCCCGAGCCGGCGCCCAAGCTGCCGACCAGGGCCGAAAGAGTCGAGAGGGTGCGTGCCATGTCGCCTGGCAATCCGGTGGGGCGCTCAGAAGTCAGGCGTCTGGCGTCGTTCAAGTATCTGTACCGCGAATTCGCCCCTGGCTCGATCACGACCGAGCGTGATCTTGTTCGCGCGGCGACCGACCTGACAGAGGCTGTCGTCAAGACATCAGATGTTCATGGCCGGCCGTTCGTGCTGATCGCCGAGGCTTCAAGCGGATGGCTGTCCCGCGAGACCATTCGTGTTTGCGTGCCTGTTGCGGATCTGGTGCCGGAGCCTGACGGCGTGCCGTCCGACCGGTTTGAGGGCGCGATGGTTCTGGTGGCAACCAACCAGACGCAGGCAGATGCTCAGACGATTGATTCGATGGAGAGGTGGGCCGAGGAAAGGCTTCGGGCCGTTACAGGTGTCGAGCCCGACTTTTCCGGGCCGTTCATGATGCGTTTCGACACACTTACACCGCCGCTGGACGGCCCTCTGTTGTGGGACTGGTTCATTCCGGTCGGCCCGATTCCGCAGGCCGGCAAGCCTGTGGTCGGCGACAGCGGCGCGACCGAATCCGGCGAAAAAGTCGACTCACCCGACGGAGTCTGACCGATGGCGGGCGACATTCCGGCCAGGATTGAATCTCTCGGGATGAAACTGGCGGTCCCCTACAACCACGATAGTTCCCTGATAACGGCACTCGCGCCTTTCGCGGCGTCCATCGCCGAGATCTTCATACCGGCTCCGCTCGATGTGTCCGGCACGTTCCGTCCCTGGAATGGCCCGGATCCCGCGGAGTACCGGTCGATGGTCCCCGACATCGTGAGACGGGCGGGCAGGCTGGGATTGGACGTGAACATGGCGATCAACTCGCCGTTCGTGCCGCGTTCGGATCACGCCGGCGTGGTCGAGTATGTGGCTCGTGCCCACGGCGAGGGTGTGGCATCGTTCACGATCGGGGATCTGGAACTGGCAAAGAGAATCCGTGACGAGTCGCCGGACGCCATGCTGGTCGCTTCGGCGACGGCCGATATCGCGACCGTGATGCGTGCAAGGCACTGGGTACGACAGGCCGGGATCGGTCGGATTGTGCCGTCCAGGCAAATCAACAAGGATCTCGGCGCACTTCGTGCCATGGCCGCGCTCGGAGTCGAACTGGAACTGATCCCGAACGAACAGTGTCTGCCGGGATGTCCCTTCATAGTCGCGCACTGCATGACGATCGCCAGGCGCGACTGCGTCGACCGCTCCGAGTTCGAGGCATGCAGCATGAGGTGCCTTGAGATGAAGGTGGCCGCGCCTTGGGAACAGTGGCAGACCGAGATAGTACCGGCATCCATTCCCAGGTACGCAGGGTTGGTCGGCCTTATCAAACTTGCCGGTCGGGATTCGACCACCAGCGAGATCCTCGGCGAGGTGGATCGCTTTTCGACCATGCGATCGGACGCGGCGAGGATGCTGACCGGCTACGTCGAGTGTCCTGAGGCATTCGACAGGGTAACGACCTGCGATCGGGTTTGTGAACGCTGTGGCTGGTGTGAACAGGCATTCATCCGTGAGAATCCGCATTTCAGGGATCGCATAGCGAAGTGGGATCACAAGTCACCACTGCCCAGAAGCTGATCGACTGAACAATTGTGGTTGTCCTTGAGTCTTTCAACGTTTCCCACAGCAGCACCCTTGCTATTCAGTTGAAAATCATTATCATTAGCCTGTCTCTCGCCGGACGGGCTGAATGACATTGCTGGAAGTCGAAATCGATGGTCAGGTCAAGGTCAAGGAAGTTGACTGTGGCGGCGGGTTCTCCAGGAATCTGGCGTCCCTGGGCATTCATGCTGGCGACAGGGTTTCGGTGATCAGGAAGGCCCCGTTTCATGGGCCGATTCTTGTCCGTGTCCAGGGATCCGAGGTCGAGATCGCCGTCGGAAGAGGCATGGCCTCAAGGATAACAGTTGAACCCGATTGACCTCATCTTTTCACCCAGAGAAAACAAGCCGATTCCGCGAATCGCCCTGCTTGGACAGCCAAATTGCGGCAAGAGCACGCTGTTCAACAGTCTGGCGGGCTTCAAGGCAGAAACAGGCAATTTTTCCGGAACCAGTGTCGAGTTCACTGAAAGCATGGCCATGGTGGCCGGCAGAAAGGTGAGGCTGTTCGACCTTCCCGGAACCTACTCACTGGTGCCTTCCGACGAAGCCGAGGCGGTCACCAGGCGCTGGCTTGACCAGGG
>JAGOFO010000043.1 GCA_017997155.1 Myxococcota bacterium
ATCTGGTCGTAGCGGGCCTTGTAGGTATTGGCCAGTCCCATCAGCGCGCCGTCGTAGAACTCGGCCCGGTCGATTCCGGAAGCGGCCATCTTGCGGTACTTGTTCAGCACCTCGCGGGTGCCTTCGGCGTTCGCCCAGTTGCGCAGCAGGTACTTGCTGGCGATGCTGGTGGTGGCGGTCTCATCGCCCGTGAATCTGGACGAATCGGCCTGACCTTCGCGGGTGAACAGGGACGGATCCTTGAACAGCCAGCGAACGTCCCTGTTTACAAACAGGCTCTCGACGTCCGGGAGACTGTTGAGGATGCTCATACGACCGGCGACCGGCGACTGGTCGGACTTCTGAACGCCCGTGGTGGTCAGCGCCTCGGTGACTTCTGGAGTCACCAGACTGTCGACGAGTTCCTGCGCTTCTTCGGTCGTGTAGCCGTTCCGCCAGTAGCTGAACTGGCGCAGGCGTTCGTTGCGCATGACTTCCTCGATGTACGCCGCGTCCGCGATCTCGCGGAATGATTTCACACCGGCCAGCAGTTCGATCTGATCCAGGGCACGAACAGCGCCCTCGTGGAAGGCGGTGTTGTACACATAGGCGTTGCCGGAAACGATGCGTCCGCTGATCGGATCCCAGGCCGGCGGGCCATAGCCGTAAGGGGTGCCGCCGCCGGGAACGTTGACCGAGAAGATGAAGCTGTAACGCAGATCGCCGTTTTCCTTGACGTTGTCCAGCGAACCACAGATGGCTTCATTCGTCTCGAGGACTCCCTCGTCACGATCGCGAAGATCCGCGTCCGAACGGTTGTTCTCGCACACGATGAACATGTGATCCACGAAGACCTCTGCACCATTCTCGTCCAGCATCTGTTCGCCGTTCTGGGTCCATGCGGGCAGTTCGTTCACGTTCTTGCCGGTAACGCCCTTCACGGTGTCGTCAAATGCCTTGGACCACTGTTCCGCGATGATCTTCGTCTCGGACACGAGGTTGTTCGGGAAGTCGTCGCTGACGTGATAGACCAGCGGGCGCACGCCGATGATGTTGCCGTCGGCGTCCTTCTTCCAGATGTCGTGACGCGTCGCGTACCGCTGGAACAGATGGTATGCGGTGCCGTAGTCCTGATCCCAGCGCAGTCTCTCGGCACGGAAGAAACCGAAGCGCTGCTGGTCGTAGTCGGTGTACTGGATCGGGTGGTATTCCTCTTCGCGCTCGGTGTTCACCGCCATGAAGCCGGTGTACAGTTCGAGCTCTTCGGAGACACACTCGTAAATGCCGCCGACGTACCAGGCGTAGTACCAGCAAATCGGGATTTCGCCGAAACCATCGATGTAGTCGGTCTGGACTCCGGCGATGACGGTGTTTTTGAACGACATGTAGCCGGAGGCCGGATTCAGGTCGAGGTTGGTCGGCGACGACGAATCGGTCAGCATCGTCTCGTACGACGAGTCCGACTGGAACTTGTTCACGTACGTGGGCAGCATGTTCGTGCCCCAGTTGACACGGATGTAGTCGCGTTCGTACCACATGCGGTCGGAGGCGTTCTCGGACCTGACGTTGCCAGGCTCTCCGGTCATCGGGTTGTAGTTCCAGATGATGTCGAAATGCTTATCGATCGGATAGGCGATGGCCGGCGCGTTCTTGTCCCGCCACACAGGCTCACCGTTGAGCAGGTAGTCGGAACCATCCCTGTTCTTCAGCTTGGTGTGGGTGTCTTCACGCGGGTTGCCGTCGTACTCGTTGTCCACGAACGTGTAGGTACGGTAGAAGTAGAGGTACCTTTCCTGGATCTCGAACACACCGCGCTCGATCGGATCCTGTGCGCCGATGAACGAGTACGCCGAGGCGTAAGGCGTCTCGGTGACCGTCAGGCGGACGAACCATTCCTTGCGCGTGCCGTCTTCGTTGTACAGCAGGTCTTCCTTGGCCACGTAGTTTTCCTTGACGCGGTCGATTGTCCCGACGTCCTGTGCGCAGCCGGCGAACATCGCGAGGCCCACTAGCGTCAGCAGGGCCGTCCTGGCAGTTGTCTTCATCGCAGCTCCTCCCCTGATCAGGTTGATGACAATGTTGTTTACTTTCGTTTTCATCACGTCATCCCCCATCAGATCTTGAGTGCGCTGTATATCTGGTAGATACCGCGCATCATGTCGAGTACTTCGATCGTCTCCCGGAGCTTCTGTTCCAGGGCCGGTTTGTCGTCTTCAGCCGCGGTCTCCCACTCGGCCAGGAGCGTGTTCGCCTTGTCGACGATGGTTTCGTTCGGCGAGAACCAGTTGGTCTGGTAGGTCGGACCCCAGACCTTGTAGGTCTTGCCGCTGAACGGATCCTTGAATGTCTTGGGCGTGATGCCCGACTTCGGACCGATGTCGCGGCACTCCGGCGTCCCGTCGAGACAGATCAGGAAGGAGTCGACGAAGGACGGGTCGAAGGAGGCCGGCAGATAAGCCAGGCCGTAGAGCATCGAGTACAGCTTCAACGTCAGGTTGTCGATGGACGGCTGGACTCGCTTTCCGTCGGAGCTCTGGAGCGGGGTGAAGTACGGTTTGTTGGGCGACATCGTGTAGTAGTCGTCAGATGTGTTGGCCGGGTCTCCCTCGACCAGCACGTAGGCACCCGAGTTGGCCACGTCGAAGTACTGGTGCGGGGCCGCGCCGGCGCCGCTGCCCTGGTAGCCGAAGTACTTCGGTTCGTCAGCCGTCAGACCGCCGAGAAGCTCCACCAGCAGCTGCGGGTACATCGTGTTGAACCCGAGGCTGGTGCCGACGCCGATGTCGAGCTGCTCGCCGACGTAGTTCGACGTGAAGTAGACCGTCGAATCGGTCAGCGTCATCAGTGCCGCCATCTTTTCCCAGAACGAGCCGTAGTACTGAGCGTGGTCGAAGTAGTAGTAACCGGCTCCATCCCAGAAGGTGGTGTAGGGATACTTGCCGTCGCCGAGCGCGATGTTCAGTTCACTGCCGGGCGCATCCTGTTCGAAGCTGATGTTCTCGTACACGTTCGTGTTCAGGTTCAGCTTGAACGAGCCCGGCGCCGGGGACGCCATCGAGTTCGCCAGGATCTCGAAGCCGTATTCCGAAGCGCGGCGCAGCGCCCAGCCCATCAGCGGAGCGTTGGCCCACAACGAGCGCCAGCCCATGTTCTTCAGGAGATGGCCGTACAGCGCGTAGTACATCGCGGCGCCCCTCATCGGGTCCATGTATCTTTCCTGGATCCTGGACATGTAGCCGAGCGGGTTTCCACCAAGACCGAATCCGTAACGGCCGCGCTTGAACGCGTCCATCAGGTAGTAGTCCTTCAACTGGATGTTCATCGAGTGGATGATCTCGAGGATGTCCACGCCGGTGTCCCAGGTGTAACAGCCGACGTTGCCGCGCCACTCGTCGGCCATGTAGTTGTAGGGCACCTTGATGTAAGACCAGTCCTGTTCCTGGCGGTAGTAGTTCGTTGCCAGAACGTGTTCGTCGCGAAGCAGGTCGTACGGAACCGACGCGCGGTTCATCCAGTAGTCGCCGCTGGACTTCGACGCCTCGGGGCCAATCCGGTTGTTCAGGTAGTAGAACTGGCTGAAGTAGATACCGGCATTCCAGTACATCGTGTCGAAGTCGCTGACAGTCTGGGACGTCTCGTAGTCGTACGTCTGCGCATACATCTGAGATGCCCTGTGCAGTTTGGACACGTCCGTGTAGACCTCGACCAGGCGGCCGTAGCCGTACTTGATCGCCGCGCGGTCGTACTTTCCGATACCCAGGATATCGGAGTTGAACCTCTGGCCGTAGTCCATGATCGACGTGTACTGGTAAATGGTCCTGTTCAGGTCGGCCTCGCGCTGGGTCATGGCCGCGCGCGGCTTGAACTGCTGGACCACCTGCTCGCCGCCGACGACCGGCGTGGAGTCCCAGTCGTTCGTGCCGTCGTTCAGGCAGACTCTGGATTCGCCGTCGCAGTGCGTTCCGACCGGGCATTCGCCATGAACGCCGCAGGTGTTCACCTGGACGCAATTCCCATCGAGGCACTTGAAATGGTTGAAGTGGGTCACATTGCCGGTTGAATCGATTTGGCCGCAGTCGGTGTCGAACGAGCAGGATTCGACCTTTCTGTTGACGCAGTATCCGTTGCTGCAGTAGTTCCCGGCCTCCTCGTCGCACTCGGCGCTGATCACGCAGGGCAGGGGTTCCTTCTCGCGGATGTCGTAGTAGGGATCGTAGAAGTTGAACACGTCGGTGGACGCGCTGAAGTTATGGCGCAGGCCGACGGTGTGTCCGACTTCGTGGATTACCGTGCCTTCGTACATGCGGTATCCGACGACCTTGCCCAGGTATTCCGGGTCATCGATGCAGCAGGAATTCGACGAGAAATTGTCGCGCAGCATCGGATCGAAGGTGGACGTGTCGCAGATCGGCCTTGTGTCGTTCGGCATGCAGGCCCAGGCCTTGACGATGCCGATCAGACCCTCGTCATCGAAGTCATAGAAGCAGTAGTTGTTCTCACCGAGGATGCGGTGACGCTCGATCTCCGCCTTGTTGATCGTTTCAAGGTTCATCCAGTCGAGCGGGCTTGACTTGCCGAGCGACTCGGTCGCGTAGCGGACTTCCTCGTTGTTCAGGAGCTCCTCGTATTTCGTTCCCTTCAGCAGAGACAGTCTGTCGCGGCCGAAACTGACTGGCTGGGTCGGGAGTCCCTGCATCAGGTTTTCGTCCTTCTGGAGCCTGCGGATCGTGGCGATCATCTCGTCGAAGGAGATGCTGTTCTGGCCTTGGACGCGAACGTCGTCCGCGTACTGGCGGCCGATGTCGAGCGCCTTCAGGTGAGCGTTCATCTCACGAGCGGAATCGGCGAGGGACACGACACTGGCCTTGCGGTTGATCGTGCCGCCCTCTTCATCTTCGACCCACTGATCCTTGCCGAATATCTGTTCCCGGATGCTGTCGCCGGTAACGTAATCCGTCGTGTTGATCGTGCCACGCAGCAGTTCGAACAGGTCGCGGTAAAGGTTCTGGTAATAATAGATGTAGGCGCCATAGATGTTCGCCACGCCCCAGAAGATCTCACCGCTGTCGGGGTCGGCCGCCGAAGGCCCGTAGCCGAGCGGAGAGGAGAACTGAGCTTCCGACACCCAGTAGACCATGCTGTAACGGGAGTCACCGGGCTTCTTCATGGCGGCGGCCTGGGCCAGCTTCTGGTCCTCGGTCATCTTGTCGGCGTTGTACAGGAAGTCAACGCACGGGTTGATCACGGGCAGCTCGGCCAGTTCCTCGTCCGTCGCGTTCTTGACCTGGGTCCACGGTGCGTACAGATTCGATTTGTACTCGTCGTCGTTCAGGTTGCCCTGGTCATCGGCGGGCAGGTAGCTGTTATGACAAAGAACGAACATCTCGGGGAGCTTCGCCTTGATTTCCGCGACGCGCTCGAAGTCCTCGACGGTCAGCGGTGAATTGTAGCCGGCGCAGACGCTGCGTCCTTCGTATTTCAGGCATGTGACGTCGCCGCGGGCACCAGCCTCGGTGGCGACCAGGCGCTGCTCGATGAAGCCAGCTTCGAGGATCTGATCATCGGGATTCGCCGTCTCGTAGATGCCTCCGGGGATCGAATCGTAGCCGGTGCTTTCACCGGGGATCACGTTGTAGCCGCGGATGGCGCCGTTCAGGCTGATGTCAAGGGCGATGTTCGTGGCGTTGACGACCCGAAGGCCTTTGACACTGGTCTTGTGGACATCGGAGACGATCAGGTCGCTGCCGTTGAACACGGCAAGAGCGATGTGGTTCGATACGCACTTCAGGTTGGCCTCGGCATTACCCGAGCCGGCCGTGACCTGCAGGGTCAGATCGCCGGCGGAAACCAGCGTGTGTGCCGGGGTGGCCGGGTTGTAGGAACTCTTCGTCATCGCGGAGACGTCGCTGTACATCGGTGTACCATTGACCGAAAGGGTCGCGGCGTTGGTCTTGTCCAGGTTGACGAAGCGAATGGCGCACTTGCCGTTCATGGCGCTGGCGGGATCCTTCGGGTATCCCCAGTCGGGAATGGTAACGAAACCATCGGGTCCGACGATGGCGGTAAGCGCGAGCGAATTGTAGAGCGGCCTGCCGGTGGAACCGAGGGGCAGCATCGACTTGTTATCGACCTTATCCGGGTCAAACATCATATCCGCCACGGCGTGGGTCGCGCAGTCCGCGTTCGTCTCACAGGCGCGCACCCTCTCGGAACCGTGAATCATTCCCTTTTCTTCCCAGAAATACAGCCATGCGACAGTGTCCTTGAATGAATCGGACCATTCGCTGGCCATCGAACGGGTGGCGGGCCAGAAATCCTCGGGGAGGCTCTCGGACACGCTGTAGACGATGGGCCTCAGACCACGTTCCACATACGGCCTGGTTTCACGGACTACGCAGGTGCCGTGCTGGAACCAGCCATCGGCGCGGCAGAATTCCTTGGAGCCGTCGACCAGCGTTGTGTCGCAGCCGGTGTCGTCCATGTCCTTGAAACAGGGCTTGGTTGTCGAGTAACTGGTGCCGTCCTCGCCGGTCACCGGAACTTCGACTTCCACCTCATTGAACGAGTTAAGCCACAGGTTCCAGCGGTTGGCATACTGGACCTTGCCGGCTTCGGTGAGACCGTAATCCTCGTCCCATGAGTATCGCGAGGTCAGGAAGTAACCGAACTGGGTTGCTTCTTCCTCGTTGGCGTATCGCTGAGGTTCGTAGTTCTGTTCGACGTCGGCCTTCCGGAAGGCGGTGCGGATCTTCATCACCGCCGACGTGCAGTCGCCGGAAGAGACCGCGTAGATGTCGCAGCTTCCGGTGCTCTCGGGTTCGCCGAACACCTTGGTAACGAGGTCAATGTAGTCCTCGTTGAAGGTCGGGGAGTCCGGATTGTCGGTCTCATATTCCTGGACGTAGTAGTCGACCGGGCTCTGCTTGATCATGCGGGCCATGAAGGTGAAGTCGTTGATGTTGTTCTTTGTCCAGTCGACGCGGAACCACTTGCGCTGCCACCATTCCTTGTCGTAGTCGTTTTCCTCGAGGACGTTACCCTGGTAACCGGTACCCGAGTTGTATTCGCGCTGAACCTCGAAGTGGCTTTTGATGTTGAAGGCGGCCAACGGCTGACCGACGTAGACATCGACGAAGCAGCAGAGCCTTTCGGGATCCCGCAGGTTGTCGACGCCGTCGATGCATTCGTGCTGCTCGGACTCGGAGGTCATGCAGCGATCGTCCCAGTAACGGAAGATCTGGTGACGCTGGTATTCCTTTTCGGAATCCTGGATGTACTCGGTCACGGGGTAGACAATCAGCATGTCTTTCTGAATGTCGAAGATGACCTTGGCGTTCGCGCCGAAGTTCATCTCGCCGACGAAGCTGAAAGCCCCGTTGTATCCGATGTCGATGACTTCCTGAGTCATGAACCAGATACCTGCGAAGAGCTTCTTTTCCAATTTGTCGGACTGCGTTCTGTCGATTGTTCCGACTTCCGTCGCGCAACCGGCGGCAAACAGCACGCCAATGAGCGATCCGATCAGGAGCCAGCGGGCCTTCATCATGAACCTCCAACCACTGAGATCAACGGGATACACTTTATCCCTTATAGAAACCGCCAAGTTTTACATCCTTTCGCCGCCGATGAAAAGCGAAATTAAGGCATTGTAAACATTATTCTGAGCAAATCTTCCCGCGAAGGAGTCTGAGCTGTCGAACTCCTTGTAGTTACAGTGGATTTTTGATTGTGTCGATTTGTATGGGCTGATGGCCGCATCAGTCTGGGCGTGGCGAATCTGTCCGGTGGTGGCGAAGGAGGGATTTGAACCCCCGACACGGCGGATATGAGCCGCCTGCTCTGACCAACTGAGCTACTTCGCCAGCGCAAAAGCGGGCGAATTGTAATGGAGTCCATGCGCGGGTGTCAACTGGATTTTTACTGGCCCGACACCGGTTCGATGCCCTTGAACCAGTCCGGCGAGGCGTCCATGAAAGCCTCTATTTCATCTGCGCTGCGGGGTACTTCGTCGGTCAGGATCTTCCTGCCTTTCGGGGTGACCAGAACGTCGTCTTCTATCCTGACTCCGATGCCCCTGAGTCGTTCAGGCACCTCGGGCTGGTTCCTGAAGTAAAGGCCGGGTTCGATGGTCAGGACCATTCCCGGTTCAAGTCGTATCGACTCACTGTCGACGAAGTACGGGCCGACATCGTGGCAATCCAGACCGAGCCAGTGTCCGATGCGATGCATGAAATATGGGCGGTACGCCGCGGACTCGATGATCTGGTCGACTTCGCCGTGAAGCACGTTCATCTTGACAAGACCGAGACAAAGCACCTCGAGTCCGGCCCTGTGGACCGATGCGTAGGTGGCTCCCGGCTTGACCGCGCGGACAGAAGCGGCATGTGCCTTAAGAACCCAGTCGTGGACCTCCCGGGCCGCGGGTTCGAAGCGTCCTGATGCCGGGAATGTCCTGGTGATGTCGGCGCACACCATTCCGACCTCGGCTCCGGCGTCGATCAGCACCATGTCGCGTTCACCGATTATCTTGTCGTTTGCGGTGTAGTGCAGCGTTGCCGCGTTCGCCCCGGCCGCGCAGATTGTCTCGAACGCCAGACGCTTCGCTCCTCGCCGCGCGAACTCGAATTCCACCACGGCGGCAAGCTCGTATTCGCGTATGCCGGGCCTGACCGCACGCATCGCAGCCTTGAAAGCCTGGGCCGTCACGTCGCATGCCTTCTGCAGGGCAATCACGTCCTTCCTTGTCTTGATCATGCGCATCCACCAGGTGACAGTGCGTGGGTCGACCAGTTTCCATGGCCCGGCAATTCCGCGTCTGGCCTCCTGTTTCAGGCTGTTGGTGATCGCCAGGATCCTGGCGTCCCACTCGGCGTTGACCCCGAAAGCAAAATACAGCACCGGCCTGTTTTCCAGGATCATCGGCAGGTCTTCGGCGAAACGCGCAATGTCGAAGCCGTGATCCGCCTTGAAAGTTTTGACCGCTCCCTGTGCCCCCGTCCTCTTGCCCATCCAGACTTCCTGTTCGGGGTCGAAAGGCCGCAGGTACAGGTCGAAGGTGGTCAGCGTCCCGGACTTGGTCAGTACCGCCCATGCGTCTGGTTCGTCCATGCCGGTCAGAAAATGAAAGTCGCTGTCCGCTCGGAACGGGTGTTCAACGTCACCGTTGCGCAATGCCGGCGTTCCAGATGGAATCAGCGCCACGCCGTCTTCCATCGCATCGAAAAAGCGTTTCCTGCGTTCCTGGAAAATCGTCATGCTATCTCCTTGGTGTGATCGCCGTTTGAATGTCCCGGCAATGGATCCTGCTGGAACGTCCTGGTCAGAGCTTCGTCCCGCGTGCTGTTCTTCCAGCCGAGTTCGACTTCGGCCAGCGAATTGTCCCAGAGTCTCTTCATCGGAAGCCAGACAGGTATCGCCAGTCCCGGCCATGGGCCGCCAGCCTTCTTCCAGGCGGCCAGGAAATCGGACGACGAGTCGTGAAGTCCAGTGATGTTGTAGGACTTTCCGGACGAAACCTCGTTTTCCAGCATCAGGGCCACGGCTTGGGCCACGTCACCGGCGTAGACCAGTCCGGCCTTCATGCCGCAGGGCACGGGAGCGACTGGATACGAGAGCACCCTGGCGATAAGCGGTGTGATGTTCGGGTCCCAGGGCCCGAAAACCGATGAAGGGCGGCAACAGGTCAGATTCAGACCGAACCGGGCGGCCAGTTCCCATGCGCGTGACTCGGACAATGCCTTCGAGACCGAATAGGCGTTGAAGGGAGTCAGATCCCTGATGGTCAGCCTGGGGGCGTCCTCGTTCAAGACCCGACGCCAGGCGCCGCGGTAGACCGCCACCGACGAAATGTGAACCACCCGCGACACTCCGGCTTCATGGGCGGCCGTCATCACGTTCTCGGTGCCCACCACGTTGGCGGCCATGTGAGCACGCCAGTCGGTGTTTCTTATGCGGAACAGCGCCGCGCTGGAAACGATCGCGTCCATTCCGGCAAACGCGGCCGACAATGCGGGAAGATCGGACAGATCGGCCAGAATGATGTCCCGGTTCGGGAATCCGATAGCCAAAGCCTTTTCCCGGTTCCGGACCACGGCCGCTACCGACGCGCCCCTTGTTTGAAGCGATTCGACGATATGCCGTCCGATGAATCCGGTCGCACCGGTCACGGCTATGCGGGCACCCTTGAGGTTCATGCCTTCCTTTCGCGGCAGGCCTACAGTGCTGCCGGCCATTACGATAATGATTCCAATCGGCAGTCGAATCAAACGAAATCGAAGGGGAGTTGGTCAGTCGTCGAGCTTCTTGACCTTTTTGAGCTCGTCGCGGAGCTTCTGGTACTGAACGTCCCAGGACACCGTGCCTTCCTGAAGGTTCTTGATGCGCTTGCGGACTTCCTGGTCCAGTTCCTCGTCGGCGGCCAGATGCTTCTTGAGTATCGGCGTGATGATCGTCGTCAGGTCGTTGTCCATTCCGTAGACTTCCTCGACGTGCCGGCTGTGGATCAGCGCCTCGATAAGCTGGGCGGTGATGTACTCGATCAGGTTCTCGCCGACACCGAAACCGCGCTCCCTGGCAATCTGCGCCTTGACCTTGGAGAGGTCGCCGTAGTCCCTTTTCTGCTTGGCGATCACGTCGCGGGCCTTGTCGGTGATTTCGCGATCCGAACGGATGTATTCCTTCAGCACGGACTCGAGATCAAGCTGAACCTCGGGGACTTCCTCGGGAAGGACTTCGATGTTGCTGGACTTGATGAGCTCGTCCACCAGATCGAATGCCAGGGGGGAAACCTTGCCGCTCATCAACTTCATCGACACCTCCTGGGTCAGGCCGGCAGACCCGGTCGAGACCTGATGGTCAGAAATTAAACGTGCAATAGGGTACCACGATGGAGTATCCAGTTCAATGCAGAATGTGGCTGGTCTGAAGCAATTTTCGGGCCGCCCGGGCCGGGCGGGTGTATAATACGACAGCTTTTGAAGCTGGAGTGCCGAAGATGACTTATGAAGCCCGTCTGGATGAGGCGATCAAGGATGCGATGAGGGCGCGCAAGACGGCTGATCTTGCATGTCTGCGAATGATCAAGGCGCTGGTGGCCGAGAAGAGGACGGCTCCCGGATTCACCGGTGGGGTAACGGACGAACTGGTTCAGGGAGTCATAGCTTCCTACTCGAAGAAGCTTGCCAAGACGATCGAGGAAGTCGAGAAGACCGGCAGGGGCGACAGTCCCGTTCTGGAGTCGTACAGATACGAGATCGAACTTCTCAAGGACTGGCTGCCCACCAAACTGGACGAGGCCGCCACCCGCGATATAGTCCGTGGTCTGATTGCCGATTCCGGCATTTCCGGTCCGGCTGCCGCGGGACGACTGATCGGCATGGTGATGAAGAACCACCGCGAGCAGGTGGATCCTGTTCTGGTCCGCAAGGTGATCGACCAGGAACTGGCCGGCTGAACGGTTTCAGAATCCCGCCGACTGAACCCATGGCAGGGTCTCGACAGGCAAAGGCGTCAAGTCCACAGGCTCCGTGCCTTCTATGTGCGGCATCAGGATCCCCTCATCCCGGGCCAGCAGCCCGGTGGCGGGGTCGATTTCAACGAATACGATTCCTGGTGGAACCGGTTTCAAATCGTCGACCTCGGGACGTCCACCCGCTGCCCAGGACATGAAATCAATCCACATCGGAAGCGCTGTCGTCGAGGCGAACACGTTTCCACGCGCCCTTGTCCGGCCAAGAAAACGCGTGTGTGTGTCCTGACCCAGCCAGGCGATGGCCGTCAGTTCGTGGGTCCAGCCGGCAAACCACACATCGAAGGGCAGGGTGCCGGTCTTGCCGAAGACCGGTCGGCCCAGTTTCCGTGCGGCTGCGCCGGTACCCTCGCGAGCGACGTTGCGAAGGTTTTCGGCGGTGATGAATGCCGCCTCCCGGTTGATCAGGCGTCTGGTGGTGTCGAATGGACGTGAAGACTCCAGGCGGATGGCCTCCAGTAGACCCACGGAGGGATCGCGTGGGCTGCGGTTGTCCATCAGGACCGTTCCGGAGTCGTCGACCACGGATTTGATGTATACCGGATTGACGTCCAGACCGCCGGCCGCGAACACCGCGTAGCTTTTCAAGACGTCGGCGGGACGCTGCTCGATTCCGAGCGCCTCGGCCGGAAATCCCTTGAACGGATCCTTCAGGCCGAGACGGGAACCCCATTCATTGAGGCCTTCCAGTCTGTCCGTGTCCAGCACCATCCGGTACGCGCGAATTGAGATGCGGTTCTCGGATTTGGTCAGACCCATGTAAAGCGTCATGTCCTCGGTTCCACTGGTGCCGACCGGGTTCCAGTTTCCCTGCCTGAACGGGGCGCCGGACAGGACGGTTGACGGCGGTATGCCAAGGTCGTAGGCGCGGGAATAGTAGATCGGCTTGACAACGCTGCCCGTCTGTCTGACGGCGCGAGTCCTGTTGTACTGGGACTCGTCGAAGTCCCACGCCCCGGAAAGCGCCTTGACGTATCCGGTGCGCTGGTCCATGGCGATCAGTGCCGACTGGACCTGCGGGAATTGAACGAGACGGAATCTGTCCACCGTCCCTGTCCCGGTGGGCGAATTGTCATTCGCCCCTACGCCTGTCCCTGACCCTGTCCCTATCCCTGTCCCGGTGGGCGAATTGTCATTCGCCCCTACGCCTGTCCCTGACCCTGTCCCTATCCCTGTCCCGGTGGGCGAATTGTCATTCGCCCCTACGCCTGTCCCTGTCCCCCTGCCATCCCCATGCTCGCGCAGAACCAGCACCACGTCCCCGATCTTAAGTGCGTCCGTTGCGTCCTTCAGTCTTCCGTCCAGGGACAGGCTTCCACGCTTCTCGGTGATGTTGCGTTCGTCGAACCTGGTGTAAGGGATCGCCCACTTCATAAGTTCGATCGGGATGCGACCGCGACTGACCGGGGACAGCGCGACGTCCGCGCCTTTCCGGTCAACGGCCGTGACTACCGCCAGAAGCGGATTCTCCTCACCATCAGCCGCGTACTCCGGGTGTTCCGAAATCCACGCGCCGTTAAGGTCGAGGAATGTCTTTACGTCCTGTTCCTTGATGGTCGCGAGCGCGCCGGCCCATCCCTGGCGCATCGACAGCGCCATCGCGGCCTTGAAGGCAGCCCTGTCCGCCTTGAGTTGCAGGCCGGTGTCGATTGTGGTTTCCGCATGAACGTTGCCGCCACCGACCAGGATGCCGCTGCGTGAGGAACGCGAGGTCCACTGCTTGATCCCCGTGATGACCTCCATGGTCATGAACGGGGTGCGGTCACGCAGGTTGTCGCGCTGCGGCACGGCCACGATCCTGGACGCCAGCGCCGCGGCGGCCTGTTCAGCGGTGATGCTTCCATTTTCAAGCATCCGGTTGATCACGCGATCACGACGCCTGACAAGTTCCTCCTGGTTGCGCATCGGGGTGACGGAAGAAGGCGACTGCGGAAGCGCCGCGATGGTTGCCGCCTCGGGAACGGTCAGATCCATGGCCGTCTTTCCGAAGTAGATCCGCGAGGCGGCCTCGACACCGTAGCAGCCCTCTCCGAGATAGATCAGGTTCAGGTACAGGGCCAGGATCTGGTCCTTGGTGTAGATATCCTCGAGACGCCTTGCGATGATCCCCTCGCGGGCCTTGCGTTTGAAACTGCGCTCGCCGCTGAGAAGCAGCGAACGTGCCACCTGCTGAGTGATGGTGCTCGCGCCCTCGCGCACCTTTCCAGCCCTGAGGTTCGTCACGACCGCCCTGAGGATGCCACGGAGGTCGGTTCCCGAGTGTTCGAAAAAGCGTTCGTCCTCGGATGAAAGCACCGCCTTGACAAGAATATCCGGGAAGCCTTCCATCGGTGTCAGATAGCGTCTTTCCTTGAACACCTCGCCAAGCAACAGGCCGTGCTGATCCGATACCGTGCTGACGGTGCCGAGCCGGATGGCGTCGAAAGGGGGAATCTCGGGAAGATCACGGGAAAGGAATACATACGCGGCGCCACCGGTCATCGCGCCGAGCATGCATGTGGACAGCATCAGCCAGGCGATCAGACGCACCATCACCCTGAACGGGTTGGAGGTGCGCGCGTTTACGACTATCAGCTTCATTCGGCCCCCGCGGGCGGTCCGCGCAATTGTAGCCTGAAACACTCGATTGAGTCACTGGACCGATGGAAAATGCTTGATTCTGGGAGGCCGGAAAACAGAAGGGGGCGCCGAAGCGCCCCCTTCATCATCCCACGGTGAACGAAGGATTACAGAGCTTCGGGCACGTAACCGGCGACGTTAGCCTCGGCCAGCGTGAACTGCAGGCACAGGGAGGCGGCGTCAGCGGGATGCTCGCCGTCCTTGGCGATGTACTTGCCGGAACCTTCCGGGCAACCCACTTCGGAGATGGCGCACTGGTGCATGTCAAACAGCATGCCCATTGCGCCCCTGGCGGTCGGGATGAACGAGCAGATGTCCTCGACGGCTTCCGGAACCGGGTCCTTCTGGCATTCAGCTTCGATGCTGTCGATGATGTCAGTCAGTTCCTGCTTGGTCACGACGCCGGACAGGAAACCGTCCGTCGCGGAAACGCCGACGGTGCCGGCGGTCAGGTTGGCCTTAATCTGGGCGTCAACCAGGTGAACCGTCAGCAGCAGGTCAGCCGACAGCGGAACGGAGATCGTGAAGTTACCGGGACCAGCGGCCAGGGCGCCTTCGGTGATGTCGGTGCCGGCGAAGTAGATCATCGGCTTGCAGGTCTCTTCCAGGTAGGAAGCCTGGTCGACGTACATATCGCCCTCGAGCGCGCCGGCCGTAACGGGCTCGCCCATCAGACCCTGAAGGTTGAAGTCGGTGGTGTTGGAGAAGTCAGTCACGTTCGCGAACTCGAAAATGATCGCCATTTTGCCGGCGGTCATCATCTTGGCCAGTTCGCCGTTGACCATGGAGGCCAGGACGGTCAGGCCGCAGTCGCCCACGCCGTCGCCGGTGTAGTCGAAGCAGTCGGCCTTTTCGTCGGCATTGGCCGGGATGTGCAGGTAATTGACGACGCCAGCTTCACCCCAGGTGGTCGGCAGTTCGTCCGGGAACACGCAGGTGTCATCGCAGGTGCTGGTCAGTTCGACGCAAACCTGGCCTTCCGTGCATTCGCCGCAAGAACCTTCACAGCCGTCATCGCCGCATTCCTTGCCATCGCAGTTGGGAACGCAGACTTCGTCTTCGCACTGGAACGTGTCGTTGCAGAACTGATCTTCGCCGCATTCGCCGCAGGAACCGCCGCAGCCGTCCTCGCCGCAGGCCTTGTCCGTGCAGTCGGGCACGCAGGTGTCTGCCGGGGTGTTGTCTTCGACGTTCGTGTCGTGACCTTCACCTTCGTCTGGAACGTTCGTGTCCGCAGTGACGGTGTCGGGGGTTTCGATCGTGTCTTCTTCCGGGTTGCCGTTGTCGGTGTTCGGAGTCTCATCGCCACAGGCAACGAGGCCGGTCATCGCGACCGCGAGAACCATGACGCCAAAAAATTTTACCAGACCCTTCATTACCAATACCTCCCAAAGGATTGCAGTTTGTCTTCCGGCTTGAAAGCCAACGGGATATTAAAGGTTCCGATTTTCGTTTGCAAGGGTATTTTCAGGATTGCTCCGACAATGCTGGGGGTTGAATCGAAACAGACCGTTCGGAACTTCACGAAAGTTGCTAGAATATGGCGTCAGCGTCGCGGTGGTTGCGGGATGCGCGTCGTACGATATGGTTCTGCATCGATGGTGCTCCTGCTGGCCGGGATCAGCGGCGTCGCGGGGTGCCAGGGCCTATCCCCGGATCGGGACGTCTGCGGCATCGAGTCGTGCGACCTTGACGCCCTGGACGCCACGACGGATTTTCCCGACATCAATGACACCACGCTGGACTTCTGGCGTCCTGATGACCCCGGTCCCGTTCAGGACGATGGCCTCGGCGACGAAGGTGTCACTCCGGGCGAGTTCCGAATTGACGCCATCGATCCGGGGTTCGGTTCCTCCGACGGTTCGACGACCGTGACCCTGTCGGGGGCAGGGCTCGACCAGGTCGTTCAAGTATGGTTCGGTCGCGCGCGCAGTCCTTCCATATTTCCCATAGCCGACGGCATTCTGAACTGCGTGGCGCCGCCAGGTGCCGCCGGGCCGGTTACCCTTCGCGCGGTGGACCGTTTCGGTCGGACCGCGATCAGTCCGGTCGATTTCGTTTATCAGGCAAGGCTCCGCGTCGAGTCCGTTTTTCCAGTTTCCGGCCCTTCGTCCGGCGGCACGCCGATCACGATCGCCGGTTCCGGTTTCTCATCAGGGGTCTCCGTCCTTGTCGGCGGGCGCCCCGCCATATCGGTATCGGTTGCGGACGACGGCACGATCCTGGCGATTTCTCCTCCCGGTTCGCCCGGCGTGGCTGACGTTCGAGTCACATCCGCTTC
>JAGOFO010000231.1 GCA_017997155.1 Myxococcota bacterium
TTCAGCCACTTGCCTGTAAACATCAAAAGTGTCCGGGGTAACAAATCGTTCGACCGGAAGGTGTCGTGAGGTGGGCTGCAGATACTGCCCGATGGTCAGAATTCCGACGCCCGCTCCGGCCAGTTCATGGATCGCATCGACGACCTCTTCATCCGTCTCGCCGATACCGACCATCAAAGACGTCTTCACCATCATCCCCGTGTCGCGGGCCTTCCCCAGAGACACAGCCTCGACCAGCACCCCGATCGAGTTGTCCCAGGACGCTCTTCTGTCACGGGCCCGGGGAGTCAATCTCCTGACGACTTCCACGTTGTGTCCAAGAACGTCGACTCCTGCCGCCACGACTTGTTCAAGCCTGGCTCCACGATAGTCGGGGATCAACGCCTCGACAAGGATCGAGGCATCGAGCGCCTTGACCGCGCGTATGGTTCCGGCAAAGTGGGAAGCCCCGGCATCGGGCAGGTCATCGCGATCGACCGAGGTCAGGACCGCGTATCGAAGACCGGCGTCGCGAACGGCCGCGGCAACGCGTTCTGGTTCTCCGGGATCGGGCGGTTCAGCCGGACGACCGGTCGCGACGTTGCAGAATCTGCATCCCCTGGTGCAGACATCGCCCATTATCATGATTGTGGCTGTGCCGGCGCCCCAGCACTCGCCCTGGTTGGGACAACGCGCCGACTCACAAACGGTATGAAGGGAAAGAGCGTTCAGACGGCGCCGCATGCCCGCGGCCTCGCTGCCCATCGGCAGTTTTATCTTGAACCACTCTGGAAGACGACGACAGGAAGACATGACGGGCACCCCCGAAAAACACTCCTGGAACGGGTCGGATAGTGCCACGACACGTGCTTCTTGACAATCCGGATGTTAGCGCTTATCCTGCCATCCGTTTCGTTCGTACCACCACTACGGAGATGGCCACATGAGCAGCGTGATCAAGAAGCGGCGCAAGAAGATGCGTAAACATAAGTACGAAAAGATGCGAAAGAAGATGCGTCACGAACGCCGTAAGCGCGGCAAGTAAATCACGTTCCACGTGGTTCGGTTCTGCCTTTCCGGAATCTCCGGCCCCGCTTCGCCTTCACTGCCAAGAAAATGTGTTTTGGATTAACGGGCAGCCTGATACACTTCCCGCATGATAAGGTGCTTTCCCACAACCAGACTGACTCTGACGACCACGATGATAGCGGTCGTTTTCTGTTCCCTGTCGGCATTCGCGTCGGTCGGTGACCCCGCCCTGCCGCCACCTGCCCTCAGACACCAGGTGCGTCTGCTGCTTGCAACCACCGAAAGTGGAAACCGCGAAGACGCCGCAAAGGCAATGGCTGCGGTCATCGAACAGAAGCGCGTCGCGGGCATTCGCAACCTGACGCCGGTCGTGGCCGCCTGGATTGCGATGTTCAACGTCGGCATGGAAGACCTTCCCGACCCTGTCCGGCGCCGTCTCTCCGAGGATGCCATTAAGCTGGCCCCTGACTACCCTGGTGTCTATTTTCATATGGCCCTGGTTCGCGCCGGCGAAGGATTCGGCGGCATCGGCCCCGCCATAGGGCTGATAATCAAAGGTTTCGGTAAGTTCGCGGCGTTCCCCCGGGCGGCGATTCACTCAGCGGCGATTGTCTCGTTTTATATTCAGGGCTTGATAGTCATCCTTTTCATCATTGGCGCGTTCGCCTTTCTTTTCAAATACTTCTCGCTTTTCAGGCACGATCTTGGCGATCTGTTTCCACGCGCGACTGCCGCATTTTACACGGCCCCCGACATCAGGGAATCGCGCAACGGTTTCAGGTCTTTCATAAACGCGATCGCAAACTCGGCCCTTTCGCTTCTGGCTGTTCTGATCCTGGTGGCCCCGTTCATCCTGGGTGCCGGGCTGATTCCGACAGCCGCGTTCTGGCTTTTCATCACGTTTCCTTACTCTCGCACATCAGAACGTGTCATGTCGCTGCTCGCGACCGCGCTGATCGCATGCCTGCCGCTCCTGGGCGCGCTGACGGCACTTCCTGCCGCCATGCCTTCGGACCGCGGGGGACCGGCTTACTGGACCTGTCTTTACGAGTACTGCCCTGACTCGACGCTTGCCCATCTGAACGATGACGTTGTCAACAACGCATTGTCCCAGGACCCTGCAGCGGTCGACTCGCTCGATTCCAGACTCGCTCTGGCCGCCGGCCTTCTGCAGTGGTCGAATTCCGACCCGGTACGCCTGCGTCAGGCCCGCCTGATGCTCCAGGATTCGCCCGCGCTCATGTCGTCCGCCCCGGGACGTATCCTTCACGGAAACCTTCTGATTCACGAAGCCCTGGCATCCTGCCCCGATGGACGCCCCGACCAGGAACTGCTCCGATCGGCGGTCACGTCTTTCGAAACGTCTTCGACATTCGCGCCGGCGGGCGAGGCCGTTTTCCGCGGACTGGCGGTGGCGAATGGTCTGCTGGGCGATTCAAGGGCAATGCAGACCAATCTCGAGAGGATTGGCAACGTCGCGTCGGACAGCGACCTTGAGTTCATGGTCAGGGTCAGGACCACGGTCGCTTCCGCGTCGGTTTGCGCGGATTCGCGTCTTCTGACTTCCGAGTTGCTGCCCCCCGTGCACCGGACGCCTGTCCAGGTGTACTTCGGCAGTTCCGGACCGCTCAATACAATGCTGGCAGCCACGCCGCGCATCCCGTTCAAGGCGCTGCTTTTCGGGGCCATTCCGCCCCGATCAATGCCGATCGCGCTGGCTTGTATCGTCGTCCTCGGCGTGATTCTGGTGTTCATTCCCGGTCGGTCGCGCAGGGCGCACCGATGCCAGGCCTGCGGTCATGTCACATGCCGTTCGTGCAACATGGCGGCCTCCGGATTCGACCACTGCCCGATGTGTCTGTTCGACAAGGTCAAGCCGTCCTTCCTGGATCCCGAGGACGTCAGGGGCATCAAGGTTCAGAGCAGCTCGGGCACGGCGAAACGCATCGCCACGGTGTTGATGGCCATAGTGCTTCCGGGATCGGGCCAGCTCGTATCCGGCAAGCCGATTCGCGGCATCACGATGCTCGGTATCTTCGGTCTCGGACTCGAGATGGTCGTCTTCCCGGTCGCGCCCATCGTAGATTCTTTCGCGTACATTCCTCCGGTGTCGGGCGGTCTTCCGATCGTGCCACCGATTCTTCTGGTGCTTGCCTGGGCGTGGTCGCTTGCCGACGTCGTCTTCTCGGGTAGAAAATGAAAGAGAACAACGACATATCGATCGATGGCATCGAAATCCCGGGCATCGCCGACAATGACGCTTCCCTGGGCGACGAGATGGGCATTCCCACTGATCCGGGCGAATTCGCGCCCGCTTCCGGGGCAACAGCCAGCTACGGCATCGACCTGGATTCCGGGTCGACGATCAGGCATGACAATTCGTATGACCAGGCCCCCGCGTCCAGGCCGCCGCGCAAGATGCCGCCCCTGCTCA
>JAGOFO010000232.1 GCA_017997155.1 Myxococcota bacterium
TGACCATCCCGGTTGACGAGGATTCGTACTCCGAGGCGTACGGCAAATCAAACGACCCGGTCAGGATGTACCTTCGCCGGATGGGCGAGGTTCCCCTGCTGAATCGTGAGGGCGAGGTCGAGATCGCAAGGCGCATCGAGGAAGGTGAGCTTGATGTCTTCGGTCTGATCATGGAGACCGACATCGCCGTCTCCGAGATCCTGTCGCTCGAGGACAGGCTGCGCCGCGGCAAGGTCAGCATCAAACAGATAGTGAAGGACCTCGACGAGGACGAAGAAGTCGGCGACGAGGTCGCGACCCGCAAGCGGGTACTGGAACTCCTCGATCAGGCCAAGGAACTGGACAAGGTGATTCACCGCGAGATGATGCAGCTTGAGAAACCCGGCCTGTCGACAAGGAACAGGCAGGCGCTCGAGGCTCAGCTTGCCGGGCACAAGGAAGAGATGAAGATGGTCCTTGTGTCCATGAGGTTGAACCAGTTCCTGATCCGCGAGATCGTCGAGAAGTTGAAGGATCACGTAAGGAAGATCAACGTTGCCAGGTGCGAGATCCGGTCCGTGGAAAGAATGGTCGGCGACGATCTGGCCAATCTTCGCAGGATGCTTCGCGACGCGCGGCTTTCGTCTGACCGTTGCGCGGTCGGCGTGGATGGACAGACATTCACGCTCGATACCCTTGAAGAGCTGGAACACAAGGTTCAGAACGCGCGCAAGCGTATCAGGGCGGCCGAGCAGAAGGCTAACCTCACCGCGGACGACCTCCTGCGCACCCAGCAGGCGATCATGGCCGCCGAGAAGCGCACCGAAAAGGCCAAGTGGGAACTGGTCGAAGCGAATCTGCGCCTGGTCGTGTCAATCGCCAAGAAATACACGAATCGCGGCCTTCAGTTTCTGGATCTGATCCAGGAAGGCAACATCGGCCTGATGAAGGCGGTGGAAAAGTTCGAGTACAAGCGCGGTTACAAGTTCTCGACCTACGCGACCTGGTGGATTCGTCAGGCGATCACGCGCGCCATCGCTGATCAGGCCCGCACGATTAGAATCCCGGTCCACATGATCGAGACGATCAATAAGCTGGTCAGGACAAGCCGCTATCTGGTTCAGGAGTACGGGCGCGAGCCGACTCCCGAGGAGATCAGCGAGAAGATGGAGATTCCAGTCGAAAAGGTCCGCAAGGTGATGAAGATCGCCAGGGAACCGATTTCGCTCGAGACTCCGATTGGCGAAGAGGACGATTCGCATCTTGGAGACTTCATCGAGGACAAGAAGACTCCTTCTCCGGCGGATTCCGTGGTGAAGGCCAATCTGGCCGAGCAGATGAGAAAGGTGCTGTGTGGCCTGGCCACCCGCGAGGAGAAGGTCCTGAGGATGCGTTTCGGGATCGGCGAACGCAGCGATCACACGCTCGAAGAGGTCGGCCAGGAGTTCAAGGTCACGCGCGAGCGCATCCGTCAGATCGAGGCAAAGGCCCTGCGCAAGCTGCGTCATCCTTCCCGTTCGAAGAAGCTCAAGACCTTCCTCGAGTAACACTGGACAAAAGACGAGATGGACGACGTCCTGAAGCTCGGTTTTCTGGGTGCGCTGCAGCGCCAGGGCATAGTACCGGGCCTTTCCCGCATGCAGGCGCTGATGGAGGCGTTTGGCAATCCTCAGCTCGGGTATCCGGTGATCCTGATTACAGGTACAAACGGCAAGGGGTCGACCACGTGCCTGGTCGAGTCGATTCTGCGCGCGGCCGGATACAGGACGGGCCGTTTCACCTCGCCGCATCTGGTCGACGTCCGCGAGCGCATCCAGCTTGAAGGCAGAACCATCGAACAGGATTATTTCGATCAACTCGGCGCCCGGGTCAGGGCGGTGGTCGAGTCCCGCGACATCAGGCCGACGTTCTTCGAGGCATTGAGCGCCATCGGGTTCCTTGCGTTCGCGGACCGTCAAGTCGACGTGGCGGTCGTCGAGATCGGCATGGGCGGCAGATTCGATTCGACCAACGTCGCCAATCCTGTCCTGTCTGTCCTTACCAACGTCGGTCTGGACCACGTGGGATTCCTGGGGTCGACCAGGGAGATGATCGCGATGGAAAAGGTGGGTATCGCCCGTGATGGACGTCCGTTCGTGACCGGGGTCGATACCGCTTTGTTCGAATCCACGGTCGGCCCGGCCCTTTCGGCGGTCGGCGCCGGGCCGGTCGTCAGATCGGGTGTGGATTTTTCGTGCGTGGAAGGGGCGGACGGGCTGGTCTGGAAGGGGTGGAGCGAGACCATTTCCGGTCTTCATCCGGGACTTCCCGGAAGGTATCAACACGAAAACGTGGGACTGGCGCTGGCCGCGGTGCGTTGCCTTGTCGATTCCGGGCGGTTCGAGGTGGACTCGGACGCATGCCGCCGCGGGGTGTCGTCGGCGTTCTGGCCGGCCAGGTTCCAGACGGTAGACTCGGATCCAGTCACCATCCTCGACGGATGCCACAACGTGCATGCCGCCCTTAGTCTCAAGGAAGAACTGCCCGGACTGTCGAGACCTCTCATCCTCGTCCACGCGACCAGGCCCGAGAAGGACTACGATGGGGTGCTGGCCCGGATAGCCCCGTCGGTTGACGGTATCATCGAAACCTCGTTTGAGGGCGGCGCCGATCCCGGGGTGGTCGCGAACGTGGCGTCGCGGCACGTTGCCCCGGGGGTAAAGGTGCTGGTCGAACCGGACATCCCGACCGCGATCCGCCTCGGACGCTCCCTGGCGGGACACGGAGGCACGGTGCTGGTTGCCGGTTCGCTCTATATGGCCGGCGCGGCGATTCGGCTGATGGGCTGGAAGATCTGATCGGGAGGAGTCGATGGACAGGTTGCCGTGGGACGTTGTTCGCAAGTTTCTGCTGGTGCTTACCGGCAGCGGATTCAACGATCACGAACGTCGCGCGGTGACGGCAGTCATCTCCAACGCCGGTCTTGATATCGAGCTGTGTTCACCCCGTAGCGGCTGGCTCAGGCCGGACGACGGTCCCATGCTGCAGGTCACGCTTGAGCCGGAAGCCGTGGAGCCATCTGCGTACCTGGCTGTGGCGTTCATCGGTGGAGACTGGTCCGCCGACCACGCAGGTCTTGAACGCGCGTCCCGTCTTGCGAAACGGGTCTCCGGGGCGGGTGCCGTGATCGGTGCCATCTGCTCCGGGCCTCTGGTGCTTGCGGGCGCCGGTCTTCTGGACATGCGGCGAGCCACATGTCATCCGTCGTGCCGCCGCGCGATCGAGTCCGCCGGTGCGGTTTTCGTCGAGGAGCCGGTGGTCTCGGCGGGATGGATGGTTACCGCGTCCGGACCCCTGCATGCGACCGATTTCGCGCGTGTGCTGGTGTCGATGGCGTTGTCGCGCTGATCCCGTCCCTGTCCCTGACCCCGACCCTGACCCTGTCGCAGAAGGGCGAATTGTCATTCGCCCCTACGTATGAA
>JAGOFO010000044.1 GCA_017997155.1 Myxococcota bacterium
TTATCCCAGACGTCGTACCAGCGGCCTTCAATATCCTTGTGTTCGTATCCTTTCGCGAGGGGTTCCATCCTGCCTCCGGGGGGTAAAAATCACGGGGCGACATTATACCTGCAAACAAGCCGGTGGCGGATGAAAATCCTGTCGTTTTCTGCGACAATCGCCACGCCCGCAACGGAGGAGAGTCATGGCTGAAAAGTATTTTGTCGAAAGGGATCCCTACTCCCCCATCCGGTACTCGTACGAAATCGATCAGATTCTGTGCGAGGGCCGCAGCGAGTTTCAGGATTACATGGTGTTCACGAATCCGTTTTTCGGCCGCGTGCTGGTGCTGGACGGTGTCGTGCAGTTGACGGAACGCGACGAGTTTTTCTACCACGAGATGCTCGCCCATGTTCCACTGCAGTCCATCAGCGAACCGGGCGAGGTGATCATCATCGGAGGCGGCGACGGCGGAGTTGCCCGCGAGGTCGTCAAACATCCGTGGGTCACGTCGGTCACGGTGGTGGACATCGATCCCGTGGTGGCCAGGCTGTCGATGGAATACTTCCCGGGTGTGTCCTCGGCCCTGTCGGACCGCCGGGTCACGCAGATAGCGATGGATGGTGCGCGGTTCCTGCGGGAGTACCGCGGCAAGGCGCGTGCGATTCTGGTCGACAGCACCGACATCGCGGGCAACGCCGAGACTCTGTTCTCCGAATCATTCTTCAGGGACGCGCGCGGCGCGCTGCACCCTGACGGCGTGTTCGTGACCCTTTCCGAGTCCCTTCATTTCCACTTTCCCATGGTGCGCATGCTTCAGGAAAGGCTGGCGCGCGTCTTCGGCAACTCGGACATCTACACCGCCCCGATCGCGACCTACGCCGGCAACTGGTGGTGTTTCGCGGTCGGATATGGAGGCCGTTCGTGTCGCGAACCGGTCGGACGGATCGCGGGCCCGACCCGCTACTATGACGCGGATGTTCACCGAGCCAGTTTCCTGGCGCCAAGACTGTACCAGCGCCTGATGGAGTCGGAAAGACAGGGATATTAGGCCGTTGCGACCCGCTTGACGCCATTGCCCCTGCCGGACCTGTACGCGGGGATTCACAGAACTGCTTGTAACATCTTGTAAGAACGGACTAATCGTTGACTTTTTCACTGCTTCGATGCAACATTTCATCCCTTGCCCTGGAAACGGGGAAAATTGACTTAATCCTGTCAGGAACAGGATTCGGAGGTGGGTTATGAACCTGAGGTCGGATCGCTGACGCACCGGCCTCGTGTCAACTCGGAGGATAGCCAGTTGAAAGCTCTCGGAAGGCACATCGTGGCCGATTTCCACGGCTGCACGTCGGACCTCAACAGTCCCGAAATGATTTGTCAGACACTCCAGACCGCGTGCGAAATATCGGGCGCGACGGTGGTCAGTCGGACTCAGCACCACTTCAGTCCGTACGGCGTGACCGTCGTGTTCGTCATCGCGGAGTCCCACCTGGCCGTGCACACATGGCCGGAGTACGGTTACGCCGCGGTCGACTTGTTCACATGCGGAAATTCGGTCGACGTGTGGAAGGCCTTCAAACACTGCGAAAAGGAGTTCGGAGCGACACGCGTGGAACTGCGCGAGGTCGCCAGGGGCATCCTGTCGGAAGACCAGGAGGCGCCCGCCCAGGGCTTCGTCGAATCGCACGAGAAGGCGATCGCCTGACGATGTGACTGGCCTCCGGTCACCGGTTTTTCCCCTTAATTATCCTGACATCCCCGAACGCAGTCCGGGTTATACTCGGGCCGGCTGTATCCAGCCGAATTGAAACACCAGGAAATGATCCGGGGGTAATCTGCAATGAAGTCACCGTCTGCAACTCTGGCTCGGCTCGCGATGCCGACGCTGCTGGTCGCGGCCATCGCTTCGTGTGCCGGCGACGTGCCGGAACTGAACGAAGGTCTTAAGCCCGTCGTGACCGACCTGACCTATTTCAAGGACTCCGAGGGCCGGTATGTGAACATCCGGGGAATCAACCTGGGTGGCAACATCAAGGTACCCGTCGTCAACGGCACCCAGGAGAACGAAACACCTGAAACCTATTACGGACACGCCGGCGACGAAATCGCCGCGATGAAGGCCGGGGACCCCCTTCCCTTCACTTATGTCGGACGTCCGTTCAGTCTTCAGAAGGCCGATCAGTATTTCCGGCAGATCAAGGATCTGGGATTCAATTCCGTCAGGCTTCTGGCGAACTGGGAGGCCATCTATCCCGAAAAGAAGTTTAAGCCGGACCGTGAGTACCTGACCTACTTCGAGGAACTGATCAAACTGGCCCAGAAGCACGATATCTACGTGATGTTCAACCTTCACGAGAACGTCTGGGCGCGAAACTTCTACTCCCTTTACAGCGAATGGCCGGTCTGCCAGCAGTGCTGCAATTACGACGAGAACGACCACGCGATCAACCCCGACGGCGAGGTGACCGACATCGTCTGCAACGCCGATCGCAAGAAGGAATGCTGCCCGAACGGCGATCTGATGAACATGCTGTGGTCGATATTCCCGCAGAAAAACCGCACGGAACTGGGGATTCTGCCGGGCGACCCGCCCGAGGTCGCGGCGGAAAAGTACCGCGCGGGATACTCGGATCGCGTTTCCGGCGACGGCGCCCCGCTCTGGGCCTCGCGCGTCTGCCTTCCCGAAAAGAACTTCGAGTCTCCGTACTGGGGCGTGTCCAAGCTGCTGGGCGCGGCCAGAAACGAAACCGGCGACATTCTTTACATGGATTTGTTCAAACTGATCCAGATGGCCGCAACGGTTCTTGCCAATCTTGAAGAACCGGTAATCACTCAGGAAGTGGCCGACACGATCGTGGCGCAGCTCGATCGGATGGAACCGTATCTGCCTCCGACCGCGTTCCCGTCGACCGACACGTGGGACGGCCTGCCCTGGAAGATGTGGGGAATTAACAACGGAACTTCGCTGTCGACGAACATCTGCTTCGCGATGTTCTGGAACGGAGACGACGTGTTCCCGAAGCGCCGCACCGTCGAGTACGGCTATGCCGATCGGATGGATGAGGGTGTGGACATCGAGACCTTCTACACGCCCGAGGAAGCGGAAGTCAGAGCGGCCGAGCTGCGTGGCCAGGGTTACACCCACGTGAAGGTGAACAACCTTGTCGAGACGCTTCAGGGTGGATACAGGGGTGCCTGGGAAGAAGTCGCGCGCATCGGAAAGAAGTACCCGAACGTGATCGGCTACGACATCCAGAACGAGCCTGCCGCCGTCTACGTGCTGGCCAGCATCGTGGCCGCGTATCTGGAACTTGGTTCGCCGGATCTGGTGGCCAGTCTTCTGGACGCTGTCGTCCTGGGCGATGACGGGTTGCCCATGACGCTCCCCGGTGGCGCAACGGTCGGCGAGGTGGCCCAGCAGATTCTCGACCAGAACCTGGCACTGCTTCCCGCTGACAATTCGGATGAAACCCGCAAGGAACTCGGACTGTACGGCGTTGATCTGATGGCGTTGATCGACATGAACATGACGCCTGACAAGAAGGCGCTCGAACCGCTCTACGAGAATGTGGGACAGGGAATCCTGGATGTTTACATGGAAGGAGACGAACCTGCGAACCGCCTGACGTTCTGGATGGAACCGGCCAACGGACTTGAGACTCTGCTCGGCGGCGCGGGCGGCGGCGTCGGCGGACAGTACCTGCAGTACGCTACGACCCCGGACATCCCCGGAGCGGACGAATACGCCAAGAAGTACGGAGACATCAAATTCGTCTGGGCTCCCCACAAGTATCCGGACATCTACCCGTTCCTCGGCCTGAACATGCCCGAACGCATTTTCGGGAAGGACGAGTACGACTTCCGTGACTACACGGACATGATCAAACCGCTGATGGACTGGTCCACTTACGCGTTCGACAACATCCCGTCATCACTCAGCGAATTTGGAACGTACTGGAATTTCAGGGATCTCGACAATGAAGAGATCTGCGCTGCCGAGTTGAAGAAGTGCAAGACGCTTCCAGACACATTTGCGTCGCCGCAGTGTGACCCGCAGAAGCTGAACTGCAAGCCGGGCTACCTGCAATCCAGGGAGCTCGAGTACCTGGTCAGCACCCAGATCCTTGACAACTACTACGAGACCCTGGAAAGCCATGGCTGGCACAACATGATCTGGGTATACACCCCCGATGCCGATCCGAAATACGGCGACTGGTGGGATCACGAGGACTTCTCGCTGGTCGAGTTCATCCAGAAGCAAAACGAACCTGAGCGTTTCGACAGCATCAAGGCGGCTTTGCCTGAAAGGTACGTCGTCGACGTCGCCGTTCCCGAGGGCATCGTCGCGCCACGCGGATACACTGCCTTTGTCAGGCCTTACGCCTTCCTTATGTCCGGCAGGCCGGTCAGTTCCCATTTCTACTCGGATCTGCACTACTTCGACCCGAAAAAGGGCGAGTTGAACGCCGAGCGTGAATTCGAACTGGTTTTTGAAAGCAAGGAAACGGGCGCGCCGACCGTGATTTTCGTGCCCGATCTCCAGTACCCGGACGGCTTCTATGTCTGGCTGTCCGACGGGTATGCCGTATGGCAGGCTTCGGATCAATGGCTGTACTACTTCCCCGAACGTGACGAGCCAGGTGTGCTGCACAAGGTGACCATACGGCCTCCGCTGGCTGGCCAGGACTCAAACGACTGGGATTACTTCGTGCGCGACGGCTTCGTCGTGGCGGCGGACTGAGGAGGAAAACGATGATGAAACGCATTGCAATGGCAACCATCCTGTTCGTTTTCGCCTCGATTCCGGCATTCGCGCAGACTTCCGTTGATGAAGGCGCCGCGGTGCCCGATGAAAACGCGGTGGCGCAGCCGGCCACGGAGGCGGTCACGGACGCGGTTGAACTGGTTCCGGTTCAGGTGCCGGCAGACGAGTCCAAGGGGTTCGGAATCGGCAACAAATACGCGCAGTTCTCAGGTCGCATGCAGAACCTGTTCCTGTGGCGCAACGATTCGGACTTCGACCGCACCCCACCCTACTACAACGCTGACGGTCAGGATATCGGCGTCCTTGGAACGTTCATTGCCCCCAAACTGGTCGTGACACCGGTCAAGGAACTCAAGATGGTCCTTGAGTTCGAGATGGGCCTGAACCTGTGGTCGGCGCAGGACCCGGACACATACAGTTCCACCCTGCCGAGCTGGTTCAGGATCGCGATGCGCCAGGCCTATACCGAGGGGAATTTCTTCGATGGCAAGCTGGGTTTCAGGGTCGGCTACGAGCAGTTGTTCGATCCGACCGGCCTGTTCATCGGCCACTGGCTGGGCGCCGCCAACCTGTACACGAAGTGGGACTGGGGCCAGGTGACGTTGACCGTGGCCCAGATGCCGGATCAGGCATTCGAAGGTGTCGCGTTTGATACGAACAACTTCAACACCGACACGATCCTGTACGGCGCGCGCCTGTACATGCCGTTCGGGAAACTGCACCTGGACGCGGCTGTCTGGGGCCTTCACGACACGCAGGTCATCGACAGGACCCTGGACATGATGGCCATCACGGCCAACTTCGGTGGTGACTGGGGCTGGTTGAAGATGGGTGTCGACGCCGGTTTCCAGTACGGAGTGACCGAAAACAGGGCCGCCGGAAAGGATGAAACGACGATAGCGTGGGCCGCTCAGGCATACCTGAACATCGAGCAGCCGCTGTTGAACGGCAACCTGGACTTCCTGTTCGACCTGAACTTCATGGCGACCAGCGCCGACGACAGCCACGATGGCAACAACATCAACGGCGCGTGGTTCTACTCCGGAAAGTCGCGCAGCCGCACGATGATCCTGACCGAGGACGAAACCAGGGACCGCGGCGGCAACATCGACGAGTTGATGTCCGATCGGCGCCACGGTGACAGCGGCAAGTACTACCTGAACCGCGCCGGTCTGTCGCTCGTGGATGTGACCGTCGGGATCCAGTACAAAGACTTCTTCAGGCCGCGATTCACCCTGGGCGCCGGCTGGGTCTTGAACAGCGACAACGCCCTCGGTTCCAGTTTCGCCGGCATGGAGGCCGACCTGCACCTGGAGTTCATGTACAAGAAGTACCTGTCCGTCGACTTCGTCGGTTCCGTGCTGCTGCCCGGTGCGGCGGCCGCCGCCTTCGTGAACACCACCGACAACCGCGAGTCGGTCGACACCATCTACCAGTTCCAGACCTCGGTCGTGTTCTGGTTCTAACCGTCCCAGGGCCTCGGCGGCGCCGATGGCGCCGGCCTCGTGCCTGAAGGGCGAATGTGATTCGCCCCTACGAATGAACGGCCAGCCCGTCGGGCCGGCCTCCGGACCCTGACCCTGATCCTGACCCTGATCCTGACCAAAAGGGCGAATGTAATTCGCCCCTACACCTGATCCTGTCCCTATCATCCGCATCTGCAATCAGCCGGAAGGGATCCGTGCGAACACCGCCTGCGACCTCCCAGCCATAATCCAGCAGCTAACAAACGCAAACGACAGGGACCCGTAGGGGCGAATAACATTCGCCCCTCTGGACAGTGACTGGAACAGGCACAGGGTCAGGTGACAGGAAGAGTCGTATCTACGGTCGGTATCCAGCATTAGTCACCGCCGGGACAGGCGCCAGCAGATGGCGCACACGCCGTCGATGCGAACGATCAAATCATCCGCGCGTGCGGCGGGAATCGCGCCGTAGGCGGCGAGCAGGCGAATCGCGGTGGCGGATTCACCGGCCGAACCGTAGGCCACGGTGTAGTGGTAGATGCGATCCCGACCCGCCCGGCCGGAGCCTTCCGCGAGGTTCAGCGCGACGGATTCGATGGCGCGGGTCAGTTGATCAACGAGGTCGCGGTGTCCCCGAACGGTCTGGACGGCATTGATGGTCCTGACCGCGAGGTCTTCAGCCATGGCGACGGCACGAAGTCCGTGGGGCCGGCCCTGCCTGTCCGTCGTGGTGGTTTGAGTGTTGGTGATTGTATTCATGGTGTGTCCCCTCCCGTGAGGCCGTCAGATATCAATCACCCACGGTCTGCGGCGTTCTGCCGTCAAGGGTCGCAAGGCGACCGCCGCAGGCGGCCGGCGCGAAGCGCCAGGCCCTTGACGGCAAAGAAAGCCGCGGGCCATCACGCAATGAATGACGGCCTCGCGGGAGACGGAACCAATCCAGGCAGACACAACAGACACAAGGCGGCGGGCCGGGCCAGGGGCGATGTATGAACGACCGGCCCTGCGGGCCGGCCTCCGGAAGGGCGAATTATCATTCGCCCCTACACCTGTCCCTGACCCTGTCCCTGACCCTCTCCCTGTCCCTGCCCCTACGGGTCCCCGAAAAGAGACGCAACATTGGCATCAACCCATTGCGCGTACTACGCTTCCATCTGTCATACTGCGTGAAAACCGATGCCCCCTGAGAAGACGGAAGCGACGAAACGCAACCCACGCGGCTGGGTATCGACGACTTATTTCGCCGAGGGCCTGCCATACATGCTGGTCAGGTATCTTTCCTCGGTGTACCTGACCGACATCGGCATGAAGGAGGCCTACCTCGGCTTCGTCAACTTTCTTGGAATCCCCTGGAATTTCAAGTTTCTCTGGGCTCCAGCCGTCGACTTGTTCCTGACAAGGCGTCGGTGGCTGCTGATCGTTGAACTCGTCCTCACGTTTGGTTTTGCCATGGTCGCCCTTCTGACCGTCTTCGGTCCCACCCCCGCGGACGTCGGTGTCGGGGCCATGACGGACGTGCATCGGCTGGCCATCCGTGCCGTCATCACCCTGCTGGTGATGCTCGCCTTTCTGTCCGCCACCCATGACATCGCCATCGACGGTTTCTACATGGAGGCCATCGACGACCCGGCCGAACAGGCAGGCTACACCGGCTTGCGCGTCCTGACCTACCGGCTGGCGGTCATCTTCGTGAAAAGCGTGCTGGTGGCACTTGCGGGCGCCGTGTCATGGTCCGTGGGCTGGGCCGGAGGCGCCGCGGCTCTCGCGCTCCTGTTTGCCTTTCACTGGTTCTTCCTTCCCAGACCGACACAGGCTGAACGCCAGGCATCCACATTCAAGACAGTGGTCAGAAACTACGGCCGGGCCTTCACTACCTGGCTGGCCCAGCCCGACGCCGTCCTGATCCTGTTCTTCGTGGTCCTTTTCAAAATGGGCGACGAGATACTTTTCTCGATGAACACTCCGTTCCTGATGCGCGAGCTCGGTGTCACAAAGGCCCAGCTTTCGTTGGTTTCGGGCATCTTCGGCACCGGCGCCTCCATCGGCGGCTCGCTCCTGTCTGCCTGGGCAATCGGCAAATGGGGTCTGCGCCGGGCCGTGTGGCCGCTCACCCTGGCCATGAACCTGAATATCTGGGCTTACATCTGGCTTGCATGGACGTCTCCGGATGCGGCGACAACCACCGGATTGTCCCTGATCACGGTTGTTCACACGTACGAGCAGTTCGCCGCCGGTCTGGGAAACGCGGTTCTGGTCGTCTTCATCATGAGGACGTGCAGCGCCGAATTCAAGGCGGCCCATTACGCCATCGCCAGCGCCGTTTCATCTGTCGGCGGCACGATTTTCGGAGGTTTCGGCGGCGTCTTCGTTCAGCGTTTCGGCTACCTGAATCTGTATCTGCTGGCATTCGCCGCGGCCGTTCCGGGGATGATCCTTCTGGGAGTGCTCAGGCATGGGCGGCGCGGTCAGGCTGCCGGCAGCCCATTCGCTTCGTGATCGACTACAGAACCAGGTTTTCGGGGTTTGCCGTCACGGTCTGAAGCTGGAGGCCAGCCTCGCCAGGCCCGGAACTCCCTCCGTCAAGACCGGGGTTGCCGCCGTTGCCTCCGAGGCCTCCGCCGCCCTTTCCGTCAAGAGAGGACGCGCCACCGGCAGCGTTGGCTCCCGCAGTGCCACCATTAAGATGAACCGTGCCGGCGGTTATCGCCGGGGCAACCATGTGGACGATGCCGCCACCGCCACCAGCGCCTCCCGACCTCAACAGCCCGCCCGAGGACTGTGTTGCGGCTCCGCCATTGCCACCCCTGGCCGCAATGGCGCCGGTATTGGAGATCGACGTCTTGCTCATGAGAATGACGAATCCGCCGGAACCGCCACCGCCACCGGCACCCTGAACGCCGGTCGCGCCCGCTGCGCCGTCAGCTATGATCGAGCCGGCGATGCTTACGATACCCTTCGCGCGGATGGTCAGACCGCCACCGCCGAAGCCTCCGGTGATGACGCCGCTCCCAAGAGCGCCGCTGGTACCGGAAAGCGCGGGAGCCCGCATGATCTGTGCCGCTTCGGTGGCCGGGAGCTTCAACGAAATCAAGCCGTTGCTACCGGACGCAGTGGACAGGGCAAGCCCGGGGGCCGCATTCATCGGGTCAAAGGTTATGCCGTCGTATCCACTCCGGACGGTAATGCTGCCCGTCGAGGTCAGGGTGAAGTTGCCGCTGCACCTCAGCATCGTTCCACTGGGCACGCTCAGGCTGGAGGAAATCGTAATACTGCTGTACTGAGCGGTGACACGGGCCGCGTCTGTCGCGTTCCACACCGTGGGAGTCGTGATGTTCAACTGGCCCGACTCGCCGCTGCCGAACACCGGGTCCGCGAAGGATGAGCCGCCGGCCGGCACCACGCACGTCAAGTTGCCCGATGCGTCGATCGCGCGGACAACCGAGCCCTCCGGACACGTCTGGTTCGACTTGGCAAAATTCGCCCCGGTGTAGGTGGTGTCGTTGTCCGGCCCGCAAATAGCGATCCCGTCGGGGTCGAAGCCGCTGACGACGTACCCGGGATCACACATCTGCGAACTGGGCACGAAGTCACTGCCGTCGTAGAGCGTATCGCTGTCCAGGTCCACATCGCACATGACAAAACCGTTCATATCGATACCGGTGACCTTCTGTCCGATGCCACAGGCCTGAGTGCTCATCGCGAAATCGCTGCCGGTGTAGGAATTCGACAGGTCGTCCCCGCAGACCCACGCGGTTCCCGAGCTTTTCAGCGCCTGGCCCGCGGCGCAGGACACCGGCACGTCCGAAATGTCGCCCCAGACATGGACATGATCCAGCGCGGCGTAGTCTTCGAGCGTCGCGGTCAACTGCGCGGTCGTCGAATAGCCCTCAAGAGCATCCGACTTGATGTATCCGACGTTCCCGACCATCCCCAGGACGTCGTCCTCGGTCAAGGTGTCGTCGACCCCGTCGGCAAATCCGGCCGGCAGGGAAGTCAGCCCGCCCCACGACACGGAATCCGCGTCACCGCAACGCTCCGACCAGTCGGCCCGACGCGCGCGAATCGAGTATGGAACGTGCGTCACCGGATGACGCGGAACCATCTCGTCGTCCGCCTCCACCGTCACACCGATCCAGACAGGGATGCCACCGAAGAAGTCTTCGCTCAGCGGCGTCGTTCCACTTCCCAGAAGCATTGAGAACTGGCCGTTCGTCACTACAACCGTCTGGTTCTGGGACCACAGGCTGTTCCCGGCTTCGGGGGCGTCGTATATGGCCACGCTGATGGACCGTTCTCCAGTGATCGGGACTCCCAGATCATCGGTCAGGAACCCCTGGAACTGGATCATGTCGCCATCAAGGGCCAACGCCGATGTCGACACCGTACACAGGAGAGCCGCGGCGGCAACTGCAAAAGCAAATTTTGCATATGATCTCATGCTATTCATCCTCCCTGGAATAATCATCCAGTACTATTCGGTCACAAACATAACCGGACCGAGGACATAGTCCCCGCCTGCAGCCTCGAACTCGAAACGGCCGAGGCCCATCGTGAACCCGAGCGAGTACCCCTGCGACACGGACTGACCAGCCGCGGCGGAGTATCCGACAAACACCGGTGCCGGGAATGACGGCTCGGTCGTGTCCGTGCCGACATCCTCGACCGCATCGGAGGCGTCGGCGACATCCTCGGCAACGTCGTCCGTGTCCGGAGTCACGTGAGAGTCGAATGTGTCGACGCTCCCGGTGTCCGTCGCGTCATCTCCCGCGTCTCCGACGTCGTCCACGTCCGTCAGGACATCCCCTGGCACGTCAGGGATGAGATCCTCGGGCACATCCGCCGTGTCGGCGGCCGTGTCCGGCGGGACCAACGCGTCAGACGTGTCCGGCGTCCCGCCGTCGTCCTCCTTGCCGGCGTTGTCACGGGTGGATTCATCCGGCCCGCCCTCGTCAGCGTAGATTAAGTCCTCCTGTGCATCGACACCGGGATCACCGCCCGAGTCAGGCCCGGGCTCGGCGTCGCCACACCCGGCGGCCGCCAGGATCAGCGCCGATGACAACATCAGCAACAACCTTTTCATAGGTCTCCATCTCCGGTCCCGATGAGCACATAAACCGACCGGATAAAATGTGAATTAGTCCATCACTAGTTGGCCAGATTGAAAGTCTGCAGTCAATTGGTTTCACAGGTTGGACACGACATATATTTTCGGTGAGGGCAAAGCTTCGTATATGGACCATTATGTTGGTTCGAGTCGGAATGCGCGCCGGTCCGTGGATTCAGATTGAAATCCACTGAATTCAACCTCGCCGGTTTGTTCACTTTGTTGTTAGAATTCCGCCCGACACAGGCACGTCGACAACGTGCCCAAACTGGAGCAGTGAACCTGATGACACTTCGTACCCCGGCCCGGCCCGTCCGCCCATGCCCGCATCCACTGGCGATATCGGTGTTCGTCGCCTTGCTGATGACGTCCTGTGGCGCGGAACCGCCCAGGCAGATCCGCACCACGCTTGTTGACGCTGTTGCAGCGCGGACAGCGACCGTGCCTTTGACCGTCAGGTCCATCGGCACTGTTGAACCAGTCCAGAAAGTCTTTATAAGGCCTCAGATCAGCGGCGTCGTTCAGCAGGTGCTCTTTACCGAGGGAGATTCGGTCCAGGCGGGGCAGGTTCTGTTCAAACTTGATCGCAGACCGTTCGAGGCGGCAAGGCTGCAGGCCTCGGCCCAGCATCGGAACGCGCTTATTCAGGCGGACGTGGCGAAACGCAACCTCGACCGCGGCCGGCCTCTGTTTGAGAAACGAATTATCAGCGAAGGCGAGTTCGACGGGCTGGTTGCGGCAGTCGACTCGGCAACCGCCGCGGTCGAGCTTTACGCGGCCGCCCTCCGCTCGGCGTCCTTGAACCTTGAATACGCGACTATCAGCGCGCCGATTCCGGGACGCGCCGGCAGGATGCTGGTCTTCCCCGGGGATGTGGTTACCGCGAATGTTACCCAGATGGTGCAGTTGAACCAGACCGCTCCGATCAACGTCCGATTCACGGTTCCCGAAAAGGAGATCGACGCGATCAGAACGGCGGCCGCGGGTGGAATATCGGTCTCGGTTTCCCCGGCGGTCGATCCCTCCAGAAAGACATCCGGCACTCTGGTATTCATCGACAACGAGGTTGACGCCGGAACCGGCAGCCTGACCCTGAAGGCCAAGTTCGAGAACACCGACGAGGCGCTGTGGCCCGGACAGTTCGTGCAGGTCGTCGCCGAGGTTGGCCAGCTCACGGACGCGGTTGTCGTCCCGTTTCACGCCGTCCAGAACGGACAGACCGGACCGTATGTTTTTGTTATCGAGGACGGAGTGGCGAAATTCAGGAAGGTCGTGCCGGGACGGACAGAAGACGCTTCCATCGTCATCGAACAGGGAATCGCGGCTGGAGAAATTGTCGTCACCGACGGTCAGTTGAAACTTGCGGACGGCTCGCGGGTTGAGGTCAGGGGCGCGGCGGTTCCCGCCACTTCGGGCGGTGAGATTCAATGAACCAGCCGATCCAGGAACGCCGCGGATTCTCGGCGATCTTCATCCGGCGTCCGGTGGCCACCATCATCCTGATGGCCGCGCTGCTGATCGTTGGTATCGGCGGGTTTGTGAACCTGTCGGTCAACAACCTGCCTACCGTGGACTTTCCGACAATTCAGGTAATGGCTGCTCTGCCGGGCGCGAATCCGGAAACGATGGCCGCGGCGGTGGCCGCGCCGCTTGAGAAGCAGTTCTCCGCCATCCAGGGCATCAAATCGATTACATCCACCAGCTTCCAGGGAAGCACCCGCATCACGCTCGAGTTCGACCTCGAACGCAACATCGACGCGGCGGCGCAGGACGTGCAGACGGCAATCGCGGCCGCCACCAGGCAACTGCCGAAAGATATGCAGATGCCGAGCTACTGGAAGTCAAACCCCGCGGACATGCCGATTCTGATGTACGCCCTGACCTCGGACACGCTGCCGCTGTCGACGCTGGACGAGTACGCACAGACTCTCCTGGGCCAGAACATATCGATGGTCTCGGGTGTGGCACAGGTAGATGTGCGCGGCTCCCAGAAATACGCCGTGCGCATTCAGCTCGATCCGGCAAGGCTGGCGTCGATGGGCCTGAGCGTGACCGATGTCTACACCGCCGTGCGCGAACAGAATCAGAAGCTGGCAACGGGCACGCTGTGGGGCGACAAGCGGCTGACTTCCATCGAGACAAACGCGCAGCTCAAAGACGCCGAGGACTTCAAACCGCTGATCATCGCATATCAGGATGGCGCGCTGGTCCGCCTCAGGGATCTTGGCGAGGTCAAGGACGACGTGGAAAACAGCCGCTCGGCCGGCTGGTATATCGACTCGCGTTCGATCATCCTGTCGGTCAACCGCCAGCCTGGCAGCAACGCGACCGAGGTCGCGGACAACGTCCGGGAGAAGGTGGAACGCCTGCAGACACAACTCCCGGAATCCGTGAAACTTCACCTGATGTTCGACCGTTCGGAGTCCATCCGCGAGTCGGTCCACGACGTCGAACTGACGCTTGTACTGACACTGATACTGGTCGTGGCTGTCATCTTCCTTTTCCTGCGAAATGCTTCCGCCACACTCATACCCAGCCTGGCGCTGCCCCTGTCCCTTATCACGACCTTCGGCGTCATGTACCTGCTGGACTACACACTCGACAACCTGTCGCTGATGGCGCTGACGCTGTCGCTTGGATTTGTCGTGGACGACGCGGTCGTCATGCTGGAAAACATCTTCCGGCACATGGAGATGGGCAAGTCGCGTCTTCGAGCGGCGTACGACGGCGCGAAAGAGATCGAATTCACCATCATCTCGATGACGCTGTCGCTGATCGCTGTCTTCATCCCGCTGCTTTTGATGTCCGGTATCGTCGGACGGCTCTTCCGTGAGTTCGCGGTCGTCATCAGTGTTGCCATCGCCGCTTCGGGCCTGATCTCGCTGACCTTGTCGCCCATGATGGGCAGCCTTGCTCTAAAGATGGACCCGCGCCACGGCCCGCACAGCAACCGTCCTCAGCCGATCTGGAACGCTGTGAAGGGGTTCTACGAGCGCACGCTGGCCGGTGTGATGCGGCACCGCGTCATTACCGTCGTGATCTCCGTCCTGATGCTGGGCGCCACGGGCTTCCTGTTCGTGATCAGCCCGAAGGGATTCCTGCCTCCCGAGGACATCGGCATGATCTCGGTCACTACCGAGGCGGCGGAGGGAACCTCATTCGGCGCGATGGTCCCCCTGCAGCAGCAGGTGATGGAGATCGTGGCCGCCGATCCGGCGGTCAGCGGGTTCAACTCGTCGGTGGGCCAGAGTTCCTGGTCCCTCTCGAACCAGGGCCGCATGTTCGTACAGCTCAAGAACCGCAGGGACCGGGATGCATCGGTCGACGAGGTTATCGCCCGTTTGCGCCCCAAGCTGGCGGCCATCCCCGGAATGCGGGTCTACATGCAGAACCCGCCGCCAATCCGGATTGGCGGCATGTCAAGCAAGGCCATGTACCAGTTCACCCTTCAGAGCACCGACACCGCCACTCTTTATGAATGGACCGGCCGGCTGGAACAGGAGTTGCGCGGCATTCCCGAGCTTGTCGACGTAAACAGCGACCTTTCCCTGAAAAATCCGCAGATCGTGATCGACGTTGACCGGGATCGCGCTTCCGCGCTGGGCGTTTCGTCTTACGACGTTGAACAGACCTTGAACCTGGCCTTCAGTTCGACCCAGATCTCGACGATCTACACACAGACGAATCAGTACTACGTGCTGCTTGAACTGCTTCCCGACTATCAGAAGGACATGTCGGCCCTGGACCTGCTTTTCGTCAAGGCAAGGGACGGCACGATGGTTCCACTGAACTCGCTGGCCACCGTTCGGGAGACGGTCGGTCCGCTTTCAATCAACCATCTTGGACAGATACCGGCTGCCACGATCTCGTTCAACCTTCGTCCCGACGTCTCCATCAGCGAGGCTTCAGCCAGGGTCCAGCAGGTCGCGGATCAGATGCTGCCTTCCAGCATCAACACGTCGTTCCAGGGACAGGCCCAGGCATTTGCAGGTTCCGAGTCGTCCATGCTCGTGCTGTTGCTGCTGGCGATCCTGGTCATCTACATGATTCTGGCGATCCTGTACGAGAGTTTCGTGCATCCCGTGACGATCCTTACGGGCCTGCCGTTCGCTGCCTTCGGCGCGTTGCTGACTCTGCAGATCTTCGGGATGGAGCTGAGCCTTTACGCCTACGTCGGCATCATCATGTTGATCGGTGTCGTCAAGAAGAACGCGATCATGATGGTCGACTTCGCCATCGAGGCCGAGAAGGCCGGGGCATCCGCACGCGACGCAATCCTTGAGGCTGCTTCCGTCCGCTTCCGCCCGATCATGATGACCACTGTCGCGGCCATCGTCGGCACCCTGCCAATCGCGCTCGGTCTCGGCGCCGGTGGCGAGTCGCGTCAGCCGCTGGGCCTGGTCGTGGTCGGCGGCCTGCTGTTCTCGCAGCTCATCACACTGTACGTGACACCGGTCTTTTACACGTACTTCGACCGCCTGCAGACCGCATCCGCGCGCATCTTCGGGCGCCGCGACGCGGTCTGAACCCGTCCACGCGCCAGTCGCCGTCAGTTGCCCTGTTTCGAGGTGAAAAGCTTGGAGAAGAATCCCGGGGTTTCGACGCCGAGCGAACGGTCGAGCATGGACTTGAAGTCATCCTTCGGAACAAGGCCGATACGATGATCAAAAACATCCTTGCCCTTGAACAGAACCACGGTCGGGATTGAACGAATTCCCATGGCCTGGGCGACCATCGGGCAGTCCTCGGTGTTCACCTTCACAAAGCGAACCTTGCCTTCGTATTCCTTCGCGGCTTCCTCAAAGATGGGGCCGAAAGCGCGGCAGGGACCGCACCATGGGGCCCAGAAATCGACAACGACGGGGACTTGGGATTCAAGGATGAGCTTTTCGAAAGAAGCGTCAGTCGCGTGAATCACGCCGGTAAGTTT
>JAGOFO010000233.1 GCA_017997155.1 Myxococcota bacterium
AACCGTCGTCCAGGCAGTATCGTTGCAACAACCTTCGCGCCGCGTCGGCACTGGTTCTGGCCGGGGTGTTCGCGGGCTGTTTCGCGTCCGGTTGCTCCACCTCCGACGAACCAGCGAAGCCGACCACCGTTCCCATTGGAAGGATCCAGGTATCGTCGCCAGGATGGGACGGGGTCGGGGACGACCAGATAGTCGCCACGATCGACGACATCAAGATTCCGGCCTGGCGTGTCCGCCGCGCGTTGAAGGGCGCTCCGGCCGGAACCACGGTGGAAGAGGCGCTGGACCTGGTGATCGACATGGAACTGATTGCCAGGAAGGCGGCTGGCGACGATGGTTTCGTTCCGGACAGGAAGGTTCTTGAACGCGCGCTGGCGTCACGCTGGGTCGAAGCGAACCTGATCGAAGGTTTCTCGCCACGCGACGTGTCGCTGGCGATGCTCCAGGAAGCATTTTCGATGCCCCAGATCTGGGCCAGGTTCAACCACTACGATCTGTACGAGGTTCAGAGCTACCAGTGGATCTGCTGCACTGATCCGAAGAACTGCGACCCGGCCTTGTTCGAAGCGTGCATGCAGGAAGGCGAGGCGCCGATGCGGACGGTCTACGAGTCGCTGCTTCGCGACCGGCCGTTTCCTCCGGACCTCGGCATGCTGATCCCGGAGTACCAGAAACTGGCGTATCGCCTGAGCTATCAGGAATTCAGCTTCGCGTTCGACAAGACCGCCGGATTCCAGCGGGGCGCGCAGCACATCGATCAGATGCTGGTCGATCAGATAATGAAAGGCGAGCCGGGCAACTTCATGCCGCCGGCCAGGTCGAATTTTGGATGGCACGTCGTTTACATCGTTTCGCACCTGCCCGAGGTGCATGGAACGCTGGACGACGAGTCCGTCCGCACCGAGATCGCCACCGTCTTCATCGAACGGTTCCGTCAGCAGCGCTTTCTTGAGCTTCTGGCGGGACTGGCGCCGATCGACAGCCTGCTGTTGCTGAAGAGTTACTACGAAAGCCGTCCACGCCCACAGACGCCGCCAATCTACGATGTGGAGGTGTTCCGGGACACTCTGCGTGAGGCGACCGCCGACGAGACATCCCGCAAGCAGAACGCGACCGGCAACATGTGAGTCAGACCGAATCCGCCTGAAAGTTCATCGCCGCCGCAGCATCGCGAATCCGGTCCGCGACCGATCCGGATTCGACCATGTCCAGCCTGTGCGCGCGCGTCAGCAAGGGAACCAGCGCGACCGAAATCCGGGTGGGACAGAACGGGTTGTTCACGATGGCGTTTTGAAACGACTCCCCGCTTATGAACCTGGACCCGAGCAACTCGGCGAACATCTGTGCCCTCTGCGGCCGCTTGGACGCGACACGCATGGCAAGCGCCTCGGTGCACCGCGGATTGTCCAGCAGGATCCGGATGACGGAAGGTTCGGGGTCGTCGGTCAAAACCAGAAGCACATTCGGATCCAGCGAACGGGCGCGCGACTTCCGCACACCCAGGGGAACCTCGTCCATCGCCCATGGACCGAACTGCCCTCCGCCCCTCTGCCGGCTCAAGGCGTCCATCCCCAGGAAGGCCAGCACCGGTTGCCGTTCCCGGATCGCCGGATAGTCCAGGACAAGGGCCGCGCGGCTTTCATCCCACGGGGGCCGCGCAAGAAGATCAAGCACTGTGTCCAGATAGATCGTCCTGAAGTCGGCGCGGTCGGTTCTGCACACAAGGAATCCCAGAAACGACAGCAGATCGCCGTCGGGAAGACGGTCAAGCAGTTCACGCAGCAGTCCGCGCCTGACCGACTCGTCCGCGTAGGACTGCAGTCTGCGCGCGACATCGGAAGGAATGAATACGGGAGAAGACGGACTCACTTCCCAAGATACCTGCCCAGCCACTCGTTGACGGTGCCGTACCAGAATCGCCTGTTTCTGGGCGTGCTGATGAAGTGGTCCTCGTCCGGGAACACCACCAGCCGGGCATCGATGTCGCGCCGCTTGAGTGCGGTGAACATGCCAAGAGCCTGTTCAAGCGGAACGCGGAAGTCGTTCGCGCCGTGGATCACCAGCATCGGAGTCTTGAAATCCACGACATAGGACAGCGGCGACCATTTCTGGACCTCGTCCGGGAAATCCCACGGCGTGCCGCGCATCTCCCACTCCGGGAACCAGAGTTCGTCCGTCGTGCCGTACATGATGCGCAGGTCGGCCGGCCCGGCGTGCGAAACCAGGCACTTGAACCGGTCGCCGGACTTGGCTTCCAGCCAGTTGGCCATGTATCCGCCGTAGGAACCGCCCATCGCGCACACGCGCTGACCATCGATGCTGGAATCGCGCGACAGGTAATCGACCATCGTCATGACGTCTTCGTACGGGCGTCCGCCCCAGTCGCCGGACACGTCGACCACGAAATCCTGTCCGTACCCGAAGCTGCCGGTGATGTTCGGCATCGCCACGGCGTATCCGGACGCGGTCAGTCCAAGCGGAGTCCAGCGCGGATGCAGCGAGTTTTCCCAGGCGCCCTGGGGTCCGCCGTGAACCATCACTACAAGCGGAACCTTCTTCTTGATGACCTTGCCGGAATCGTCAACCGGGCGAACCAGGAAGCCGTGAACGTTGCGCTTCCTGCCGCTGGAGGAAGTGGAACCTTCCCACCTGATCTCTTCGACCGTCGGCATCAGGATGTTCTTCAGCGCGTCGTCGTTCAGCGACGTCAACTTGACCGACTTTCCGTCTTTCAGGTTCATAGTGAACAGTTCGGGCGGAGTGGTCATCGTCTCGTTCGTGAAAAGAAGCTGCGAGCCGTCCCGCGAAAGGAAAAGGTGCCGGTACATTCCACGCTGGAACACGGCCGACGCCCCGACGCGCTTGTTCAGCGAAACCTGGTAAAGGACGCGATGACCCTCGCGCGCGACGGTCGCGTACAGGCCGCTGCTGTCGGCCATCCACACAAATTCCATCACCCAGTCGTCAACCGTTTCGGTCAGCGAGATGACTTCCTGCCTTTTCCGGTCGTAAACCTTCAGGCGGACACGGTCTGACTCGTAATTCTCGACATCCTGGGACAGGAACGCGATGAACCTGCCGTCGGGGGAGTACTTCGGGGAGTGGTCGGCGCCCTTGTTCGTGGTGATCTGGACGGTGTTGCCGTTGACCACTTCGAACAGGTCGGTGTTCGTGGAACGGTACTTCTTCTCGACCTTCTTCGCGGTGTAGCAGACTGCCTTGCCGTCGGTGGAGATCGCGTAGTCCTCGACGCCGCCCCACGGAATGGTCGGAATGTCGAAGTCGCCCGTCGCGACCGCCTTGATGCCGCCGCCGACCATGTCGTAGACGAACAGGTTGTTGCGGGTGCCGTCCCACCAGGTGTTCCACGGGCGCATGTAAAGGTCGTCGTAGACCATGGCCGAGGTCTGCTG
>JAGOFO010000234.1 GCA_017997155.1 Myxococcota bacterium
CCGAAGATCAGGCACGGAACGTTGCGGTTGGCCTTGAAGAAAATGTCCGAAATCAAGCCTGAAGCCGCTTCGCCGATCATGCTGGTCACGAAAAGCACCGACATCATCACGCCGGATTCGATCAGGCTGTAGCCTCGCGCCTCGTGCAGAAACAGGATCGCCCAGCCGTACATGCCGTAACGGGTGATGTACATCAGGGCGCTTGACAGGCCGAGTGCCCACACGTTCGGGTTCTTGAGGACTTCTGCTTGCAGGTGGTTGACCGAATCGGACTTTTTCGCGATGGGTGACGGGTCGTTCTTGAATTCCGCGACCGCTGGCAGGCCGTAGGTCTGGGGTCGATCCCTGAGCGTCAGGTACAGGACGAAGGCCGATACGGTGCAAAGAAGTCCGGGGGCCCAGAAACCCCACCGCCATCCGAGAGACGCGACCAGGACGGTGGTGATGATCATGTTCAGGGCGCCGCCGATGTCGTGGCTGATGCACCACAGCCCATACCATGTGCCGCGTTCGCGCGGCGAAAACCAGTTGGCCAGCGACACGATGCTGGACGGCGCGCCGATCGACTGGAACCATCCGTTCAGTGCCCAGAGGGCGACGAACGCGATGAACATCGTTGTCGAACCAAGGATCAGGTTGATCAGTCCGACGATCAGGAGGCCGGCGGACATGAAACGCTTGACGTTGACCCGGTCGGCGATGAAGCCGTTCGTGAGTTTTCCGACCGCGTAGGCCAGCAGCAGAGCCGAGTCGATGATACCCATCTGGGTGCTGGTCAGTATGTTGCCGTAAAGCAGTTCAGGCTTTACGACGGCGAAGTTCAACCGTCCGACGTAGTAGATTCCGTACCCGAGAGTGATGGCGAAGAACACGCTCATCCGGTTGAAATTGAAAATCCGCTTGAGCGTGTCGCCACTCGCCGTTACCGCCGGACGATCGGAACCGCTGCGGAAGAATTGAATGAACTTGGAATCTTTCAGGCTGCTCATCTTCAACATCCAGATTTTTCGAATGTAACCGTCGCCCATGAATCGTCATGCCGCGCAGATATTACGTCAAACCCGAGCGACTTAAAGCTTTTTACGACATCGTCCTCGTATTCGACGAGGATGCCCGACGTGATCAGGCTGCCTTTCGGGGCCACAGTCGCGGCTATCATCGGCGCCAGCGCCATGAGGGTCTGCGCCAGGATATTGGCGAATACCAGGTTGAATTGTCCTTCCCTGCCCGTGATGGGCCGGTCGGTCGCGCCGTATCTGTTCCCTGCGCCGTTGGCCGCGGCGTTTTTCTGCGATTCACGGGCCGCATCCGGGTCGACATCGATGCCGAAGGCGCTGCCAGCGCCCATCTTCAAGGCCGCGATCGCAAGAATCCCGGAACCGGTTCCAACGTCGAGCACGGAAACGGTAGAGGGAGTCTCGACTCGATCGAAGAAGTCCTCGGCCGCCTCGATACACGAAGCGGTGGTGAAATGCGTGCCGGTCCCGAACGCCATGCCGGGGTCCAGCATGATCACGATTCGTCCGTCACGCGGCGGCTCTTCCCAGGTGGGACAGATCGTGAATCGTCTGCCGATCCGGATTGGCTTGAACTGCGATTTCCAGATCGCGTTCCAGTCGACCGACTCGATGTCCGCCCCGTCGACCGGACATGCGCGTCCGTCCGGGAGCGCTATACAGGTCGATTCCAGGAACGAGCGAAGTGCGGCTGCCTCGCGCGCCGCAGCCATCCTGGGCGGCAACCAGCCTTTCAGAACCACCGTGTCGCCCGGGTTGGGCGTCGCCTCGCCATGCCATTCGCGCGGGTCGCCGGAGGTCACCGGCCCGTTTCCGTCGAGCGGGAACAGACCCGGGTAGTCCTCCTGGACCCCGGCGGATCCACGATCCATGAACCATCCGATGACCGCGTCCCTGGCGCCGACCGGCACCGTAACCGTGATCTCTGTCCAAACCGGGTACTTCCGGGCCGGCTTGTTTACGTCCCCGCTCATCGACCACTCCGCGACAGGAAATTCAAAAACGGTTCCGACGCGTAATTTATCATAGTCAAGGCCCCGCATGCCTCGGAAAGTCCTTCACGCAGTTGTGTCCACCCCCGGAAAAAGGTTACATTTGCACCCTGAATTTTTCTGGGAGTCTCTGATGCGTAAACTGGTATTCGTGATCTTTGCGGCCGTGGCGCTGCTTTCTTTCGGCTGCGATGAGGTCGGTGGCGTCGAAGAGTGCGACGAGAACGAGCTTTGTCTCGAGTGGGAGATGAGCTGCGAGGGCGACTCGCTGTATCTGTACTGCGACGAGACAGGTTACGAGTGCAAGGCGTCCTGCGAACGCGTTTGCGCCATGGCCGGTTTCTCGGGGTACGCCGGCGATTGCAGTTACAACGAGCAGATTGGAAACGACAACTGCTGGTGCGAGGAGTGACCGTCCGCCCCGTTTCGCGGCTTCCCGGAGTAACCTGATGAATCCCGACAATCTGTCCGAATCGATCCATGCTCGCGTGGCCGTTGCATCCGGCATTTCGGAGGCGTCCGTAAGAGCGGTTCTGGCGCTGGATGCCGACGGAGCCACGGTTCCTTTCATCGCCCGCTACCGGCGCGAGGCGACCGGTGGGATGGACGAGGTGCAGGTACGCGCCATCCTGAAGCTGGCCGGGGACATTGCCGATTTCGACAGTCGCAGGAAGTCGATCCTGGAGTCACTGGCCGAGCGCGGCCTGTTGACCGACGATCTCAAGGCGATGGTGATGTCCGCCGATACCAGGGCGAGGCTTGAGGATGTCTATCAGCCTTACAGACCGAAGCGACGGACCCGTGCCTCGATGGCTGTCGAGCGGGGACTCAGGCCGCTTGCCGACAGGATCCTGGCCCAGCCGATGACTGGCGATCCCGCTACAGAGGCGGTCGCCTACGTGAATCCGGAAAAGGGCGTCGAGGACGCCGAGGCGGCACTGGCCGGTGCGCGGGACATCGTGGCCGAAGCCGTGTCCGATTCTCCCGAGGTTCGTCAGTACGCCAGAAAGGTGATGCTGGATTCGGGAAAGGTGGTTTCCAGGGTAGCCCCGAAGGTCAAGGCTGCCGGCGAGCCGACTCCATACGAGCAGTACTACGAATTTTCGCAGGCCGTCGTGTCCATCCCGTCGCACCGATTTCTCGCGGTGCGCCGAGGCGCGAACGAGGGCGTGCTGAAGATGACCCTGGACGTGGACGAACCCGTGATCATGTCCAGGATCTTGACGCTGGCGCGTCTCAACCGACGTTCTCCGTGGTCGGGGCAGCTTGAAACCGCGTGTGTGGATGCATGTCGCAGGCTTCTGTTCCCCGCGATGGAGAACGAGGTTTTCGGACTGCTTGGAGGTCACTGCGAACGCGAGGCGTCGGAGATCTTCGCCGGGAACCTGAAGGACCTGTTGA
>JAGOFO010000045.1 GCA_017997155.1 Myxococcota bacterium
ACATGATGACGGTCGAGGATTTCGCGAAGCCGGCGGAAGGGCAGCATCGCAGGTTCACCGAACTTGACGATATCGCCTGGTATCAGGGAAACAGCGGCGACAAGTCACATCCGGTGGCCACGCGCAACGCGGGCGGCAACGGCCTGTACGACATGCTTGGAAGCGTGATGGAGTGGGTGTCGGACTGGTACGGCGATTATGCTGAAGGGCAGGTCGTCAATCCGACCGGTCCCGCCACCGGTTTCGTGAAGATAGTTCGCGGCGGCGCGTGGGCCACCCACGGCCTGCGAGTCAGCGCCTCTTTCCGCCAGCACGCCGATCCCGAAACCCAGGGCGCATACGTCGGCTTCCGCCCGGTAAGAACGCCAAAACCCCAGGAAAAAGCAAACTAGCGCTGTGTCCCTGTGGCATCCACGAAGTGATCGTACTTGGACTGTGCCGAGGCGCATGCCGGTCGCCTGCAGTCGTTCCAGACGCAGTCTTCATTTTCATCCGGTTCGGTCAGCGGGTCATCGTCCTCACATTGTTCGATGCACTGCTTCAGTTCGACACAGGAACGGATTTCGCATCCGCTGAAGCAGCCGGTGTAGTAGGAACGGCAATGGGCTCGCAGACAGGCCACATCCATGCACCCCACGGGGGGCTCGCCCGGGTTCACGACGAAGACCTCTCCATCTTTGCATTCCATTCCTTCTCCGCCCTGATCGGCGGCCAGACATGAGTTTTCGATTCCGCACAGGAGCATGTCCACCAGGACTATTGCTCCCGGCAAGAAAAGGTTCTGTCCGCACTCGGTTTCGCACCTGTCATAGGTCGCGACATCATCGCAGCCGACAACACAATCCAGAAAAACCCCGCATTCGCCGACCCCGACAGGACATTCGGAACAGAAGGAATCGTTGTCGCACGGTGCCCCAGCGACATCGTGGATGTCACTGGCCGGAGCATCCCTGACAACGTCCGAGTCCAAGGCATCCGTATCGACGGTGGTTTCACATCCATATAGAAACAGGAATGGCAAAAGCAGAAAGAAACGAGCCGCTTTCGCATGTGTGATCAGATTCTTTGGAATAATAAACATGGTTCCTCTTTCTATTCCGACAAGTGCCCTGGTTCTATCGTCGGAATCGTTATCGTAGAAAGTTTTCGATATATCGAAAACAATTTGGTTATCAGTCAAAAGTTTCGGTTATATCGAAAACAGTTGGTGATTGATTCCGGATCGCGGCCGGGCTTTCGTCCGTCCCTACGGCGAGTCGGTGACTTTGATGCCCTGGAAACGAAGCAGGGCGTCGAGGATGGTCAGGGGGTGTGGCGGACACCCTGGGATGAACAGGTCGATCGGAACGGTGGTGCAGGCTCCGTTCAGCGTCTCGGGGTGGTCAAGGAAGGGGCCGCCGCCGATCGCGCAGGTTCCGCAGGCGATAGCCAGCCGGGGACCGGGCAGGGCTGCCCACGTCTTTTCAAGGGCCAGCGCCATGTTCTCGCTGACCGGACCGGTGATCAGCAACGCGTCGGCGTGGCGGGGCGACGCCACGAACTGGATTCCGAACCTTCCCATGTCCCACGCGGGCGTGCCCAGCACGTTCGAGTCCGCTTCGCACGCGTTGCACCCGGCCGCGGAAACCTGCCGCAGCTTCAAGGATTTGTAGTAGTACTTTTTGGCCGTGGCCGACAGGCATGACGCCCGCCTGGGCGATTCCGCGGTGATTACCAGGTCTTCGCGCCGCGCCGCCGCCAGTTGCCAGTTACGCGTGAACGCGATGTTCTTCGATGGACACGCCGCCGCGCAGTTCCCGCAGAACAGGCAGCGCCCCATGTCCAGTTCGACCGGCATCCCGGCCACGCCGGCATTCGAGCCGTCCGGTCTGGCGCCGACCGTGATCGCGCCGTACGGACATGCGTCGGCGCAGGCCCGGCAGCCCTCCGGACAGGTGCCTTCAAGCCTGGGCCTGCCCTGGAAGCGGTCCGGCAGTTCCGGCACGGACCCGCGCGGGTACTTCATCGTCCTGTATCCCTGGAAGAAGCGTGCTTTCAGTACGCGAAGCATCCTGTATTCCTCACAGGTCGTGACCGCAGTACGACAGGTTGAAACTCTTGTTGCACAGCGGAAAATCCGAAATCTGCTGGTTTCGAAGGGACAGCGCCAGTCCGAACCAGTTGTGGAACGACGGATCGACCATCTTGTAGAACGAGAACCGTCCGTCCCCGTCCGTGGCCGCCACATGACAGACCTCGCCGCGCCAGCCTTCGCTGAGCGAGACCGCCATCATGTTTCCCGGCAAGGTCCGAACCGCCTGCTCGACGCCGTTGGCCCGTGGCGCCGCGTCATCGCGGATCGCCGCCGCCAGCAGCGCCCGGACCATCTCGATCGACTGGCGCATCTCCATCCATCGGATGCTGGCCCGTGCCGCGCAGTCTCCGGCCGTGCACGTCGGAACATGGAACTCCAGGTCGTCTATGGCCCCGTACGGCAGGTCGACCCTGACGTCCACCGGTACTCCGCTGGCCCTGGCCGCTGGACCTACCAGTCCGACGGCAATCGCGTCATCCCTGGTCACGATCCCGGTTCCGTCCATCCTGGCCATCACGGAAGGCGTCTCGAACATCAAAGGAACCGCTGAAACCAGGTCTGCCTCGATCGCGTCAAGCCGCTTCCTGAGGCTGTCGCACCGCTCCCGGTCCAGTTCGTGCCTGACCCCTCCCGGGATGGTCAGGTTGCGTCCGAAACGGTTGCCGCAGATCACGGCCGTCATGTTCAGGATCTCGCCCCTGATTCGCGAACAGTAGTTCTGCGTGGGCAGGAAGCCGACGTCGCCGGCCAGCGCGCCAAGGTCACCGCAGTGATTCGCCATCCGTTCCAGCTCGATTCCCAGCGCGCGGACTATCTGCGAGTGCCGCGACGGCCTGACGCCGGTAAGCGCCTCTACCAGGCGGCAGTATGTCGACGCGTGCGCCATGGTCGAGTCGCCCGCGGCCGTCTCCAGGTAGTGGATCGTGCGTCCATCGGGCCCGCCGGTCAGCGCCCGCTCTATGCCGCGGTGCTGGTATCCCAGCGAAATCTCGAGGTGGTATACGGTCTCGCCATGACACTGGAATCTGAAATGACCCGGCTCGATCACGCCCGCGTGCACCGGCCCGACGCCGACCTCGTGGACTTCGGCGCCTTCCATCCCGAAGAAGCCCGTGACACCGATGGTCGGGCGGAACCTGCCCTGGACGTGCGGTCGCACGAACCGTACAGGTTTCAGCCACGGGTGCCCCTCGGGCTCGACCCCGTGCAATTCGTAGATTTCGCGCTCGAACCAGTGGGCAGACGGGCAGTCGGTGGTCAGGCACGGGTATGAACCGGACACGAACGTGGATACGACGCCGACCTGTTTCCGCGCGGGCGAGCCCAGCACCGCGAACAACTGGTGCCGATTGTCGGCCTCGATCGCGAAAAGGGCGGACAGGCGGTTTCCTCCGGCCAGACAGTTCGCCACCACGCCAAGCCACGTGCCCATCCGCAGCACGGGGACTTGCGCCGTGGGAACCGCCGACCCGTTCGGGATGAAGAGGATCGTTTCGTCGGATGCGGTCATCTCAATCCCCTCGTCGCCAGTTCAATCACCTCGGCCAGCGGACCAGGCATCCACAGTCCCAGAAGCATCACCGCCACCAGCAGAACCACCGGCACCGCCTCGGAGAAGACGGAGTGCGTGTGGTTGGTGCCGGGACCGGTTCCCTCGATCGGGCTGCCCCAGGCCATCCTGACGAGGGCCCAGAGCATCGCCGCGAAGGCAAGCGCCAGACCGGCCAGGAACAGCAGGGCCACCACCCAGTGTCCTGTCTGGATCGCTCCGCGAAGGATCTGGAGTTCACTGAAGAACAGTCCGAACGGGGGCGCCCCGGTGATCGCCAGCAGACCGGCCACCCACAGGACTCCCTGAACGGGCGCCGACCGCAGCAGGCCCCTGACATCGTTGATGTTTTTCGTCTTGAAGGTCGCCAGGATGTTGCCCGCGACAAGGAACAGGGCGCCCTTGGTCAGCGAGTGGTTCACCGCGTGAAACAGGGAGCCGCTGGTGGCCAGGCCACCGATGCCGATGCCGGTCGCCAGGATGCCCATGTGCTCGACGCTGGAGTACGCCAGCATGCGCTTGTAGTCGGTCTGCGGGATCATCAGCATCGCCGCCCACAGGATGGACAGCAGTCCGAATCCGATCAGGGTGTGCCGACCGAAGTCGCCCATTCCGGAAGCGTCCAGAATACCGAGCATACGCAGGATGGCCAGGAACGCGCAGTTGAGAAGGGCTCCGGACAGCAGGGCGGACACCGGCGACGGCGCCTCGCTGTGCGCGTCGGGAAGCCAGGAATGCATCGGCGCCAGGCCCATCTTCGTGCCGTAGCCGACCAGCATCAGCAGCCAGGCCGCCTTCAGCCAGTTCGGAGACATGCCGGGGGCGACCGCCAGCAGGTCCGGGATCAACAGACCTGTTTCTTCCATGCCCCCACGCGCGGTGGCGACGGCCAGGAAGAAGTTGCCGAGCATCGCCATCGCGATTCCGACCGAACAGAGCAGCAGGTATTTCCACGCGGCTTCCAGGCTGCGGGCGTTGCGGTGGAAGAATATAAGCGGGGTGGTGGCGAGCGTGGTCGTCTCGATGGCGATCCACATGATACCCATGTGCCGCGCGGTCGTGACCAGCGTCGTGGACGACAGAAACAGCAGCAGGCATGAGATGAAAACGGCGTCGGGCTGGTTGTTCAGGTGCAGTTCGTCGCGATAGTCGATGATGCGTCGCTTGCGCTCGGGCCCAAGGTAACCAAGCGAGTAGAGCGACGCGCCCAGGAACAGCACGCTGATGATGGACAGAAACAGCAGCGACAGATGATCAAGCGCCAGCCAGCCGCCAGCGGCGGTCATCCCGATGTCCAGCGAGTTGTCCGGCAGGCCGAGCGCGATGAGCGGCGCGGACATCAAACCGCGAACCTGAAGCCAGATCGAAGTGACCATCAGGAGGTGCGCGATCGAGGCCGAAACCAGGATCACGCGGCTGGCACGTCCGATGAACGGCAGAAACACCAGCAGTCCGCATATCGCAGGCAGCAGTATCAGCGCCCAGAGCATCGTTCGGTCCCTCCGACGCCTTCAGCGTCCGTCCCTCAGGTTCGACAACCGGTCGATGTCGATGTGATCGAACTCCCGGTTGATGTGGTAAATGATGATTCCCATTACGAAAACGGCCGCCATCAGATCCAGCAGCACGCCCATCTGCACCAGCCAGGGTTCGCTGACGGCGAAGGTGACGCCGAACAGGTAAACCCCGTTTTCAAGCACCAGAAAACCCAGGACCTGGGTGATCGCCTTCCTGCGCGCGACCAGCAGGAAAGCGCCAGTCAGGATGGTGAACAGCGAAATCGGGACCAGGATCTGGTCGACGCCGCCGAGCGGAACGGTCAGCCGCCTGGAGGCGAGGGCGCAGAGCGCCAGCATTGCCGCGCCGATGATCAATGACTTCGTGTATCCGACAAGGGGCTCGATTTCGTTGACGACCTTGGTGCGATCGATTGCGCGCAGCACCAGCGCGGGCAGAACGATGACCTTGATGGCTGTCGAGCCGGCCATCATCGCGATGATCCACCAGTCCTCGCCGGCTGACGAGAGCAGGGGCAGCAGGTTCAGTGCCAGCGCCTGAATCGCAACCGCGCCGACGCAGGAGCGCAGCCTGGACGCGCCGAGCAGACGGAAGTTCAGCAGAATCAAACAGATCGCCAGCAATTCCAGGATCGTCTGCATCCGTTACCTCAGTCCCAGGCCCACCGCGAGCAGCCCAAGCACCATCGCAACCACCAGAAGCTGCGGCACCTTCAGCAGCTTGAGGCGGGCCATGATCGATTCGATGACGCCGATGAGAATGCCGATTACAAACACGCCGCACACGCCGGCCACGATGTCGAAGGCCGCGTCGCCGGTCCGCATCGGAAGCGCGACCGAGATGACGATGGCCGACCAGATCCACAGCTTCAGCGCCGACGCGTACTCGATCATCGCCAGATCCAGGCCGCAGTGATCGAGGATCATGACTTCATGGATCATGGTCAGCTCGAGATGCGTTGTCGGGTCATCGACCGGGATTCGGGCGTTTTCGGCCAGCAGAACCAGCATCAGCGCGGCGGCGACCAGGATAAGGACGCCTTCGCCGCGCATGTTCCCGGCGGCGGCCCACGAGTGATCCAGCATGGTTGACAGCGACATGCTGGATGAAAGGATTGCCAGCGCGATCAGGCAGGAGAAAAGGGCGACTTCGGCAAGGGCCGAGAACTGGACCTCGCGACTCGCGCCCATGCCCTCGAATGGGGAACCGGTGTCGAGGGCCGCGGCGACCGTGAAGAAGCGGACGAGTCCGAAGGCGTATGCCAGGAAGATGAAGTCGCCGCTAAAGGCAAGCGGACCGGGCACTCCGCAGAGTGGAAGCACCGCCAGCGCCGCAAGAACCGCTCCGAGCGTCACGGACGGGCTGGCGCGGAAAACCCAGCTTGTGGTGCGGCTGTAGACCGGGGCCTTGCGGGCCAGTTTCCACAGGTCGCGGTAGGGCTGAAGCAGGGTCGGTCCGTGCCGTCCGCCGAAGAACGCCTTGACGATGCGGATGATCGAGAGCAGCGCGGGCGCCAGCAGAAGCGCGAGAAGAACCTGGATGGCGGAGATGATCATGGATGTCACCTCAGGTTCCAGATCATCAGGATGATGATCGTGACGAAGATATACATAAGGTAAAGGTGCGTGGAACCCTGCTGCAGGCGCGACACGAGCGAGGCCAGTCTTGTGACCCCGCGTGCGGCCGGTTCGAACACGCGCGCCATCAGAACGTCATCGGTATGGGTTTCGAGCGAGGCCGCCGTGGGGAAGAATCCTTCGGGGGCCTGCACGTGCCGCCGCGTGCGCAGGACGATACGGAACATGCGCACTATGGGGTCAGCGAAGGACGAGGCGCTGTACTGGACCCTGGGCGAGGCGGCGGCATAGCCGCAGTCCCAGGTAGGCGACACGGTCGAGGCGCGTCCCTTCAGAACGTGGCTTCGCAGAAGCGCGGCAGCCAGCACCAGCAATACAAGCAGGACCGTGGCGACGGTGATGTCGGCCAGCAGGTTGAACACCTGCAGCGAGTCCGGGAACGACGCGGACGCGGCGGCCATGCCGGTGGCGGTGCCGGCCATTTTTGCCAGCCAGGGGGCGCCGAGGGCGAGGCCGACGCAGAATACAGCGAGCGTGATCATCGGGCCCAGCATGGCGCGGGGCGACTCGGTGGCGTTGGCTGGAGCGGGGCCGCGCGGTTCGCCCAGGAAGACGGCTCCGGCGGCCTTGGTGAAGCAGGCGAGGGCAAGTCCGCCGATGATGGCCAGCGACAGCGCCGTGACCACCCCGGCCCAGATCGCGCCGCCCGACACGATCAACATGAAGGCGCCCGCGTAGATCAGGAATTCGCTCATGAAGCCGTTCAAGCCGGGCAGTCCCGAGATCGCGGCGGCGCCGGTAAGGAAGGTGGCGCCGGTCACGGGCATGCGTTTCATCAGTCCGCCGAGTCTGTCGATATCGCGGGACCCGGTGGCGTGAATAACCGACCCGGCGCCCATGAAAAGGAGGCTCTTGAAGACGCCGTGGTTCAAGGTGTGCAGGATTGCCCCGGCGTATCCGAGCATGGCCACCAGGTGGTTGCCGGTCGCGGAACCGACCAGTCCGATCCCCATGCCCAGGACGATGATGCCTATGTTTTCGATGCTGTGGTAGGCCAGGAGTCGTTTCAGGTCGTGCTGGGCCAGGGCGAACAGCACGCCAAGTATGCCAGAGGCGGAACCGATGACGACCAGGGTCCAGCCCCACCAGAGCGGGGGCACGCCGAGCATCGAAATGATGCGCAGAAGACCATAGATGCCGGTCTTGATCATCACGCCGCTCATCACCGCCGAAACGTGGGACGGCGCCGCGGGGTGTGCCTCGGGCAGCCAGATGTGGGTCGGAACAAGGCCGGCTTTCGTGCCGAAGCCCGCGAGCGCAAGCAGGAAGATGGTGTTGGCGAGACTCTGGTCGGCACGCAGGTTTCCGGCCGCGTTGATCGAGAAGAAGTCCAGCGACGTGCCGTTACCCGCAAGCATGAACATGACGAACAGGAAGGCGGCGCCGATGTGTGTCGTGATCAGGTAGATCCAGCCGGCGCGCGTCACGCCGGGATGCTCGTGGTCGAAGAGGACCAGGAAGAACGATGCCAGCGACATCGACTCCCAGCCGATCAGGAAGGTGAGTCCATCAGCCGCGAAGACCACCAGCAGCATCGAGGCCAGCAGGAGGTTGAACCAGCACCATGAGCGTCCGGCGGCGCGCGGGTCCGTGCCGTGTCCGGACAGGTATCCACGACCGTAAATCGCGGCCAGTGCCGTGACCGTCGAGATCAGGATGGCAAAGATGGCCGACAGCTGGTCGAGGGCTATGTTCATGGGACCGAGCGGTGTCTGCCAAAGGGTCCAGGCCTGCCAGGATGGGGCGCCCGCCAGCACCGGTACGGCGGATGCGATCGCGAGGGCGGCGCCGGTCACCGCGCCCGAAACGCCCAGAATGGCCGCGCGGCCGGGGTGGCGGCCGGAGTTCAGCATGGCCGCGATGCCCGAGACGAACAACACAACCAGGGAGGCGCCAAAAAGGACCATGACACTACCTTTCGTTGAAAGGCAGGCGGCAGTACACACCGGCCGTCGCTTGCGGCGCTATTGTAGCCATGGTGGTAGTAAAAGCAACCTGGGGTCAGGGTCAGGCGTAGGGGCGAACCGCCTCCGCGTAGGGGCGAATGACAATTCGCCCTTTCCGCGAAACGCCTAGAATTTGACCTTTTTGAAGATGAACTCGGGCAGGTGGATGATGACGAACATGATGAATCCCCAGAAGAACGGCACATAGGCCGTGTTGCTGTGGTGGCGGGCGGCGCGCAGCATGCATCGCGCCACCTTGTCGGGCTGCGACGTCAACAGACCCTTCTTCAGGGTCGCCGTCATCGGGGTATCCACGAAGCCCGGCTTCAGCGTGGTGACATGCACGCCGGACGCCGCCAGGCGGGCCCGCAGTCCCGACAGGTAGGCGGTCAGTCCCGCCTTGGTCGAGCCGTACAGGTAGTTGCTGGCACGCCCGCGATCGCCCGCGACCGATGAGACGGCCGCGATCAGACCCGCCCGGTTCTGTTCCATGTGAAGGGCAATGTGCTCGAGAATGGTCATTGCTCCGACATAGTTGATCTGCGCCATCGTAGCGGCCAGTTCCGGGCGCCGGTGGGCATCGGCCTCGTCGACCATCGCCCCGAAGAACAGCCACGCCTCGTCGATCCGTTCGATATTCGCCAGCAGGTTCTGCATGAAAACCCCATGGCCCGCCGTGTTGCGCGCGTCGAATTCCACGACCACCGGCTTGTTCCCCTGCGACCTCAGTTCAAGGTCGGACGCGATCTTGTTCAGCACGTCAGGGTCGTTTCCGGCCAGAATCAGCCGGCTCTCACGGCACAGCAGCCTGGCCACCTCACGCGCAATCCCCGACGACGCGCCAAGTATCAGTATGTTTTTCATCTGTCGCTCCTGCTTCCGTACACTCCGTCCGCCATCACTCAGCGAACCAGGCCAAGCCTGCGCGCCATGTCCGACTGGAAAACGCATCCAGGGTCGTACTTCGCCTTCACCTGCTTGAAGTCGGCCACGCGCGGGTACATCTTCTCAAAGGTGGACCTGTCCATCCGGCCATCCTTGGCCAGGTACAGACGTCCGCCGAAATCCAGCACCTTTTTGTCCCATTCCCTCATGTTTTCCAGGATTTTTCCGTCACCGTACGGGAAATCCAGCGCCAGGAAGAAGCCGCCCTTCGGGAACGACAGCGGGGCAGGGTTCTCGATCTCTCCGAACTTCTTCAAAACGGCCAGGAACGATGCCTTGCCGGTGGCGCTTATCATCTCAAGCAGGGTGCGGATACCCTTCAGGCTGGCTTCCGGCGGGATCAGGAACTGGTACTGCAGCAGACCGGGCTTTCCGTAAATCCTGTTCCAGTGGGAAATCGCGTCAAGCGGATAGAAGAAGCTCTCGTAGTCCATCAGTGTTTCCAGCTTCTTCGGATGCTTGGCCTGGTATGCGAAATTGAACGCCGACACCGTGTATTTGTTCAGGATCCACGACGGGAAGTTGAACGGCACGGTCAGTTTCAGTTTGTTCGCCACCTGCAGCGGATTCTTGCCCCTGGGAACCTCGTGCGGTTCGGCGAACCGTCCCTTCATCATGATGCTCTGGCCCAGCTTGCCGCCGCCGGCCACGCAGTCGATCCATGCCACCGTCATCGGCCATTCGTCGGTGTTGTCGAACTCGTGGAAGATCGCTTCCAGGTTCGAGGCGCGGATGCCTTCGTACCTGATGTAGCTGGATTTGATCTTCATCAACTCGATTTCGACGCTGAGGACGACGCCGGTCAGTCCCATGCCGCCGCAGGTCGCGTAGAACAGGTCGGGATGCTTGTCCGGCGAGCACGCGATCTGCGATCCGTCCGCCAGCATCATGTGCAGACATTTCAAATAGTTGTGGAGCGGTAGCTTGCTCTTGCCATGCACGTCGCACGCGACGCATCCGCCGATGGTCGGGTGGGCCGTTCCGGGCGTGACGGGCAGGAAGTATCCGCGTGGAATCGCGAATTCCAGTATTTCCTTCAGCGTGACGCCGGCCTCGACGTGCAGAAGACCGGTGTCCGCGTTAAACGCCAGAAAACGGTTCAGCGGCTTCATCGCCAGGCATATGTTTCCCGCGTTCAGGGACGCGTCCGCGTACGAAAGTCCGGTGCCGCGCGCCAGGAAGCGGAAATCGCCACGCCTGCGCAGCGCCTCGCCGGCCATGAAATCCTCCCACACCGGCACCACGCGCGCCTGCGAGCGCGGGTACCGTCCGAAGCCCTCGAGCTCGGTAAGCGGGTACTTCAGAAGGTCTGACTTGTTCATGATGTCACTATCCTGTTATGACCGGCATCCGTCGGCCATCTGCCGCCTGAACCGGATTCAACCGATCCATCGGCCATGGGGATGAAGCGATCCGGTACTCCCGGGGCGCGCTGCATCGCGACGACCCCTTCATCGGTCAGCACCTTCAGGTAGCCGGCCGTCTCGTTGGCAAGCATCAGTATTTCCCACCTGAAGTTCCTGCCGAACAGTTCACATGTAACCTGAAACACGGTCCGCGCGCCAGTTTTCGTTACTATTCCGCGAACGCGCGACAACCTGATCTCCTGGGTCCGCATGATCATCCGGGCACGCGCGCCCACGTCGGCGAAGGTGGCGCCGTGACCGGGACAACCGGTCAGCCTCGTCAGGGACGCCGATTCCACCAGACTCGCCCGATATCGCGGCAGCGCCTGGTGGTACATGCCCTGGTCGCGGTAATCCAGCGCCGGACTTGAAGCCACATGCGGCAGGATATGGTCACCGGTGAAAGCCAGCGGCATGTCGTCCATGAGGAACACAACGTCGGCCGGCGAGTGCCCCGGGCGGTAACTCCATGAAATCCTGCGGCCACCGACATCGACCACCTCGGGCAGCGGCATCGCGTCGGGGCAGGGCACGGCGGTCGACGACAGCGAGTCCAGCATCGTCCTGGCCCGGTCGCCCACGTCGCCCTCGAAACCCATCAGGTCCAGTACCGGCGCCATCGCCTCGACCTCGACCCTGGAAACCGCCTTGAAGTCGCGCACGCGCCGCAACTCGCTTTCGTGCACCAGAACCGGACATCCCGCCTCACCCGCGACTACCCCGGCTCCGCCGCAGTGATCGATGTGCGCGTGGGTCAGCAGCAGCATGCGGATATCGGTCATCCTGCGTCCGATGTCCGCCAGCGCGCCGCGCAGTTCGTTGTTTGACGCATCCGTTCCGGTGCCGGCGTCGAAAAGGACCGGTTCGTCGCCGTCCAGAAGCCACACGTTGACGTCGCCGGTCTCGTACCCGGTCGTCAACACGATCCGGTACACCCCGGGCGCGGACAGCCAGATTCGATCGCCGATCCTGGTCTCACGCGGTTGGTCGGTGCGGGCGTCCGGGGTGTTCATACTCATCCAGGCAACAGGGTCGGGATTACATGTCCGCGGTGATGAAACCGTAGTAGCGGCCCATCCAGTAAGGCAGCAGGTATCCGGTCGGGACGTTCAGGTTCCACGGGGCCTCGCCGCAAGTCTCGCGGCTGTAGGGGTCTCCCCACCACTCGAACGTTGAAGCGCAGCGTTCGCCAACCGGAACCGGGAACTCCGCCTGGAACTCACCGTCGAAACGCGACTCGCAGTAGCCGGGGTAAGTCGATGCCGAGTCGCCGAAGTGTTCGGCCTGCGAGGTCCTGAATTCCCTCAGGCTGCAGATGCCGTCGGAGACCAGGTCATACGCGTGCGGATTGTCGGCGTCCAGCCGTTTCATGGCGGCATAGCCGAAGTTGAACCACGGGTTCTTCTGCTTTTCGATGGCGCGCGGCTGGTCGCCCTCGTTCATGAAGTGACTGGCCCATGCGGCCTGGACCTTTTCCTTCAGGGCGATATCGCCCGCGAACCATGCCAGGTGGTGGATCGCCGCGAAGACCATGCTGAAGTTGTTGTAGTTCGCCTTGCAGCCTTCAGGTCCGTTGTAGAGGATCAGGTTGTCAAGCTCGGAATCGTACGCGGGTTCCCCGTCCCAGGGCCAGCCTTCGCAGCTCTTGCCTTCGCTCTGCAGCAGGCACTTGTTGTAGAAGTCGCGCAGGTCCTTTCGGCCCGAGGCCACTGCCGCCATCTGCATGAAGTCCAGCGAGTGAACGGCCAGGAATCCAGGCGCGTTCGCGAACGAGTAGATATTCATCTTGCCGTGTTCGGTGTCGCGACCGTCCCAGTCCTTGAAACGCATCCAGTTGACCATCAGGTGATTGCCGACCTGGCCCAGCATGTTCGCCGCCGCGGTCCTGATCTGCTTGTCATCCACCAGCCGCCACACGGCGCCGAGCGCGAACATGTGACCGGCGTACTCGTCCTGCGACACGTTGTCCAGCAGGCACCAGTCGGCGTACTGAACCGGAACGCACACGTCGTGCTTGACCCATTCCATCGTGTTTCCGTCGACCGTCTGGATACAGCCGTCCGACGCGATCTTCAGCCACCGGTTGTCGTCCTTCTCAACGTCCGGGATGTAGGATTCCAGGTCGGTGGGGCAGGCGATTCCGTCGACGCCGGCCGGGATGTACTGGCGGGTGAACAGTCCGGGCACGCCGGTGATCTCCATGCGCCATTTCTCGCCTTCCATCAGCGTGCGGATGATCTCTAGAGCCGCTGGATCCCTGGTGACGGCATAGCGGTACGCCTGGGAGGCCAGGTACAGCGCGCTCCACAGACCGTCGTTCTCGCCGGTGTGCCAGCCTTGAACGTCCTGCCACGTGGCATCGGCCTCGGAAACGGTCGGAGCGTAACATGGGGCGACCTGGTCGCCCGTGCATGCGACTTCGGCTTTCGGCAGCGTCACTCCCGCCAGCCACTTGAGCTGCGGATTGATGTGCAGGCGGCCGGCGATATCATCGTAGTACGTGGCCTTGATGCCCAGAGACTCCGTCGTGGCGGCGGGGTTGTCCTCGCACTTGTCCCACGTGGGCGAGCCCCATTTCCATGGCTCGACGCACTGGGCCGACAGCCCGTCGGTCGACGCCTCGCACAGTCCGCCCATGGTCGCCACGCAGTTGTTGGTCTCGAACCACAGGCCGGAGTGGCACTCCATCACCTTGTAGCCGTCCTCGCTGCACTTCACTTCGGCGCCGTTGCATTCCGGAGCCTTGCCGGTCTCGGTGGTGACCATCTGCTGAAGCTCTTCCAGATAGCGTGACTGCAGGTACTGGCCGCCTGACAGGGATTTGTTGTACAGGATTCTGTCGTCATCGTCGCGCCACTGCTGCCACGAGAGAATGTATCCAAGCCAGTCCTGTCCCAGGCCGACCGTCATGACCTTGCCGCCGGAACGCGCAAGTACCCGCTCGATCTGCTTGCCGAACTCCGGCAGTCCCTCGCCCGGGACCGTGATCACGTGAACGTCGCCGATGGTCGTCCAGTTGAACTGCGTGTCCATCGTCGATTCCGGATCGTCCATTTCTTCGGCCGAAGGCACATCGAAGTGCAGCGGGCCGATTTCGACATAGTCGAACATGGTGTAGTCGAGCATGACCGGGACCGTGGTCTCGGGATGGAATCCGAACTTGTGGAACCGGTGTTTCAGTCCGGTCTCGGGCACCGCGGTCTCGTTCGCGAGGTCCGCGAACGCCAGATCGGCCAGGCCTGTGCCCAAACAGCTGACCGCGGAGATGAACTCCTGCCTGAGGTCGGGATCCTGGTAACCCTCGGGGAACATGTCTTCCATCACGCACGGTTCCTCGCCGGGCTTGTCCAGCATGTAACCCTCGGTGTAGACAGAGCCGACCATGCCCTGGACGTAGACAGCCGGGGCGCCGGTCAGTTCTTCCATGCGCCTGCAGAACGTGCCGATGTGACCGGCCGAGAAGGCCTTGAGCGCCTGCGGGTAGTTCGTGACGTGGGCAGTCCACCTGGTCATCGTGAAGGCGGTCTTGCCGGTCGCCTTGTCGACAAAGTGCAGCGTCTGGATCGCCGTGTCGTCGGCGTAGATGTCGCTGTCGTAGTTCGGGGCGGTCGCCGTGTTCGCGTGGAAGATGTCGACCGGGCGCAGGTCGGCCCATGCCTTGACTGCCGCGTCCAGCACCTGTTCGCGCATGAACGCCGCGTATTCTTCATTGCGACCGGATCCATCGAGCGGCCCCCACAGACCCATCGTGTCGGTCGAGTGATGCGTGTGGGAAGCGGTGATGATGATGCGCCGGCCATCGAAGTTGTCGATGCCGAATTCCTGCAGGAACTTTTCAGCCGCCGCCTCGTGAATCAGATCCACGTCGTAACGAAGCACGCCGACCAGGTCGGTAGCCACGAAGATTACCGCCTCGCCGGTCGCGTTGTCGCGGACCGCTATGGCGCGGGCCAGCAGCGGGTCATGCACGCCTTCCGCGAAACGGCAGTAGTCCGGAACGTTCATACAGTTGCCGTAGCCGCCCATGGTGGTTCCGACTTCGCCGCTGAGGTCCGTGATGCCGATACCCGCCGAGTACCCGGTAGTGACCACCGGAATATCCGATGTGTCGCCAGTCACGTCGGCCGTGTCGGTTTCAACCGTGTCGGTGGCGTCCGGCGTCTCGTTTCCGTTGTCGCCGCAACCCGCGGCAATCGCCGTCAGTCCGGCGATCACGGCCATGGTCGCGATTCTCTTCAGCATTTCTCGTAGATTGGTCATCGGGTGTCTCCTCGGCTCCTGCGTTGGTCATCGTTTCGCGGCACCGTGCGCGCACGGACGCCGTGGGATTCTAGACTATTGAATGGTCGGGGTCAAAACAGTCCGGAGTGAAATCCGGCTTGTCCCGGGAGTGTGAACAGGGAAATCATTGTCGAGAATTGAATCGTTGTGTCGGCCGGTCACAAAACATAGAATGATCCGGTTGTATGCCCATCGAGGTGAATCAATGACTATTCGTGGCTTTATCGGGTGCTGGGCAATGACTTCATGCTGTCTTTTGGCTGCTTGTGGAACGGGCGGTTCCGGTTCGGACGACCAGGGCGCCCTGGATGTTTTGTAGTCCGACACGGCCGACGCGGTCGACGTGGCGCAGCAGGATCGGGCCGAACCGGGTGACACGGCCGACGCGGTCGACACGGCCGACGCGGTCGACCCCGTCGATGTCGAGCCGGGTGACAACGGCGTTGCCACGGATACGACCGCCGGCGGCTGCAAGCTCGTCGTGCTACCGGAATCCACCAGTTTCGGCACGACTCAGGTCGGTTCTCCGGTGACCCGCCAGGTTCGGCTTGTGAAC
>JAGOFO010000046.1 GCA_017997155.1 Myxococcota bacterium
AATCGGACGCGAAGAGACGGGCGGGTTTCCGCGGCGCGTGGATTCACCCTGACCGAAGTCCTGATTTCGCTGACCATCCTTGCAATGGGGCTGGCGATCATCACGTTCGGGAATTCGACCGCGATGACTCAGGTTTCCAGAATCACCAGGATGACCACCGCGTCATATCTGATGGAGAGCGTCGTCAACGACATTCAGGCCTATTACGTGCGCGAAGGTTTTCCGTCGAACGACCTTGAAGGGAGGGACTGCGAACTGCCCAACGAGTTCGACGACGTGTTCGACTGCTCATACGACCTGGAGGCGATGGACCTCGACCCGTCGCAGATGCAGGAATTGATACAGGCTGGCTTGGAAACGTTCACCGGCGACATGGGCGGCATGATGGGCGCCGGCGAGGACGGGCTTCCTTCCGGCGCGGCGGCTGGCTTCGACGTCAGCAGAATGGCTGCTCTGGCCCCTCTTTTCGGGCCGATGGCCGGGGACATCATGTCGCTGTGCAATATCAATCTTTCCCAGTTGATGATGGGCGTAACGATGTTGTCCAGCTACATGCCGCAGATCATTGATCAGGTCGCGATGCGGACCAGGAAGCTGACGGTCACGATGACGTGGGACGACGGCCCCAGGAAACAGCGCGATTTCAAGGTCGAGACGTTCATCGTGTCGCTTCCCGAGGAGGAGGTTCAGGCGATGCGCGACGCCGAGATGGCTCGCGAGGCGGGCGAGGCTTCGGGAATGGTGAACAGCAGCGCGCCCGCCAACACGGGAAACAGGCAGATCGACGACGCCATCAATGCGTTGAAGGGGACAGGACAGCAGTGAGGACTTCGCGTCACATCCGGATCGAGTCGTCGCGCCGCGGCTTCACGCTGCTTGAGGTGATGATCTCGGTCGGTCTTGTCGCTGTCATCGCGCTGATGATGTACCAGTCGATCAGCATAACCATGAAGTCACGCGACAGGATCACGCGCGTCGAGGAATTGAACCACTCGGCACAGGTTCTGTTGTCGCACATGAAAGCCGACATCTCGATGGCATTCCTGTCGAATCATGTCAATCCGTCGGAACCGGCTTTCGAGACCTTGTTCGACGGCCGCGAGGAAGGATTGATGATGACCACCTTCAGCCACGAGCGCAGGCGTCGCGGTGCGCGGGAATCGGATCAGGCCCTGGTGGAATACAGGCTCGGCAGTCTCGACGGAAAGGACGTGATCTTCCGTCGCGAGAAGGCGGTCCTTGACCTGGATCCAGAGAAGGGCGGCGTCGAGGAAGTGATCGCCGATGGTGTCCGTGAGTTCCGCCTGAGTTACTGGGACGAGGAGAAGGAAGACTGGGTCGACGAGTGGAAGGTCGAGATGGAGGAGGCCAGGAAAGCCGGACTGGGCGGTGAGGTTTCGCCGGTAGTGGCCCCGCAGGGGTCGAAGTTCATGAAGCAGGCTCAGGAGAAGATGCTTCAGGAATATCAGTTGCCGGCAAGGGTTTACATCAGGGTGGTGCTTGAGGACTCCGACGGGAATGAATTCCCCTTCGAGACCCAGGTGCCGGTTCACATCAGGCAGCCGCTTAACTTCTAGGTGTCGGGATGCGTGAGGGCGGAAACAGGGGTGTCGCGCTGATAATCGTGCTTACGGGACTTACCATCCTGGCCGCGTTTTCGGCGGAGTTCACCTACCGCACCCGCGTGGACATCAGGGTGGCGACCAACCTTGAAAAACGTACCCAGGCATATTTCCACGCCAGGTCGGGCATGGAGATTGGACGACTGGTTATAACGTCCCAGAAGATGGTGGATCAGGCCCTGGCGTCGTTCGGATTGTCCGGGCGGGCGGCCGGGCTCGAGTTGTGGCGTTTCGCGCCGAAGTTCGTCGAGGTTTTCACATCGTCCTCGCTCGAGTTCATGGGGTTCAAGCTGATGAACCTGGACGGGGTCCGGGGCGTGGGAATCGAGGAAGGTGGCTTCGAACTGCAAATCGATCCCGAGGATTCCAGAATCAATGTGAATTCAGGCAGTTCCGATAAGGAAAAACGAGCGGTTTTCTCGAAACTGTATCCGATCCTTGCAGGGCAGATCGACGAGGCGCCGATGACCGGCATGGACCGGAAGGCCGTTGATTTGATCATGAACATAATCGACTGGGCCGATCCCGACGACTCCAGATCGGACGTCGATTCGAACGGCAACCTTCTTTCAACGGCCGGCGCCGGCGAGAACCAGAGTTATTCGAGATGGGGATACCGCACACGGAACGCGAAGATGGACTCCCTGAACGAACTGCTCATGATCGAGGGAGTCACCGACGATCTGTACTGCCGGTTCAGCAACATGCTGACGGTTTACAACACGGAAAAAGTGAATGTGAACGAGGCCGACCCCTATCTGATCAAGGCGCTGGTGTGTGACAACCTGACCACGGACAAGCTGGCGGTCTGCGGATACAACTACATGGCGCCGGGGTCGATCATGGATCAGGCGATGTATCTGTTCGAGACGTGTCGAACCATGAAGTCGCAGTTGAACATGCCGGCATTCAATTCGGCGGCCGATTTCGTCGGATTCTGGTCGCGCCTGCCAGCGCCGCTGAATCAGCTGATTCTTGTGAACGCGGAGACCCTCAGGGCACAGGCGGGAACCAAAAGTAACGTGCTGAGAGTCACCTCGAGTGGATGGGTGGGCGAATCCGGGCACGAGATGAGTGCCGTGATTGACGTCGGTTCCACGGCGTGGCTTTCCTGGAAGGAGAGGGGGTTCGACTCTTCATCCAAACAGAACATGGGGTACGGAACGGACAGGGATATGGCACAGGCCTCCGACAGGGAGGAACAGGACTGACATGGGTCACAGAGTAATTGCACTGACGCGCGCCGGCCGCACCATTCGTGCGGCGGTCGTCGAGACGAGGCTCCGGAAGTTTGAGCTGAAATCGGTTCATACCTTCGAACTGATGCCGGCTGGCGGCCAGGATGTCCCCCCGGAAGGGGAGAACACGTCGCCGACAACGCTCGAAACGGTTGCCACGGGGTTGAACCGGGTTCTGGTGCCCGGACTTTCCACGTCCGATTCGGTCGTGGTTTCATTCCCGGGTGAGTCCTCATTTGTCCGGCGGCTGACGTTTCCCTTCCGTGACCGCGCGAAGATCGCCGAGGTTCTCCCGATCGAGTTGGCGGGGACGCTTCCGACCGGGCTGGATGTGGAACTGCACATTGCGTTCGAGAAAGCCGGCGAGGACGGTGGCGATGTGGTGGCGGTCGGTGTCAGGACCGATACCCTTGCCAGGTTCGTGGATTCCTGGAAGGCAGAAGGGATTGATCCGCAGCACGTCGGCGTCGAAGGGCTTGAGCTGGCCTCGCTGATTCCGTTCGTCGAGGAAGATGGTGAACACGACCGCAACCGCATGTTCGTGTGGATTGACGGGGGCAGCGTCGAGTTTCTCGTCTGCCGGGGTCGTGATGTAGTCCTGAGCCGTGCCCTGTCCCTGCCGTCGGCGGTGCTCTCCGGTGGAGAGGTCGGGGTTCCGTTCATGCGCGAGGTGCTGTTGAGCATGGCCGCGGCTTCCGAGGCAGGGGCCGCCCTCGACATCGTCCACGTTGCCGGAGCTGGCGCCGGAGTCGTGGCCGCCGCACTTTCCGAGGCTCTCTCACTTCAGTGCGTCGAATTCGATCCGGCCGCCTCCGGTTTCCCCGGTGCTCAGGGTTGTCAGGGTCTCGACTCGTCGATGACCAGGGTACTCGCCCTGGCGACCGGTGTGGCCGCCTCTTCCGGGCCGGCGTCACTGAACCTCCGGGTCGGGCAGTTCGGCGCTCAGGGAGCCGCCGGCCTTCTGCGCGAGAAGGCGCGATTCTTCGCGGCATCGCTCGTTCTGTTCGCGTTGCTCGGAATCGGGTGGGCTGCAGTGCGCTATGCCGGCCTCGTCAATGATCGAAAGGCCATTGAGGCGGAACTGGTTCAATACGCGTCCAGGATTCTCGAACAGGACGTATCGGATTTTGATTCCGCGCTTGCGACCGTCAGATCGGGCGCGCGCGAGGAAATCGGCTTGTTCCCGACCTGGACCGGCGTTGGGACGCTCGAAAAAATATTCAAGGCCGTGGTGCAGGCAGGCGGCGCCGGTGGTGGTGGCGGTGGCAGCGGTGGCGAAGGTGAGTCCGGCGTCGAGATAGACCCGGCCGGGGTCCAGATCGAACCCACCGGAGTCCAGGGCGAAGAAGCGGGCGCGGCCGCGTTGACCGACAGCGGCGAGTTGATGGAAACCGAGGTGGACCTGGGCTGGGCAATGGAGCTCGAGAATATCAGGGTTGAGCCGCGTCAGGTTTCGTTCAAGGGCGAGGCTGAATCCATCGAGAAGGTTGAAGAACTGATTGACCGACTGAAGGCCGACCCCTGCTTCTCGGACATCGTGAACGAGAGTACGGATCGCATCCAGTTCCAGCGTCACCAGGGATGGCTGCGTTTTTCCATCAGAATGACGGTGGACTGCTCGGCAGCCTCGGCGCCGGCTTCCGCGGCACGTGAGGACGGGACGACCGAATCCGAGGCGGCGCCGGTCGAGCAGGGCGGGGGTGAGTAGATGAATATTTTCGAGTCGCTTTCATCGATGGTCGGCCGTCTTTCGGGGCGCGAACGCAGGCTTGTGGGCCTCCTTGGCCTTGCTTTGTCGCTGGTGATTGTCGCTGGTGCCTGGTTCGGCGTTTCCGCTGTGTTTTCCGGCATTCGTGAGGACATCGAGGCAGACAGGAAGATACTGATCGATCTGAAGGCGATGGCGCCTTCATACATCGAGAACAGGAATCGTCGACGCGCGGTCGAAGAGGCGGTCAAGGGGAACAAGGACTCGGTCAGGGTCATGGCCAATGAGATCCTGAAAGACATCGAGCTCAGCGAGAGCGTGTCGGGTGCCATGGGCACCAGGCTCGCCGACATTGTTTCCTTTGAGGGAAAAACCGTCGAGACTCCCGTTGACCTGGTGAAGTCGCGCAAGGCATCGAAGGCAAAGAAGAAGACGGCCTCCGGCTACATTCAGGAAGAACAGACGCTGGAGTTCAAGGAGGTTCCGCACGCCGACCTGATGCGGTTCCTGGACGCGGTCGAGAAGAGCGAGTCGCTCCTGTTCGTCACCAAGGTCGAAATGTCCCGGAAGTTCAACGACAAGAATCGGGTCCGCTCGAGTGTCGGCATCTCGACATTCAGATACAGCGAGACCTCCGTGAAGGCCGAATAGGCTTTCGATACTGGAGCTGGTCATGGCAATGGACTGGATCAGGAACCCCCGGACGCAGAAGGTGCTGAAGATTTCCGGCATGTCGCTGTTCGGCGTGGTGGTGTTTGTGGTGTCGATCGGCTTCACGCTGCCGTCGGACCGTCTGAAGTCGTTTATCGAATCGAAGGCTGCCGAGGCCGGCATGTCTTTGTCGATTTCGGACGTCAGCGCCGGCGGCTTCGGCAGGATCACCATGGATGGCGTGAGCCTCTCCCTGCCACCATCGGTCATCGTCGCGCCAGATGGAAGCCGCACCGAGAAGCCCAGAAAGGTCGAACTCGACCGGCTCGTGGTTAAGGTCGGGCTGCTCTCGACCCTGTTCGGCTCTCCCAGTTTCAAGGTGACCGCCAGAAACGGAGAAGGATGGCTGGGGCCGGTCCGGATCAAGTTGATCGACAAAACGGTCGACGTCACCATCGACGAGATCGTCGACTTTCCACTTCCGGCCGGACTGTCCGCAGGCCCACTGTCGCTGGCAGGTCTTATCAGGTCCGGCAGCGGCCACATGCTGTGGGACCTTGAGGCTGGTCTGTCGGGCAGCGAGGGACAGTTCGAGATCAATGCGACCAATCTAGTGGCAAAGGATCCTGTTTTGACCACGAAACAGGCCGGCGCGATCGCTCTTACCGACATTTCCATGGGCTCGCTGGAGGCGTCGATCATCATCGACAAGCGTTCCAGCATAGGAGCTCTCAAGCAGGGGCGGCGAGGCGCGGGCGGCGCGGACTCCAGGGTCGTTTATTTCGAGAAACTGAAGATCGACGGAAAGGACATCAGCGCGATGGTCGAGGGTAATTCGGTCATCAGGTTGATGGCCGGCCGCAACATGTCCAAATCCCAGATAACGGTCGAGCTGGCATTTGCGGTCAGCGACGCGTTTTTCGACAAGAAGGCCAGGGGCTCGGATGAGCAGCCCAACAGGTTCCTGAAGACGCTGCTTGAGATGGATCCCCGCTGGAAGTCCGCCAGGTCGGGGCGTTTCTATGGTCTGGTCTGCACCGGAACCCTCGCCGACCCGAACTGCATGCCGCGCAGGCCGGGCGTAACCGATGACGATTTCAAGGCCCTGGATGACAGCCCGTCCGAAGCAGACCAGGAGGAGAAACCGGCGCCGAAAAAACCGGTGACCCGGACCCGTACAGTCCCGAAGAGGACGGTACCGTCACGTACCTCAACAGGTGACCGTGCCGCCTCCGAAGAAGATGGTTCAAGGAATCAGCCGGCCGAAAGAACGGATCAGGTCATCCGCCAGCCGGAAGGGAATGAAGAGGACTCAACCGGCGGCGAGTCGGGTGGCGGGGTCAACATCAACCCGGCCATTTCGAAGGTCGGAAATCCGTCCGGTCTGGTCAGACCGTCAAATGCCGTGCAGCCGGCGAGGACGATCGGCGGCAAGTTCATGGAGGACAATTCGGTCGGGGTCAGGCCGATGGATCGTGCCGGCATCAGGGCGAATGTTCGACTTCAGGAACCTGGAGAGCCTTCCGAGGAATAGGGGGCAGGCTGATTTCATCCCAGACGCGGGATCGGCTCCAGACCATCTTCCGTCTTTCTCAGCAGCGCGGGACCGGCATCAAGAGTCCTTACCCAGTACAGATTGTCGGGAAGAACGTTTTCGCGCGGGGTATCCGGATCAACGGGAATTCCAAGCGCCAGACGCGCCAGCAGCCACGGGAAATTGAAACCGGCCGCCGTGTAGAAATGGTTCGTGGTGCCGAAGCGGCCGGCGTTGATTTCGGTAGGTCTGGGGCTTCCACCGACATCGCACTTGAAATCAACAAAGGCGACGCCGTCGAAGGCCGGGTCTATCGACAGGACGCAGCGGGGACCCAGTTCGTTGATGTCGGTTCGCGAGACGGTGTGACAGATGGCGGGGGCGCCCGTGATACCGCTCGGGCTCACATGCGGGATGACGTACGCGTCACGCTTGCGACCCTGGCTTGACACCAGTCGACCGCGGTCGAACACGCCGAGCCAGGTCAGATTGTCGCCGGGAAGGTATTCGGACGCGATGAATGAGCCCCAACCGCTGTAAAAGGAGATCCATCCCACCGCCTGTTCAACCGACGAGCAAGGAAGCGCTGCCCCTCCGATGCCCCTTCCCGGTATGCCGGCTCCGCGGAACCAGAGCGGTCTGGAGTCGATGGAATCGAACGCGCGGGCCACGTCTTCGCGATCCTCGATCAGCATCGTCGATGGAACCGGAATTCCATCGCCACTCCAGCGCTCATACGTCAGCCACTTGGACGCCGAGATCTCCTGGGTGGCGACTGAGGGCACCTTCATCGCCGCCGGAATACGCTGGCGGTTGCGCGTCAGCACCATCATCTCAAGACTCGAGTTCGGCATCACGAGGTCGACATCGTAGCGACGGCACAGCGCCGAAACCGCCTGAACGTAGGCGTCTTCGTCCGAACAACGCGGCACCAGCTCGGTGACGTGCGTCAGTGCGATGTGTCTGTAGTACTCGCTTGCCTCGGTGCCGATCGTGAAGACCGGTTCGGGGAAGGCCAGCAGGCTTCTGGTCAGGTTGACCGCACCCGGGCCTCCGGCTCCCGTCACCAGGATTCTAAAACGGGCATCTTCGTGGCTGCGGACATCGTTCATATCAACTCGAAGTGTTTGCAGAAGACGTATGTACCCTGGGGCGTGTCGAAGCTGGACGCGTTCATCAAATCCGAGACCGGATATTCCAACGAACATCTCCTTCGCGTGGCGTCGTAGTGTACGCAGTCGACACATTTCCAGGCGAGGCCGTAGTCCAGGCAGTCCCGCTCGAACCTGTCCCTTTCGGCATCGGTTGGCTCAACCTTCCTCATCGGGCTTCCCCGTTCGACGCCGGAACGGTCTCGATCAGTTCACGAGCGATTCTGACCAGTTCCAGACCCTGTCGGCTGTCCGCGGCCATATCGAGTTTCGCGCACCAGTCCTTTCGGATGTCCCCGGCCCTCATCGACGCGATGCAGCCGGCGAGGGCTAGTTCAGGTGTGATTGTGTCGGAACGCGTTATCCTGGCGAGCGCGGTTTCCGGAGACCGCTTCGATTCCAGGACCACCAGTGCCGCGAGGGCACTCACGTTTCCCGACACCGCGGCCGGTTCGAGCCAGTCCAGCGACTTCGCGACATCACCGGCCCGGCATGCCGCGTCCGATGCCGCCAGCGCCACCGGCACCGGCATTCCGAATTCCTCGTCGTGCGGGATAATGTCCGGCGGCGCCTTGAACACCCTGGCGTTAAGCGTGGAGTTTACTTCATCGTAGTCACAACCGCGTCCGGCGAAGGCTTTTTCAAGTTCACCGCGCAGCCTGACCCACGTCGCCGAGAAAGACATGTAAGCCTTGTCATACAGGTCCTTCGTGTAGAATCGCAGGGCGTCCCGCCACGCCGAACCGGCCAGCCAGGGTTCAAGCTCAACGCGTGACGGGGCGGGAATCACGGCGCACTCGGAGGTGTCGGCTGTTGGTGGTATAGTCTGTGCCAGGGCCGTGGCGGTCGAAAAAATTACGATGGCCATCAATGGTATCAGGTGTCTCATGGCGGTCAGGATTATAACCGGATTTCGTGTTTTGGCGGTGTTATTGGGGTTGGTTTCCATCGTCGTGCCGGCAGCAGCTGTCGCGATCCCGGCCGGGCAGGACGACTGGCCGCCCGACGGTTCGTTCATCAGGGTGACGCGTGACGGCGGCGTGGGCCCGTTTTCTTCAATTTACTACGATGTGACGGTGCGTGGTTCGACTGTCGTCGTAACGCTTGTCAAGGATACGGGTTGCAGAACAGCCCAGCGCGAGCGGGTCGCGCTTCTGGGAGGCGCCGATGCCGACGAGGCGATCGCCCGGCTCAGGGCGGCGGGCGCGTGGTCGATTCAGGCGCCGGCAGACGCCACGGCCGGTCGGGCGGCGGATTCCACCGCGCCCACCGATATGGCCCGGTGGGAGTTCTTCAGTGCCGACGGTCGTGAACTCAGCAGATTCTTCATTTCCGATCAGGTTTTTAAGAAACAGCCTGCGCTGGTGGGACTTGTGGCCGAGCTTCGCGGGCTGGTGCGCGGCCTTGTCGAGCCGCTTCCCATGCGAGACGTTTTCCATCCAGCCGATCAGATTGGATTTCTCGGGATGACGTCGACCAGTCCGGCGAAGGCGCTGATCGACGGATGGGACCGGGTCAGGCTTCCCACGACCCAACTCGACCTGAAGGCCGGAATCCATGAGGTCACGGTATTCGGGGACAACGGCGTCACCCGCACCTTCACGGTCAGGATCGTCGCCGGCGAGACCACTACCGTCCACGTGCTTCTTGATGAAGTTGAATCGGCTGTTCCCGCGGCTTCTTCCACGTCGGGGCCGTAGCTTCAGTTTCAATGCGCGTGTTCGTGCTCTCCATGTGTATCGATGGCGACCTCGAGTTGCAGAAGCACTGCGTGGTAGATCGCATCATTTTCCTGTCGTCGGCCCAGGTCGTACCCCAGGCGCAGCTTCGACATATGCGTTGGTATGAACGTGACCGATGTGCCAAAGCGCCACTGCAGGTCGGGCATGGTGTCCGGGTCGGGAGATGCGCCGGCAAGCATCATGGTCAGGTCACCGCGCGCCCCGACCGCCCAGTTTTCCGTCACCTGGATGTCCACTTGGGCCAGTCCGCCGTGATCCATCGGTATCCCATCCGCGGAATGCATCCGGCGGAACATGTATTCCAGCGTGAAGGCCACGAACAGCGGCTTCGTCCCCGGAGAGTCGGGTGCATACCTCAGGTAGATATCTGTCCCGTAGAGGTCGGATCTGCTGTCCGGGGCCAGCGGGCTCTGGCCCCATGCTCCGGAAAGACCCCAGGCGAGCAGCCAGTTGTCCTTGATTCTGAACGTGTTGTCCATCCTTGCGGTGTAGACGAAGTCTTCCATTCCATCCAGCCTTCCGGAGCCGGTGTCGTCGACGCGCGCGAATGTCGCGGAACGCAGTCCGGTGCGGCTGTGCGCGTCCAGGAACTGGGCGCCGATGATCATTGCCCATGGGAGTGGTATACGAAAGGACAGTTCCGCTCCCAGTCCCGAAAATGCATCCTCGCCCATGAATCGTGTGTGCGCCAGCGAGGGCGAGGCGAAATTCCATGAGTGCAGGCAATGCTGATTCTGTCGTCCGAAAGGAACCGTCATGTACCCGGCCTTGACCGTCATGTTGATCGGAAGGGACAGCGTGGTGATATAGGCGTTCTTCAACTCCAGATGAGCAAGATCGAATTGAAGGTCGTATCCGAAATATCTGTCCACCGAACCCGACACCGAGACCTCCAGCCCTTGAAGCGTGAAGCCGTTCTCGTCCATCGCGTGTCCGGCCTGAATGATGCCGGGCCCGCCGAAATGCCAGGCCATGCCGACGTTGGCGACGATGCCAAACTCGGGTATCAGGTGGGCCCAGGATTTCGTTGAGGCGTCCGTGTGCCCGCCATTCGTGGAGTCGCCATGTTCGTTTCCAAGCGCGCCCGCGGGAAGAAGCAATGCCGCCAGGACCAACAGGATTGACACGATACACTTGGCCACTGTAAACCTCTGCTGTCTAAAAACCATTATGACTTCAGGACGTTATGCTCGAAGCGATCCGGGTTCAACGACCTGGGAGGATCGAATCCGGTGCCTTTGACATCGCGGATGGTACTACAAAGTAATACCAGCGATCAAGAGAGAGAGTGGCTTCGTGAACGGTGCGAGCCAGTTTCAACGGGCTTCAGAGTTGAGTTTTGGGTTTACAGAGGCCTGCGGATCCAATAAATTCACTACTCCGGCTGCTTGCCAGACTATCAGCGGCAGTCGGAATTTGTTGAATCCGAACGATAAACCGGACGGTAAGCATTGATAGCGTTGCTTCTCGCTCTTGCCCTGACCGCGCCGACCGCCCTGGCCGCGCCGCTTGACCAGCCCATCCCCGACAACCCTTGCCCCGAAGGTTTCGTTTATGTGATGTCGTCCGTGCGTCGTGGCGAGACGTCGGTCGGAATGGTTGCCGCAAGGCTGCGGATTTCGCCGCAGGATCTGGCGGTGATGAACGAGTTCAAACCCGGTCAACGCCTGGTTCAGGGACAGCGGGTGTTCTTCTGCCGCGACGAAAGACCCGGGTCGGTGGGACGCCCCTGGCGCGGAAATCTTCGTGGTGGCGTGAACATCGACGCGAACGGCGACGGCCGGGGTTGCGGATGGGTCAGGCATGATCGTCGTGTTCACACATGGGGCACGCCCGAGACCGTGGCGGCTGTTTCCGACTGCCTGTGCAGATACAGACTGACGTTTCCCGATGGACCGGACGTAAGCCTCGGAGATCTGTCCCGCCGCGAGGGACGTCGGCTTTCGCGCCATCGTTCGCATCAGAGCGGCCGTGACGTCGACCTTGGCTTCATCACTAATCCTCCTCAGACCAACGGACACTTCAATCGCAGGGCCAGCTACCGGAATCTGGACGTCGAGAAACAGTGGTGGCTGGTTCAGTGTTTCATAGATCGCGGTGACTTGAAGTACATCTTCATCGCGAACACTCCGCTTGTTGCTCTGCGAAAGTACGTCGGGTCCAGACAGGACCTGGAACCCTACCTGGACTATTTCCCGGGCGGCTCGCGGCCGATTCTGTCCGGGGATCGCGATCACCGCGATCACATTCATCTGCGTTTTGTCTGCCCTGCCGACGATTCTCAATGTTCCGATCGCCGCTGACCGGCAATTCGGATATGGCTCGCGCGCAAATCCGGGTTATCATCCGTTCTCTCTTTCCTGTTGCCGAATGTTTGGAGGATTTGAATGGGCGATGTGAAGGTTGGAATCCTGGTTGGAAGCCCCAGCGATCGAGAGATTGCCGATACAATCCTGAAGACTCTCGACTCGCTTGGCATAGCCGGCGAGGTGAAGCTGGCATCGGCACACCGTACACCCGATCTTGTCACTGACTACTGCACGACGGCCGCGGATCGGGGAATTCAGGTCCTGATTGCATGTGCCGGAATGGCTGCTCATCTCGCCGGGGCCGTGGCTGCCCAGTCGCTGTTGCCGGTCATCGGCGTTCCAGTCGCCTCGGGGAAGCTTCAAGGTCTGGATGCTCTGCTTTCCACAGTGCAGATGCCTCCGGGGATCCCGGTCGCCACGGTCGCTATCGATGGCGCGAAGAACGCGGCGGTGCTGGCGGCCAGGATAATAGCGCTTCATGAACCGGCGGTCCGGCAGGCCCTGGTATCCGCTCTGGCCGCTGATCGTCTCAAGTATACTGATCAGTGATTTTTCAGCGCTTCCGGTCTTCGGGGCCCAGTGCCACGCCGCGTTCCAGGATCTCGTCCGCCATCCTGGTCAGCATCGGATTATCGATGTCACCGCACGCATAGACGATGTTCTCGCCCATGTTGCAGGGCTGGAAGTCCAGCGGCAGGATCAGGTCGCGTCCGCTTTCGAAATACTGTTCGAGATACCATCCGACGAAGTCGACGGTCACGACCAGCGATTCCGCCTCGGACAGCTTGTTTTCCGCCAGGGCGCACCTGAACTGCATCTCGTAGGCAAATGTCTCGTCACGCCGCCTCAACGCCACGTCAAGGTGCAGAAAACCGGGTTCGAAACGACCGGAGACGATAAACTGCTCGCCCGCTATGTGGCCGGCGAACTGACTGGTGAGCGCGGTTTCAATTTCCCTGGTTACATCAGTCGGCAGTTTCATCGGATTCCTCCATGCCAGTAGATCTGGCGCGACAATGCTTCAGCGCATCCGCCGCGGCAGCCTGCTGAGCCTGTTTCTTGCTTCTTCCGCCGCCGGAGAAAGACGTGCCGTCCGGCAGCCTGACTTCGACCACGAATTCCGGGGCGTGCGGCGGCCCCTCCATCCTGACCAGATGATAGACAGGCGGCTTTCGTGTACGCGCCAATGTCAGCATCTGCAGTTCGGTCTTTGCATCGATCTGGTGTCCCCCGCTGCGGGCCTTCGGCAACTCCGGGCCGAGCAGCGTGAGGATGATCTTTTTTGCGGTCTCGAATCCGCCATCGAGATAGACCGCGCCGATCAGTGCCTCGAAAGCGTCGCACAGAACTCCCGGGTGAGTGGCCGCGCGATCCGCGGTGGCGGCGCCGTGACCAAGACGCAGGTACCTGCCGAGGTTCAGTTCGGCCGCCTTCATGGCAAGCCCCGGCTCAGCCACGACCAGCGCCTTCAGTCTGGTCAGTTCGCCCTCGCGGGCGTCCGGGAATTGCGTGTACGCGGATTCCGATATGACGGTCGAGATGATAGCGTCGCCGAGAAATTCGAGCCTCTCATTGTCGCTTGTCGGTTCCGTTGATTCATTGCAGAAGGACGAGTGCGTCAGCGCCCCGAGAAGAAGCGAGCGATCCTGGAAACGATAACCGATCGATTCTTCCAGGGACGACGGATCCGCCGGTTCCCATGCGCCGTTTTCCTTCATTCCAGTTCCTTTCCGATCGCGGTCGTTTCATTGCTTCCAATGATTCTGATCATGCGGCGGCCGTCGCGCATCGCGGGCGCATTCGGGATCAGGACCCGGGTGTAGTCCGCCGCAAGGGCCTCGACGCCGCCGCTGACCGGCCTGATGTCCACGACCTCGACCAAACTGCCTTCAAGCGAAGCGACGTGTGTTTTTCGTCGCCGCTGACCGAACTCACGCAGAACACGGCCTCGCATGCGTTTTACCTCGACCGGAACCTGATTCGGCGCAACGGCGGCCGGTGTTCCCGGACGCGGGGAGTACGGGAACACGTGCAGGTAGGTCGTGGGCAGATCGCGAATCATCGCCCTGGTCTGGTCGAATTCCTCATCGGATTCACCGGGGAACCCTGCGATAACATCCATTCCGAGCACCAGACCCGGTATTGCCCCGGCCGCGCGGGAAACCAGATCACGGAACCTTGCGGACGAGTAGGGCCGGTTCATTCTGGAAAGAACCGTATCCGCGCCGGATTGCATCGGAATATGCAGATGCGGGCAGATATCCGGGTTCGATGCGATCGAGTCCACCAGATCATCGTCAAGACCGTACGGTTCGAGCGAGGACAGCCTGAACCGCATCGAGGTACCCATCGCTGTCAGGTGTTTGAGCAGATCGTGCAGGTGGCCGTAACGGCCGTCGTCCGTCCTGCCCCAGGCCGCAAGATCCACCCCGGTAAGCACGACCTCGGCCGCCCCGGCGAGAGAAGCCGCCTCGACCTGGCGGGTGACGTCCTGGATTGAAACGCTGCGCGACGGCCCGCGGACCAGAGGCACGATACAGTAAGAACACCTGCAGTCGCATCCATCCTGAATCTTGACCAGCGGCCTCGATCTGGACAGCCCGACGCCATCCTCGTCCTCGGCCGACTCCGGGAGGCTGCCACCCGATATTCCTCCGGGTCGCCCGTCGTCGTCCGTGCGGTCTTCATCCGATGCGCGCTGACGAAGCATCTCTTCAACCAACGAGGCGATGCGCGTCACGAGCGCCGTCCTGTCCGCGGTGCCGGGGCTGACCTCGATCCCGTTCGGCATCGACTCGCAGCTATCGGCGATTCTGGTCGCCAGGCAGCCGGCCAGCAAGACCCTGGCACCTGTCCTGGCCGCACGGTAGGCATAGGCCCTGCCATCCCGGTCGGCCTTCATCGTGACCGTGCACGCGTTCACGACGACCAGGTCGGCCCCTTCGTCCGGGTGGCAGAATTCGATTGGAAGATCGGCAAGAGCCGTCATGACCGAGGTGGTGTCGAACTGGTTGACCTTGCAGCCGGTAGTCCGGAAGGCAACCCGGATGGGACGCCCGTCGGTCTGTCCATCAAATTGTCTGCCGGAACGGGTCAAATCGCCGCCCCCTAGTCGTCGCCGCGTCCGCGGGCAATCCTGGCCTGATCCCGCGCGTCGATCTTGTCACGCTTGTCGTAGGACTTGCGTCCCTTCGCCAGCGCGATCTCGACCTTGGCGAGTCCTTCTTTGAAATAGAGTTCCAGAGGGACGATCGTGAAGCCCTTTTCACGAGTCTTGGTGTCGAGCTTCTTCAGTTCCTTCGCGTGCAGAAGCAGCTTGCGGTCGCGCCGGGGATCATGGTTCTGCCAGGACGAATGCGAGTACTGCGCGATATTGATTCCGACCAGCCATGCCTCGCCGTTCCGAATCTCGATGTACCCGTCGACCAGCTGGGCGTTTCCATCCCTGAGTGATTTCACCTCGCTGCCGAGAAGAACCAGACCGGCCTCGAACCTGTCGAACAGTTCGTAGTCGTGCCTCGCACGCCGGTTCTGCGCGACGATCTTCCGCCCGTCGCTTGATTTGTACTTCTTTCCCATGGCCTCTTCCGTCCCGGCCTAAACCCCGGGGGCGCGATTATACACGATTGTTCGTCCGATTCGTTGCTGGCGGTTATCGGGCGCCCGTCCCGGTTGCGGATATTGGGCGCCCGTCCCGGTTGCGGATATTGGGCACCCGTCCCACGGCTCGCGCCGTGGGCTCTGTATGGACGGCCCCTCGAAAAACGAGGGGCCTGGCACGGGGTCAGGGTTCCGGCGTAAGGGCGAATGAAAATTCGCCCTTCCAGACGGCTTACCGCCTACGCCAGGGGCGAATGTAATTCGCCCCTACACGGTCGTGGCGGGCGGTGTTGGTACGGATCCCCTCTGGCTGA
>JAGOFO010000235.1 GCA_017997155.1 Myxococcota bacterium
TTGCAAGGGGGTCTTCGAGTGCTACTCCGACTGCTTCTACTCCATGTGCGAGAAGGGCTGCGAGTATCTGGCCCTGCCCGGAAACGAGGCGGCATGGGAGGCCATGAAGTCCTGCTACCTGGCCCAGTGCGACGGCAAGACCGGTTCGGAGTTGACTGTCTGCCTGTCCGAGAAGTGCCCTTCGCAGACGACTGGCTGCTTCAAGCCCGCGGAGTGCAATCCGGTCGGTGGCGACTGCCCGGATGGTTTCAAGTGCCGTCAGTTCATGACGCACACGACCGACTGTTTCGAAAGCCAGGGAAAGGGCCTGGGCGAGACCTGCAAGGTCGAGGTTGGCAAGCCTGATCCGTGCGGTGACGGACTGGTGTGCATTTCCGGCGAAGGTGGTCGCCTCTGCCGCCAGGTGTGTCTGAAGTCGGAGGGCTGCGAAGGTGATCTGATCTGCCAGGGACAGCCTTTCCCGAACCTTGCCGACTATGGCTGGTGCGGCTGCCAGGACATGGACGAGGACACCGTTTGTGCCGACAAGGATTGTGACGATTCACGGGACAACGTTTATCCGGGCGCCCGCGAGTTCTGCGAGGGGATAGACAACGACTGCGACGGCGAAACCGACGAGGGCTGCACGACCACATGTCCGGACGCGGATTCGGACAACTCGTGCGACGAGGACGACTGCGACGATGAGCGCAACAACGTATACCCGGGCGCCATCGAGGATTGCGACGATCGACTGGACAACGACTGCGACGGCGAGACCGACGAGGGGTGCCAGGGATGCGTCGATCTGGACAAGGACGGATACTGCGCCGATCGCGACTGCAACGATCGTGACTACCGAATCAGTCCGGCAGCCGTTGAGAAGTGCGGCGACGGCATCGACAACGATTGTGACGGCCAGAAGGACGAGGGCTGCGGCACTGTCACGGAAGACGTGATTGAAGTGGATGCCGAAGCCATGGGAGACACCGGTGAGGTCGATGGCGATGACGGCGATGGCTGCTCTGCCGGCAAGACGCCCGGCGGATCCGGCGCCTTCTTCATTATTCTCGCCCTGGTGGGGGCGGTCTTCGCTTTGCGCCGCCGACTGGCTTGATTCCCGTCACACTGTTTCACCGCATCCGGAGGACCCGTTGGCTAAGTCGTCTTTCTACGCTTACTACCTGGTTGAGGAGCAGACGCGTGGCATCGTCGAATCATGGGACGAATGTGCCGCGGCCACTGCGGGTCGGAATGCCCGATACCGTGGGTTCCCAAGCCGCGAGGAGGCGGTCCGCTGGCTTGACGGCGGCGCCGTGTACGAGGACCGGAAGGCGAAGAAGGCCGGGCTGCGGCAGGAGCTTCCGCAGGATGCCATCTATTTCGATTCCGGAACCGGACGCGGCGCCGGCACCGAGGTGAATGTCACCGATCGCGAAGGCACTCCGATGGCATTCATGGCCGCGCCGGCGGACGTGATAACCGAGTTCGGGACGGTCAGGTTGACACCAGGTCGGACGAACAACTACGGCGAGTTGATGGGGTGCTATCTGGCGATGAAGATTGCCATGAAGCAGGGCGTCAGGACCGTCTGCGGCGACAGCAGGCTGGTCCTGGATTACTGGTCCCGGGGGCGCGTGAGCGCGGACGCGGTGGCCCAGGACGCCGATCTGGCGATGCTGGCCAGGCGCACAGCCGAACTCCGGCGCATGTACGAGGCTGCCGGGGGCGTGTTGATACACGTTCCCGGAGGGGTCAACCCGGCCGATCTTGGTTTTCACCGGGACTGATTTCTTTACTAATCGCTATTCGTGTAATATCCACCATCATTGGAAACAACAGGGCTCATACACATGAAAACTTGGGTTATCGCAGGTTCCTTCTGTTTTGTCGCAATGCTCGCGGCGTGCGGTTCCACGCCGGTTCGCGAGGATGTGATGCACGATGTTTCGGACATCACTGGGGAAACGAATCAGCCAGACATCGGCGTGACGGATGTCTCGAACGATACGCCGCGGGATGCCGGCGATGACGCGATCGAGAAAGATGCCCTTGACGCATCTTCCGACACCCGTGACGTGTTCACGCAGGAATTGCCTCCGGAAGTCTGCCACACCGGAACGGCCTGGAGTCCCGAAAAGACCGAGCCCGTTTTCGCCGACGTGACAGCGACCAGCGGCCTGTCCGCTCTGGGAGTCACCGGGATTCGGGCCGGAACCGTGGACTTCGACGGTGACGGTCTGCCGGATCTGGTAATTCGAAACGCGGAGCAGGTTCGGGATTCGTTCGAGGCGGACGGTGTCAGGCGGACCTGGCTCCTCAGGAACAAGGGTGGCTTTGTCTTCGAGGACGTGACCGAATCAAGCGGGTTCACGGCTACCAGGGACGAGGGCGGGGCCCAGGGACGTGTCAGTCACGTGGTCGTATGGGGCGATGTGGACAACGATGGCGATCTGGACGCCTTTTCCGGCCGCAGTATGACGTCGAAACCGAACGCCGCGACCGATAACCTGACCGATCGCGCCGAACTGATTTTGAACAACGGAGACGGCACCTTCTCACTGGCGCCGAAGACGGACTTCTGGTGGGCCACATACGATCCCGCCAAGGCCGACGAGAAACAGATTTATGACCCGGCACTGGGGGCTTCCTTCCTGGATTACGACCGGGACGGCAATCTCGACATCTTTGTCGGTTACTCAACGTACATGGGCGGAATCTTCGTGCAGGACGGGCTCTTCCGCGGCAACGGCGCCGGCGGTTTCGTCAACGTCACCGCCGAGGCTGGACTGGCTCTGAAGCCGGTCATCGTTTCCCCGTACAGCGACATTAACTACATCAACGGCACCGCTATCCGCAACACCTGGGGGACAACCGTCACGGATCTCAACAACGACGGATGGCCCGATATCATGTCGTCGGTTTATGGCAGGTATTTCAATGCCTTGTGGCTGGGTGGCCCGGACGGGTACACCGACTGGTCGATGGATTCCGGCTATGCGTCGGACGACCGGGAAGACTGGACCACGAACCTGAACGCGCAGTGCTACTGCAAGCTGATGCCGGATGCCCAGGACTGCGCGGGTGTTCCCGCGCCTCCGGGATGGTTCACCTGCACCAGCGTGAATGACCTCAGGTGGAGTCACGACATCGACCGCATGCCGTACCGTCTTGGCGGCAACACCTTCTCCACCGCCTCGGGCGATGTGGACAACGATGGTGACATGGATCTGTTCAATTTCGAGATCGTCCACTGGGACGTTGGCGAGACCTCGGATCCCGCGGAACTGCTTGTCAACGACGGAGGCGCGCGGCCGGTATTCTCAAGGCCGGGCAACGAATCGACGGGCCTGACCCGCGAGTGGGAGATCGACGGCTGGAACGCCG
>JAGOFO010000047.1 GCA_017997155.1 Myxococcota bacterium
GAGTCGTTGGACGCCTCTCGCAGCACAGGCACGGATTCGGCCTGGCCGAGATCGCCCAGGGACAGCGCCGCGGCGACGCGGACATCGCGGTTGCCGTCACGCGTCACCAGGTCGTTCAACTGCGGGATCGCCCTGGTTCCCTTGACCCTTCCGATGGCCCTGACCGCCGGGGGACGTCTGGCAGCGTCGGTACCAAAGGCGTCCTCGTCGATCTGCTTGATCACATTGATGTCGGTGGTCGCCGGGAAACACATGTAGATCAGTCCGAGCATCTCGGTGGAAATGTCGGGCTTCAGCATGGACCACGCCTTCGCCTGTGCCGCCGCCGACGGAGCCTTCGCCGCGGCATTCAGGAAGCGCATCTTACTGTCAAGGTCGCCGTCGGCCAGCGGCAGCAGCACGTTGACCGCCTCGGAGTCTCCCTGGCAGGCCAGCTTCTCGGCGGCCATGTAGCGCGTGGCGACGTCCTTGGACTTCAACATCTGGCTCAGAACCGCCTTGTCGACCGGCAAACCCTTGTCGATTGCGACCCTGACCGCGGCCAGGGAGACGGTTCCACGCTTGTCGGCGGCCATCACGTTCAGCACCGTGGGAAGCGCCGCGGGACAGACCTTCGCCAGCACCGCGTCCAGCAGCGCGGGATCCTGATCCACGCAATCGCCAAGTATCGAGGCAATCGTTTCGGGCGGCTGCGCGACCAGGGCGCCAACCAGCATGTCGCGCGCCGGGTTGGCACGATCCATCAACGCCTTGATGAACATCGCTCGGCCCTGACCACCCGGAACCTCGTTGACCAGTTCCATCGCATCGTCGGCCAGCGGCAGCGACGGGTTGTAAAGGCACTCCTCAAGCAGGGCGACCGCCTTTGGGTCCCCGAGCCTGACCAGACCGATGATGGCCGGTTTGCGGACGCTCCACTGGGCATCGGCAAGCGCGTCGGTAAAGAAACCGGCCACGTCCCGCCCCTGCACAAAACGCATGGCCCTGATGCCGTCGGCCCGCGCATTGATGTCCGCGCTGCGGGAGGCCCGTTCGACGATTGGCCAGGCGATGTCGAGCGCCAGGGCCGAGGGCGAATCCTCCTTTGCCGAGGCCGTCGCCGTCACGAATACCATCGCCATCAGTACCGCCGTTGCCGTTCTCTTCATGAATCTGACCTCCCGAGTACAGGAAACCGGTTTTATATCGTTGACTTCCCTTTTGGGGGAAGCGCGGATATTATCCAACTGAAGAAAGTTCTTTACCAAAGGTATTTTGATTTTACTAGAACGAACGGTGCCAATCGTTGGTTTTTCTGTAAAATAGGCTTCGTTCCAATCCCGGGGTTATTGATGAAGATACCAGCAAATTTTCTGCCTGTATCGGCAGCGCTCATCCTGACCCTTTCCCTGTCCTGCACGGGATTCGGGCCGGAAGACGTGCATCAGGACGTCGTGACCGATCAGGCGACGGATCCTGACGACGGCGTGAAACACGATGTCCTGGTCGATACCGGTCGGGATACTGCAGCGCGCGACCTGGCTTCCGATGATACGAACGTGCCCGACATCACCGATGTGGACAATTCGCCAGGTGACATCGGACATGATTCTGTTGAAGTCTTTGACGTGGTCAAGGATGTCCATGACGTGATTCAGGATACCGGTAAGGACAATGCGCCGGTCGATCAGGGGCAGCCCGAGACCGATGCCTGCGTCTTGCAGTGCGGCAGCGTTGAAGGTGGCGATCTGCGTGAGTGCGGTCCGGATGGATGCGACGGCGAGTGCGGTTATTGTTCCTACGGCTTTGCCTGTCAGATGGATGTGGGCAAATGCATCCCTATTTGTATCCCGGACTGTCTGGCCGAAGGCAAGGCTTGCGGCGACGATGGCTGCACCGGCGACTGCGGTGACTGCGGGGCAGGTTACAAGTGCGGGATCGACTTTCAGTGCCACCCCGATGTCTGTGAACCGGATTGTGTCGCGATGGGCAAGGAATGCGGTGACGACGGTTGCGGTAAGTCGTGCGGCGATTGTGGTGAAAGCCGCGTGTGCACGGCCGAGGGCAAGTGCGGCGCCGACGCGTGCTACGGCGTCGATCTTGAACGGAACACCTGCAGCCCGGATGGTCGTTACCAGTTCATCTGCAATCAGGGACCGCCGCAGTCCCTGCTGAAGATCGATTGTTACGCCAAGGTCCCCGTCGAAAAATACCCTGAGTGCGGCACGCGTGGTTGCGACTGCCACTACAATGCGTGGTCCGGCTTGAACGAGTGCGTTGAAAAGCCGCCGTGCGTTCCGGACTGCGAAGGCAAGGAATGCGGCGACGACGGATGCGGCGAAACCTGCGACACCTGCGAAGGTGGCTGGGGATGCACCGCTCAGTTCAAATGTCGTCCGTTCCAGGGCGCCGAATGCGTCTGGATCGACTGGGTCGGCTGGTGCTGGGAGGACAACTGGCTTTACGTCTGCTCCAGCGACGTGATGGGACAGGGCACTATCATCGCCGAGAACTGTACGGCTTCAGGCAAGGTCTGCTACTACAACCAGGCTTCCGGCCAGCGATTCTGCGGCCCGCCCCTCTGAGTCGCTGTCAGATTCTGAAAACGAAGAACAACGCCGACAAAGCGAACAGAACCCACATCCCTGGACGTACCTGGCGGACGTGACCGGTTGCCACCTTCATCAACGGCCACGCTACGAAACCAGCCGTCATGCCGACCCCGATGTTGTATGAGAACGCCATCAGCACTATGACAAGAAAGGCCGGCAGCAGTTCGTCGATCCGCGTCGTGTCCACCATCTTCACTGACTCCAGCATCAGCGCGCCAACCACGACAAGGGCCGGCGCGTAAGCGCATGCCGGGATGGCGGTCAGCAGAGGCGCGAAGAACAGCGCCACCACAAAGAGCAGGGCGGTCACGACAGCCGCAAGTCCGGTTCTGGCACCGACTTCGATGCCGGCCGCGCTTTCGATGTAGGCTCCAGCCGTCGTTGTCCCGAACACGGCCGCCGCAACGGTGGCGAGCGCGTCCGCCAGCATCGGACGCTCGATCTGCGGCAGGTTCCCGTCCTTGTCGAGCATTCCGGCCCGGGCGGACAACCCTATCAGCGTGCCCATCGTATCGACGAAGTCCATGACGAAGACGACAAGGACGACATTGATGAAGCTCAGCGACAAGGCGCCCTTCAAGTCGAACTGCATGAATGTGGCCGCGACCGATGGTGGAGTGGAAATGATGCCTTCCGGCAGGCTCGCGGTGCCGGTGGCGAAAGCAACGCCCGCCCCGGCAAGTATTGCGATGAGTATCGCGCCGGGCACCTTCCATCGCATCAGGATCGCCATCACGAACATCGTGCCGAGTCCGATCAGCGCGGGCGCCGATCCGATGTCACCCAGCTTCAAAGGCGCACCCGGGACGCCGATCGTTACCACTCCCATCTCGTTGAATCCCAGGAAAGCCAGGAACAGCCCGATGCCGACCGCGAACGCGGCCTTCAGGGACATCGGTATCGCTTCGGCCAGCACCCGGCGCACGCCGAACAGGGTCAGAATTGTGAACAGCGCGCCACCGATGAAGATCGCCCCAAGCGCCGTCTGCCACGAAAAACCTAGGACCTTCACAACCGTGTACGCGATGAAAGCGTTCTCACCCATGTATGGAGCGATTGCGAACGGTCTGTTCGCCCAGAAACCCATGATCAGGGTGCCGATCACCGCCGTGTATATCGTGGCGGCCATGGAGGCTTCCCTGGGTATACCGGCCGCCTCAAGGATCGCCGGGTTTACGACGATGATGTACGCCATGGTCACGAAGGTCGTGAGACCGCCGGCCACCTCGCGCCTGACCGAAGAGCCCGATGCCTTCAGATGAAATACTTTCTCAAGCATTATTGGTCCCCGCATCACTATCTCCGCGCACGGAATCTACCAGCATCGACGGCTTCACACCAGCCCGTGTCCGGCCGGGAAGTTGCAGTAAGTCATTTAAGACCTTATTATTTCGCGGTATCTCGAACTTTGGTAATGGGGGTTGATTATGAGGCGTTTTTTTGTATTCGCGGTGGCGCTTTCGATAGTGGCGGCAATCGTGTTGCCGATGGCGGCGGGGGCCAGAGTCAAGACGGTCAAGCAGGAGGCTTCCGCGCAGGTCGCCGAGTTGCCTGGTCCCGAGGGAATTGATCCGTCATTTGCGGGGTTCCGCTTCGGGATTAGCAAGGACGACACTGTGGCATTCGTCAAGGGACGCGTGGAAAAGCACTATGGCGACCTGATGTCGAAGACCCGCGATGTGCGCAAGAAGGATGATCTCCTTCAGGAACGTGACGCCCGTCTGAAGACCGTTGGAACAGACTGGATCGCCTTCGACGGTTCCTCGACCGGGTGGAGTGTCTCGATAATCCGCAACGAGTTCAGGAACGGGTTTGGCGAAGAGGCCCTTCATGTCCAGGAGGGCTATGAGCACCACTACTACTTCTTCGCGAACGGCTCGCTGTACAAACTGGTCCGCGTCTGGGAAAAGAATCGCTTCCAGCCTGTTCGTAAGACGCTGGAGAGCGTCTATGGCAAGCCGGCCTTCCGTGAGAAACCGGCGGACTATGACAGGCGCTTCATCCGTGACCTTCGCTGGCATGGAGCGAACGTGACTGTGGATGTCGAGGACTGGACTGAACAGTTCAATTCGGTTACCGTGCGCTGGGCCGCCACAGAGGCGGACGCCGCTGTTTTGAAGAGCTGGGGCGACCAGGACGGGGGCCTGCCGGCGCTGAATCCGCTTATTGATACCGCCAAGGAAGGCGACAAGGAATGGAAGAAGGACCCCGTCGATGATCTCCTGGGCCGCTAGGGGGCTTTGTTGAATCAGATCAAGCTGCACCGTGTCGTTGTCGGACCGCTGGACACCAACTGCGTCATCATCGAGGACACCGCGACAAAGGACGCGATCATCGTTGATCCGGGTGGTGACCCGGACGCTATCTCCGAGCGTGTCAGGTTGACGGGCACAAAGCCCGTGATGATCGTCCTGACACACGGCCACGTGGATCACTGCGCCGAGGCCGCGTCGATCGCGTCGATGTACGGCATACCGGTCGCGATCCACAACGACGACCTTGGACTGCTGGATCAGCTTGCTGATCAAATTGAACAATTCATGGGGCCCGTTGCCGCCGCCAGATTCCGGGCCGCGCCCCACGCCAGACCTCAGGTGATCCTGAAGGACGGTGATTCCGTTACCTTCGGACATGCCAGCGGTCGGGTGATTCACCTGCCGGGGCACACCATGGGCGGAATCGGGCTGTACTTCGAAGGGACGCCCCCTGTCATCATTCAGGGGGACACGTTGTTTCGAGACGGTTTCGGACGCACCGACCTCTGGGGCGGCTCCTGGGAAGCCCTCAAAACGACCCTCAGAGACAGGTTGTTCACGCTGCCGCCCGAAACCAGGGTCATCTGCGGTCATGGCGGCGATACCACCATCGGCCGCGAGAAGGCGGCACAATCCTTCTAGCGGCGCGAGGTTTCGCCGATGCTCAACTTCCCCGTATCTCCCTCGAAGAACGCCGCGCTGGCCAGGAGAATGGCCGATCTCGGGATCCTGGAATCGGATCTTGATGAATCATTCACCCACTCCCGGGGCAACGGCGGGCAGAACGTCAACAAGGTTTCGACCTGCGTGGTCCTGACACACCGTCCGACCGGGCTGGCTGTGAAATGCGACAGCGAGCGCAGCCAGGGACTGAACCGTTACCGTGCCAGGCAGCGTCTGGCCGATCTGATCGACAAGGAAATAAACGGTGTCTCGGCGGTCCGGGTGTCCGAACAGGACAGGATCAGGCGGCGCAAGACCGATCGGCGCAGAAAGGCCGTTTCAAAGACCAGGCGCAACGAACCGGACGCACTGGACGACAGCGGCGCCGAACCGTCCGGCGACGACCTGACCGACTGACCACCCGCAGGGCAGGGGAATTACTCCATCGATACGTGCAGCGGGAATTCGATGATCTGGATGGCGCCCGCGTACGGGGCGACCTTTTTTGAACCCACGGTCGCGCTTACACACGAGACCAGGCGCTTGGAAGCCGCCGGGCTGGTATCGACCCTGGACAACGCCACCTTACCCTTGGGCATCATCAGGAATACGACCTTTCCACCCTTGAACCCCTCGACCTCGGAAAGCTCCCGCTGGAAACAGCGGATCAGGCCAGGGGTGACCTCTGCCTTGAGCTGATCGATATCGGCCTGTGTCAATTCGCGGTCGGAGCCGTAGGACATGTCCATCACGACCGTTTCAACGACACCCGGCGCGTCGCCATCCGAACGCCTCGGTCTGCGCGTCAGAACGTTGGCCGCCGGCTTCGCCGGTTCCTCGGCCACCGGCCTGAACTGCACCGGAGTTGCCATTCGCTGGGTCATTGCCTGGACGGGCGGGAAGGTCAGGTCACGAAAAAAAGTCACCGGGTAACCGCTTGTGGGCAGTTCTGGCTCACGCAGCAGCAGCCACGAGCCCAAACCTCCCAGGACGACCACCACCGCGGCGATGACAAGGGGACCGTGCCGCCTGCGCCTGGCCTGCGCGATCACCTGGGTGGTGTCGCGTTCGACCTCGGCCTTGTATGCCGCGACCCGGTCACGTTCTTCCTTCTGGGCAAGGAAGTCCGCGAAGTGCGGCACCTTGCTGACGGGCGCGGATATCTTTGAACGATAGTTGATGATCTCGGATTGTCCGGTCAGCTCGCCGGACTCGATCATCTTTTCTATGTCACGGACCGAAAACGGGCCGTAATCCATGCCGTCGCGGTGGAACATCCATCGATCGAGCGAGGCTCTGGTGATAGGAGACATCTCAAACCGCTTTCAATGATTTCGCATGTCGCATTCGGATCGAAAAGGATCCACCTAACCGGTTTGTAGCAGGAATCATGGCGTGTGCCAAGAGTTTCGGGGGAGCAGATGGCCGTGGCCGCGTCTCAAGCCTTGCTGAGCAGCCTGGTCCTGAGGGATTCGGCCACCGAGTTGGCGAAGGCATCGGGATCCGGTGCCGTTCCGGTGCGGTCCTCGACACTCGTGATCGGCTGGCCCTTCACCTTGCACGGGTCGATCAGGGTGAATCCGTCCCATCCCCGTCCGGTGTTGACCGCGATCCCGTGTGTCGTGATCCCCTTGCTAAGATGGAATCCGATAGACGCGATCTTGGCGCCGTCTTCCATGTAGACGCCGGGCCGCGATTCGTCCCAGTGTCCGTGCACTCCGCAGGCGTCAAGGCACTCCATTACGGCCGCGCCGGAGGCTTCCAGCAGTTCCGTCACCGAGACCTTCAGGCGGTTCAAATCCAGGATTGGGTACAGAACCGCCTGCGCCGGGTAGTGGTACGTCGCGCCGCCACCGCGGTCCACGATATGAAAGTCGATCCCGCGCGCGCGAAGGTCGTCCGCCGACAGGTGAACCTCGGCCATGGTCCCGCGGTGTCCGAGCGTCACCACCGGCGTGTGCCTGATGGTGATTATGACTCCGGGGACCTCGCCGGCGCGCACCTTGTCCGCGGTCGCGGCCTGCAACTCCAGCCCGCGATCGTACGGAAGGATGCCGGTGTTCAAGATCTGAATTTGATTCGTGGTATTCATTTCCGGTGGTGGTGCCGGCGGCTTGTCACCTTTTCAGGTTGCCGCGGCGGTGGACGTCACTTTTCCGTTTCGCTGGGGAGCTGGGAAACGTCGAGCTTCGCCTTGATGAGGTCGCCCAGGGTCTCGGGAGCGTTGGCCTGGGTCTTCAGGAAGGCCTGGTAGTCGCCGCTCTCCTCGGCTTCCTGGAATCTGCGGATCGACAGGCCGATCTTGCGGTCTTCCGGGATCAGGTTGATGACCATCGCCGTGACTTCTTCGCCGACCTTCAGCACCTTGGAGGCGCTGTCCACCTTCTCGTTGCGCAGTTCGGACACGTGAACCAGACCCTCGACCTCGTCTTCCAGTTCGACGATGGCGCCGAAGTCCAGGAGCTTGGACACGGTACCCTTCACGATCTGGCCGATCGGGTAGCGGTCGCCGACCTTTTCCCACGGGTCGTCCGAGAGCTGCTTGATGCCCAGGGCGAAGCGTTCCTTGTCCGGATCGATGTGCAGAACGACTGCCTCGACCTCGTCACCCTTCTTGTAGACATCGGCCGGGTTCTTGATCTTGCGGGACCACGAGATGTCCTGCAGGTGGATCAGGCCGTCGATGCCTTCCTCGATGCCGACGAACACGCCGAAGCTGGTAACGCTGCGGACCTTGCCGGTCACCTTGGTGCCAACCGGGTATTTCTCGCGAAGCAGGTTCCACGGGTTGATCTCGGTCTGCTTCAGACCCAGGGCGATACGCTTGTTCTTCGCATCGACCTGCAGAACGACGGCCTCGACCTCGTCGCCGACGTTCAGGACCTTGGACGGGTGCTTGACCTTCTTGGTCCAGGACATCTCGGAGACGTGGATCAGACCCTCGACGCCGGCTTCCAACTCCACGAAGGCGCCGTAATCGGCCAGGGACACGACCTTGCCGTGAACGCGGTCATCGACCGAGTAACGGTTGCCGGCGTGCAGCCACGGATCCTCGCTGATCTGCTTCATGCCCAGGGAGACGCGCTCGCTCTCCGGGTCGAACTTCAGCACCTTGACGGTGATGCGGTCGCCGACGCTGACCATTTCCGACGGATGGTTGATGCGGCCCCACGACATGTCCGTGATGTGCAGCAGGCCGTCGATTCCGCCGAGGTCGACGAAGCAGCCGTATTCCGTGATGTTCATGACCGTGCCGTCCACGACCTGGTTCACTTCCAGGCTGGTCAGCGTGGCCTTCTTCATTTCTTCGCGTTCTTTTTCAAGCAGCGCGCGGCGCGAGAGCACGATATTGCCGCGGCGGCGGTTGAACTTGATCACCTTGAACCGGAACTTCTGGCCGATGTAGCGATCCAGGCCACGCACCGGGCGCAGATCGATCTGCGAACCGGGCAGGAACGCCTTGACGCCGATATCGACGGTCAGGCCGCCCTTGACCCTGGACAGCACGATGCCTTCCACGACGCCGTCGCGTTCAGCGGCAACAGAGATGTCGTCCCAGATCTTCAGCTTTTCAGCCTTGTCCTTGCTGAGCTCGATCAGTCCGTCACGGTTCTCGCGGCTTTCAACGTACACCTCGGTGACGTCGCCTTCCTTGACCAGGATGTTGCCATCCGGATCCATGAACTCGTGCAGCGGAACGTAACCTTCGCTCTTGTACCCGATATCGATCAGGACCCAGTCCTTCTCGATGCGCTGGACGGTACCCTTTACGATCTCGCCGTCCCTGACTTCGTGCTGGACAAAATCGTCCAACATTGAGGCGAAGTCCTCTTCGCCCGCCGACTCAACCGGCTTGTTCTCCAGATCTGCCATCAATGGCCTCCCATCTTTTCGGCCCGCCCAATTGGTTAAATTTTTCAGGCACCGCGGGCCTACCCGGCGCGCGCATGACGCGTCGCGGGCGAGTAGTATATCTTTTGAATCCAAAGGGTCAAGGCCCAGTGACTGTCGCTCCTTGGCCGGGGAATCGCGCCGGGGCCCTTCGAGAGCGAACTGCTTTGAAATGAATGTCTTTTTCAAGACATGTGGCAAACACGGCCGAATCGACGTATATTCTGCCGGCGTCCGATTTTTTGCGGATGCCGGCTTTGTGAAGGTCTCGATTCCAGGGGTCAGAAGAATGAAGAAAATCGCCAGTCTTGTCGCGCTTCTCGCTGTTTCGGCCTTGATGGTCGCATGCGGTGACAACGAACCGAAAAACGACACGGTCGAGGACACGATCGTGGCGGACACCGTCGACGTGGATGAGCACGACGAAGGCGTGCCCGAGGACACCGGGAACGACGTCGAGCAGGACACCAATGTCGGCACGGACGTTGTGGCGGACGTTGTCGACCCCGACGTGATCGAGGATGTCGGCGAACCCGAGATCATCCAGTACGACGGCTTCTACGTGATGAACGTGAAGGACCCCTACAAGGACGTGCTGCCGAAGGACGTGGACTGGGAGTCCCTGCCGAAGATGCCCGCCGAGAAGACCTTCACGACAAGGTACGCGGCCGGTGTGGGCATTGCATCGATCACGCCCGACTTCGAGATCTACCTGGGCGGGTTCGGAAACTGCCTGGGCAACGACGCCAAGTGCCGCAAGACCTCGCTGGTGCATGACCCGGTCGAGGCGCGTGCGGTCGCAATCGCCGACACGCAGTCCAATGAAATCGTGATCTTCGTCGGCATCGACGACGTGGGCATGCTCGACTTCGACGTGCTTGGAGCCCACCGGAACGTCCAGAAGGCCTTGTACGACGAATTCGGAATCTACTTCCCGGGCGCCAACGCCATCCTGTCCTTCAGTCACGCGCACTCGTCCATCGACACGACCGGCATATGGGGCCCGATGGATGGCAATGGCCGCGACGACGAGTATGCCGCGCTGGTTGTCCAGAGTATTGCCGAGGCGTGCCGCGCCGCTGTCGCCGACCTCGAGGACATCCAGCTCAGCTGGGGCATGACCGACTTCGTGCAGAACTACACGGGCGACCCGGACAACCTGGACAGCAAACTGCTTGTCATCAAGGGTGATCGTCCCGGTGAAACCCCCGAGGTGAAGTTCACCTTGACCAGGTGGGCGGCGCACCCGACGACCTACAGCGACGAGTACCTGATGATTTCCTCGGACTACCCGGGAACCTTCCGCTTCGCGATGGAACGCGACGTTGGCGGCAAGGCCATATTCCTGAACGGTTCTCTGGGTGATACCTACCCAATCCGTCCGGACACCTGCGGCCTCGACCAGGAATTCTTCCCCGAAGGCGATCGCCCCGCGGGTCTCGAGGATGGCCCGGGTTACATGAAGGCGACCTGCACCGGCCTGATGGTGGCGGACGCGGCGCGCGGTGTCATGGAAACCCTGACCCCGCTTGCCGAGACCGGCGTCGATGTGATGCACGACATGGTCTATTTCCACCCCTACAACGACTTCCTGATGCTCGCGCTCCAGCTTGTCCCGCTGCCTTTCCCCACCTGCCAGGCGTCCGACGAGGCCTGCAGGATTTACATGCGGTATTCGCTTGTCAAACTCGGCGATCTGTCCTTTGTGACCGCTCCCGGCGAGATGTTCCCGTCGTTCTCCAAGGACCTGACGGACATCATGACCCAGGCGGGACTGTCCAATCCGATGGTTCTGTTCGCCCAGGGCTGGCTTGGATACCTGATGACCGAGGGGCACTACAACGACTCTTCTCTGGTCGATTTGGACTACAACCGCAGCCTTTGCCCCGGCCCGGATCTTCATCCCAAGTACCTCGAGTCCCTCCGCGCCATGCTCGGTGTCGAAGCGGCCGAATAACGCGCGCCGGTCTTCGATCATTCCCCGTTGCATCACGATGGTCCCGGCGTACAATTCACGCGTGAGTTTTCCTGACATCCAACCAGGGGGAATCGGTATGCCCGACGACACAAAAGGTATTGAAACTGTTGAAACAAATGCCAGCGGCGCCCGTCCGCTGAACTTCATCGAGGAGATCATCGAAGACGACCTGCGGACCGGGAAGAACGATGGCCGCGTTGCCACGCGATTTCCTCCCGAGCCCAACGGATACCTTCACATCGGGCACGCCAAGGCCATCTGCGTCGATTTCGGAAACGCGCAAAAGTACGGCGGAACGTGCAACCTGCGTTTCGACGACACGAACCCGACCAAGGAAGACGTCGAGTACGTCGACTCCATCAAGGAAGACATCACGTGGCTCGGTTTTCAGTGGGCCGATATGTTCTATGCGTCGGACTACTTTGAAAAGTTGTATGAATACGCCGAGTTGTTGATCACAAAGGGCCTGGCATACGTCGACGAATCCACGGAAGAGGAACTGCGTGAATTCAAGGGCGATTTCTACCGCAAGGGTCGTCCCACGAAGTATCGCGACCGGCCGGTGTCGGAAAGCATGGACCTGTTCCGCCGCATGCGCGCCGGTGAGTTCCCGGACGGCGCGATGGTGCTGCGCGCGAAGATCGATCTCGAATCCCAGAACATGAACATGCGCGACCCGACGATGTACCGCATCCGCCGGGCGCATCATCACCGGACGGGCGACAAGTGGTGCATCTACCCGATGTATGACTTCGCGCATCCCCTGTCGGACGCGTCCGAGCGAATCACGTATTCGCTCTGCACGCTGGAATTCGAGTCGCACCGCCCGCTTTACGAATGGTTCATCCAGGCGGTTGGCGCCTATCCGTCGCGTCAGATTGAATTCGCGCGCCTGAATCTTACGTATACGGTTATGTCCAAGCGCAAGTTGCTGGAACTGGTCCAGAAGAAGCTGGTCGACGGATGGGACGACCCACGCATGCCGACCATCTGCGGGTTGCGGCGTCGCGGCTACACCCCGGAATCGATCCGCGCCTTCGCGGACCGCATCGGTGTCGCGAAGAAGGACAGCATGGTCGACCTGGCACTGCTGGAGCACACGGTCCGCGAGGACTTGAACGCCCGGGTGCCCAGGTACATGGCCGTTCTGGATCCCTTGAAGGTCGTTATTCAGAACATGCCGGAAGACCAGGTGACCGAGTTCGACGCGCCCCTTTCGCCCGAGGATCCGGCGCTGGGCACGCGGAAGATCGCGCTGACGCGTGAGATCTTCATCGAACGCGAGGATTTCATGGAGGTTCCGCCGAAGAAGTGGTTCCGCCTGAGCCCCGGCACCGAGGTGCGTCTGCGATACGCGTGCCTGTTGAAGTGCGAGTCCGTCGTGAAGGATGCGGACGGGCGCGTGGTCGAACTGCGATGCAACTGGGACCCGGAATCGAAGGGCGGGGTTTCGCCCGACGGTCGCAAGGTGAAGGGCACGCTGCACTGGGTGTCGGCGTCGCAGGCGGTTCCGGCCGAGGTGCGGTTGTACGACAAGCTGTTCACCATCGAGAACCTTGGCGACATGCCCGAAGGCACTTCATACATCGATTATCTGAACCCGGAATCGCTGGTTGTCGTGAAGGGCGCTAGGCTTGAGCCGGCCATGGCCGCGCTGAAGCCCGGGGACCGCGTCCAGTTCGAGCGCGTCGGCTATTTCTGCGTGGATTCAAAGGATTCCAGGCCGGGCTCGCTGGTCTTCAACCGCACGGTCGGCCTGAAGGACACATGGGCCAGGGTCGTCGCGAAGGAAGAGGGTGGCGAGGCCGCGAAAGGCGAGAATGGTGGGTCCCAGGGGCCCGTAGGGGCGAATGACATTCGCCCTTCCGCGACAGGGTCAGGGACAGGTGTAGGGGCGAACCGCCTCCGCCAAGGCTTCGGCGTGTCAGAGGATGACAATTCGCCCGCCGTTTCACCGGCCGACCTGGTCGTGGCTCCGATACGCCCCGAAATGAAGCCGATCGCTGACGAAATCACGATCGACGACTTCGTGAAGGTCGACCTGCGCGTGGCTATCGTCCGTCATGCCGAAAAGGTGCCGGAAGCCGACAAGCTGATTCGCCTGCTGGTCGATCTTGGCGAGGGACGCCTGCGCCAGATCTTCGCGGGCATCAAGAAGGCCTATGAACCGTCCGACATCATCGGCAAAAAGATCATCGTCGTCGCCAACCTGAAGCCCCGCCAGATGAAGTTCGGCCTGTCCGAAGGCATGCTTCTGGCGGCCGGCGAAATCCCCGGCCTTGGTCTGGCCACCTTCGACCGCGACGTGAAACCCGGCGACCGCATCGGGTGACGGTACCGCGCCTTCCAGGGTGTTCAATCAAGGGTGTCCGCTCAGATTGCCGTTATCGGAATTGACCAGAATCTATCGGTTATTGGCATGGCTTGGCGGGCAAGGCATAAAACACCGCCCGGTCCTGCCTTCATCCCCAGTTTTTCCACATGGTGGAAGTGACGGATGTCATCGCGTCCCGGGTTGGACGTCTTCTTGATTTCGAGCGGTATCAGGGTGTCGCCCTGCTGGATGAGAATATCGATCTCCGCTCCGTCCCTGTTGCGGAGGTAGTACAGCGGCGCCCTGTGGCCGTTATGCCAGAACGACTTCAGCAATTCGGACACGACCCAGGTTTCAAGCATGGCCCCACTCATCGCTCCCGTTTCCAGCGTCTGTGGCGTGGGCCAGTCCGTCAGGTACGATGCCAGTCCGGTGTCCAGGAAGTACAGCTTGGGAGCCTTCACCATGCGCTTGGCCCGGTTCTGGAACCAGGGTTCCATCAGATGGACAATCCCGGAGGTCACCAGGATTGACAGCCAGTTTTTGGCAGTGTTGGGAGCTATGTCCGTATCCCGGGCAAGGTCGGCCAGGTTCAGGAGTGTGCCCGTCCTGGCCGCCGCGGCACGCAGGAATCGCAGAAATGCCAGTTCGTCGCCAACCCTGGCCAGGTCCCGCACGTCGCGTTGGATGTACGTCTGGACATACGACCCGAACCAGACTGCCGAATTCAGTTCGGGGTTCAATATCATCTCAGGCATTGAACCTCTGTGAATCCGGCGGTACAAGTCCATCAAATCGGGGCCTGTCACCCCTTTCAGCCGCTGTTCGTATTCGGGCTCGCCGGGAATGAAGGGTCGTGCCTCGGGGCCACGCCCATCAGCTTCGGCGGCCGAAAACCCCAGCAGGTTCGTGATGGCGATTCGTCCGGCAAGTGACTCGGATACGCCCTTCATCAACTGAAACTGTTGTGAACCGGTCAACCAGAACCGTCCCGGCGTTTGATCCTGATCGACAAAGACCTTTATGTACGTCAGGAGGCCAGGCGCGTACTGGATTTCGTCAATCGTGATCGGCGGGGGAAAACGCTGAAAGAACAGACCGGGCTCCTGCCGGGCGAGTTGCAGCGTCGTGGGATCATCGAGCGTCACGAATCGTCGATCCGGGGTGCCAAGCTGTCGCAGCAGTGTTGTCTTGCCGACCTGCCGTGGACCAGTGACGAGCATCACGCGGAACTGCTCGGAGATTTTTTTCAAATGGTTTTCGAGTGTTCGTGCGTAGTACATGTTTACGCTCGGCTAAAGTGCAATCAGGCTGCATTCTAGCCGAAACATTCCGCTTGTTCAAGAAAATTAGGCTGTTCTGGTGCGAACAGCGGCGTTGTGGTCGGGATTGCGGCGGAAATAGTCGCGAATCTAAAGCACCAGCGTCATCACCACGGCGTCCTCGCCGCTGCTGTAGTAGTTCTTGCGGACGTATATCGGAACAAACCCCAGAGACTTGTACAGCGAGATGGCCGGGGAGTTCGTGGTGCGGACTTCCAGGACCATCTCCTCGGCTCCGGAGTCACGGGCCTTGTCGATGGCCGCCTGCATCATGGCCCGTCCGATTCCGTGGCCGCGCATGGCCGGGTCCACCGCGATGTTGGCCGTGTGGGCCTCGGGGCCCATGAACCACGTAATCATGTATCCGACTATCCGGCCTTCACGGTCGCGGGCGATCAGCGGTTCCGAATAGTCGTTGATGATTTCGTGCTCGAACGCCTCGAAAGGCCAGGGGTCGTCCGGGAAGCAGACCTGTTCAAGTCGCACGATCGCGGGGATGTCCACCAGTCGCATCGGTTTGAGCGTAATGGTGTCCGGAATCACTCGCCGATTACCTCGATGAAGGGCAGCACAACCACCTTGTGCTCGGTGATGCGCCTGACATACGAGCGCAGCGACGAGACCAGCGTGTCCTCGATCACGCGTCGCGACGCGTCCGGGTGCATCTCTTCAAGCTGTTCGATCGCATACCTGCGGGCCGTGTCCAGAGCCTCCTCGTCCATGAACGGCACGCCCACCGACGAAAGTTTCAGTCCAACGTCCCATTCGTCGTGGCCGCGCGAGATCTTCAGCGTCGCGGCCATGACGCCGTTCCACGCGATGCGGCGGCGTTCGG
>JAGOFO010000236.1 GCA_017997155.1 Myxococcota bacterium
AGGTTACATGGAGCATGAACGCGGCACGATGGAGGCCGTTATTCAGGCCAGGAACGTTGCAATGGCGGCGGGCAAGGCAGCTGCTGCCAATCCGGGAGACCCGTCGGCGATGAAGGCCCTCGGTGGCGCCGAAACCGCACTTACCGGCGCGCTCGGCAGACTGATGGCCGTCGCCGAGGCATACCCCGACTTGAAGGCGAACCAGAATATGCTGGCGATTCAAGAGGAACTGACATCCACCGAGAACAAGATCGCGTTCGCCCGTCAGGCATACAACGACTCGGTCACGGTGTACAACACCGGCCGCGAGAAGTTCCCGACGAACATCATCGCGGGCATGTTCAATTTCGGGCCGGCGGAACTGCTTGAATCGACCGAATCGGCCGAGGAGCGCAAGGCACCCAGGGTCTCGTTCAACTGACGTCTCCAACTCTTGCCGCATGGAATATTCATGGACTTCTTCGCCCAGCAGGACATGGCCCGCAAGAAAAGTGGACGACTGGTCGTCCTTTTCATCCTGGCAGTCGTGTTCATCATTCTGGCCGTCTATGTCGCCGCCCTGGCCCTCAGTTTCTTCATCGGGCCGCCCGGCGATGTCGAGGCTCCGGAACAGATCGTCTGGCAGTGGTGGCGCCCGAGTATCTTCTTCACAGTGACATTGGTGGTGATCCTGGCTGTCGGCAGCGCGGCACTGATGAAACTGGCCGCACTGCGGAAAGGCGGAGCGTTCATAGCCCAGAGTCTGGGCGGCGTCGAGGTGTCCAGCACCAGTCGGGACCCGGATGAACGCCGCTTGATGAACGTCGTCGAGGAGGTCGCCATCGCTTCCGGCGTTCCGGTTCCGTCGGTGTTCATCCTTCCCGGCGAGGCCGGTATCAACGCCTTTGCGGCAGGCTGGTCGCCTTCGGACGCGGCGGTGGCAGTCACGGCCGGGGCGATGAAGCAACTGACCCGCGACGAGCTCCAGGGGGTCGTTGCCCATGAGTTCGGGCACGTCCTGAATGGCGACATGCGTTTGAACCTGAAGCTGGTGGCCATGATTTCCGGAATCATGGTTCTGGCGACCATCGGCTACTGGGCCCTGCATGTCCGCCCGTCCCGCAACTCCAAGGGCGGTAATGGCTATGCGGTGATCCTGCTGGCCGGGCTGGCTCTTCTGGTGATTGGCTACGGTGGCGCCTTCGTCGGCCGTATCATCCAGAGCGCGGTGTCCAGACAGCGTGAGTACCTTGCCGACGCCAGCGCAGTGCAATTCACCCGCAATCCGGCGGGACTGGCCAACGCCCTCAAGCGTATCGCCGGTTATCCTGTCGGCAGCGTGATGCGCGCGCCGGCGGCCCGCGAGATGAGACACATGTTCTTCGGTGCCTCGGATGTCGTGTCGTTCTTCGGATCGATGTTCGCGACACATCCGCCTCTGAACCAGCGTATCAAGCAACTCGATCCGTCATTCGACGGCGACGTGTCGCGGCCGTCCGTCGCTGAAGGAGATGCCGGGACGGCCGGCGTGTCCGGATTCGCGGGGCAGTCCGGGTTTCCGGCGCTGACCGGGGCCCAGGCGGTATCGGGAATCGGCACGCTGACGTTTGAGCATGTTCAGGCCGGTTCCGCTTTGATCTCGATGATTCCACCTCGTATCCGCGACGAGATCGAGGATCCGCTTGGCGCGTGCGCGGTGGTGTCCGCGATGATGCTCGACAAGGATCCGTCGACCCGCCAGCGTCAGATCGAGGCCATCTCGACACAGTTTTCAGAGGCGCTCGCCCGGCAGACCGAGTTGCTGGCCGCCGATGTGGCCGGCCTCGAACGTCAACTGCTGCTGCCGATCGTCGATCTTTCCCTGCCCGCGATGCGTCGGATGTCTCCCGTCCAGTACGTTTCCTACTCGAAGACGGTTGCATCCCTGGCCCGGGCCGACAATCGGGTAACCCTGTTCGAGTTCTGTCTGCAGAAGGTCGTCGAGTACCGTCTGTTCGAGGCCTTCGAGAAGCCGTCGGTCGGGGTCAACGCGATGTCGAACAGAAGGTTCCTTTCCGACGCGGCGGCGATGCTGTCGGCGGTCGCGCGTGCCGGAAACGATACCGATGTCGCCGCGGTCGCCGCGTATGAAGCCGGAATGAAGGTGTTGTTTGGCGGCCGTCTGCCTTCCGGTGTTCCTTCGATGGGCAATCCGGGCCTGGAAAGGCTCGACGCTGCCTTCAACAGTCTTTCCACGGCGCCGATGCGGATTCGTCGCCAGACCATGCTGGCCGTGTCCGACTGCATCATGAGCGATCGTCATGTTACGCTGGTTGAGGCCGAGATGCTCAGGGCCATCGCGTACTGTCTGGGATTACCCCTGCCTCCGTATCTTCAGGCAGTGGCCTCCTGACACGTCAGAAAGATCCCTTGATCCCCAGGACTGGCAGGATGGGCAGGGCTGACAGGTATCCCATCTTCGAGAAGTCGTAGTTGTAGACGATGCCTTCCGGGTTCTTGTGGTAGTACACGTTCTGAACTTCCAGGTACAACCCCAGCCTCCACGCCTTGAAGATCCATTCCTTGTCGACGCGGATGTCGAGCTGATGGAACAGTGGCAGTGTCGCCGAGTTCGTGTCCTTTGACGGTACCCCGATGTACTTGTCGTTGTCGGCGTCGTACACGTATCCATCGTATCGAGTGTATGGGTAGCCCGATGTAAGCCTGAAGCGCGCGCCGATCGTCCAGTTTTTCGGCGCCTTGTAACTCAGCGCGATGTTCAGGTTGTGGCTCTGCTGGAAGTCCGATGGTCTCCATCCGCCGATTCCGTCGTCGTAGATCTCGGATCTGACGTATGTGTATGCGATCCATCCGGTCAGTGGAACACGCTCGCTGGGGTTCATGCGCAGCAGCAGGTCAAAGCCGTAGGCCCTTCCCAGACCACCGTTGTCGTAGCGCAGCGTCGCGTCGTCCGACACCTGCGCGCGGTTCCAGAAGTATTTGAAGAAGCCGTTGAAGTCCAGCGTCAGTCGGTCGATCGGGTTGTACTTGAAACCGGCCAGGGCATGAGCGCCGTTTTCCGACGCCAGGTTCGGGTTGCCATACCCCTCGATCAGTGTGAACGAGGCTGGCGGCTGGCTGTACATGCCACCCGCGACCCGGAAGTTCAGTTTGTCCGGAATCGCGTCGATCGTCATGCTGAGTCTGGGGTCGATGCTCCACGCCTTCCAGGTTCCAACGTTGATGTCCGCCCTGACCGAAGGCACCAGCGTCAGAATCGGGATCGGCTTGTATTCGACCGAGACCCACGGCGCGATGTTCGCCAGAACGCCGGTGTCCGCCAGTTCCAGGATCTCCGAGG
>JAGOFO010000048.1 GCA_017997155.1 Myxococcota bacterium
AGGAGCATCGCCGCAACCGGAGGTGATCAAGAGGGCCGGCACCGTCAAAAACGTGGCCAGATATCGAGTCATGGTCGAAAACCTACGGGCACAAAGACCCTTTGCGCATTCAAACTGTGCGTATTGTACCGATCACCGCGCACGATAGCAACGTCGTCTATCATATAAGGTTCTGTACTTACAATCGTTAATCGGCTAGCATTCCCGCGACAGATTGACCCGGGGAGGCAATCATGTTGTCCAGAAGGTTCCTGAGGGCGAAAATTCACAGGGCGACCGTGACCGATGCGGACGTTGATTATGTCGGTTCGATCACGATAGACCGCGTTCTGCTGGATGCGGCGGGCGTAAAGCCGCTTGAGGAAGTCGAGGTCTGGAACGTGACGAACGGGGCGCGGTTTTCCACATACTGCATTCCCGGCAAACGTGGATCGGGCACTGTGCAGATAAACGGGGCGGCGGCTCATCTGGCCCAGGCCGGCGACAAGGTAATCATCGCGGCCTGGATTCAGATCGATTCCACGGACCTCGGCTCGCTGGTCGTTCCGGTGGTCGTGCCCGACGAGGACAACGCCGTTTTCAAGCGGCTCGAGTATCGCGTCGATCTTGGTTCGGGCTCCTTCGACGTTGTTGAACTGTGATTTTTTCCTGATCGCCGGGCCTTTATCAGGTTTTGGCGCTTTTGAGGTCATCCGTGAGTCTTTTCGGCAACAAGGAAATCCAGGAACTGCGCTCCGAACTGGAGCGTGCCGGCGCCCGTGTCAAGAAGGCCGAGGCCGATCTTGCCTCAGCCATGAAGAAGGCGGCGGCTGCCGAGCAGGCCGGGAACGATGCCACGGAGTCTGCCGCGGCGCTGGAGCGTCAGGTGCAGGAACTCCGCCGCGACGTCGCGCGGCTGAATGAATCGAAAACAAACGCCGAGAAGGCGGCCGCGTTTTATGAACAGCGGTGCGCGGGTGTTGCCACCGAGATCGAGGCCGCCCGCAGGGACGTCGAGGCCGCCAGGCTGCTGGAATCGTCCGCGAAGGCGCTTGAGGCACATCTCAAGTCCGAGAATTCCCGCCTGAAGGCCGACAACGAAAGGTTGTCGGCTCTTCTTCAACAGCGTGAAGCCGAGCGGCCGGCCAAGGCCGTCGCCACCACGGTGGCGCCGGCTGACGATGCCCAGGCCGGCGATATCAGGTTGCTTAGAGCCGAGCTCGAGGACTGCCGCCGGCGGCTTGCAGAGAACGACGAGATGCGTCGTGTCGCGGTTCGCAAGGCCGAGCACAACCGCCGCGCATGGCTGATCACCCAGATGCAGCTCGATCTGGCCGAGGATCGGCTGTGTCTGGTGACGACCGGCAAGCCTCGGCCCGTACTTGAGGATTCCATGTCGCCGTGCGACCCGGATGTTGAAACGCTTGAGGCCGAGGAGGTCGAGGGCGGGGATGATGTCGGTCCGGCCGCGTCCGTCGACCGGCCCGGATCGTGACTGACCTCTGGCGGGGTTGGATGATGCGGATTTCGTCTTCCGGCCTCAGGCCGATCGTCCTGCTGCTGGCCGCTTTCGTATTCCCTTTGATGCTCTCATGTGATTCCAGCCGCATGGCCTCGGGTGTATTCCAGTCCGAACTGCCGGTATCGATCGAGGGGGCGCCCGGTTTCGAGCAGGGCGCGTGGGTCAGGCTGGTCCTTGCCCAGTATGGTCCCGACGTGACCGGGATAGTGTCGGTGTTTTCAGAGGACCGCTTCATCATCCCGGCTCCGGACATGTGCCAGTGCCGCTACATCGAGGGAGGAACCGTCGAAGGTCTTGAGGTCAGCTTCGCCTTCAGGGAGAACGGCGACTGCCCAGGCTCCGCCGCCACGCGTTTCGTCATAGCGTCTCTTGATTACATAGCCTCGACTCAGCTTCTGGGGCAGGAGCAGGACGACTATCTGGAAGGTACGCTGGTCGTCGAGGACGGAGACCGCGAGACGGCGCCCGTGGTCAAGTTCAGGAGGGTCAGGACCTGGGACGAGGTCGGAGCGGACCTGCTCGCATGCGACGACCCGCTGGTACACGGAGAACTGGCGATTTCATCCGGGGTCGCCGTGGAGAACAGATGACGAATCGGAGATACCGCGCGGCGGTCTTTCTGATCGCCATCGGTTTTGTGATGACACCCGTGGCCGCCGCGGCGGTCGACTGGCCGGTCAGGCGTGTCGTCGTGGCGGGGCCGAGGGATTTCAGGGTCGATCCGGAATCCCTGTTTGTCGATGAAGTGCCGGAATACGCGGATAGTGGTGAGACCGGTTCCGCGATGGTCGCGGCGCTTTCAACGCTGGCCGCCGAACCCGAGTTGATGCTGCTGGATGCGGCTCGCTCGGAAACGTCTCAGAATGCCGATCAGGACTTCGTCATCCGCGGCATGCTCCACCTGGGAATCGAGCACTACAGGGCGATAAGGCTCGAACAGGCGATCGGGATCCTTGAGTCCGCAATCGACATGGCCAGGGCGTCGTGGCTCGACGCGTTGAACCCTGAGCTTGTTTCGGAACTTTATCTTTATCTGGGGTTGTGCCGGCTCGAGACCGGAAAACCCGATCTCGCCCACATCGCGCTGAAGAACGTGTTCCTTCACGATCCGTCGAGGCGTTTTCGAAGCGGCTGGTTCCCCGCCAGGGAGGAAGGCGCCCTGAGGGCCGCCGCGCTGGATTTCGTGGAGTCGACGATCCGGGAGAATCCCCTCGAGACCACGGAACGCATGGCGGGTTTTCTGGATTCGATTGGTGCGGACGCCCTGGTCTACATGTATCTGGCGCCATCTCCGGAAGGGGAAGTTCTTCTCGAAACCCGGGTTTTCGAAAAGGGTGTGGCGGCCGGCGACAGGATTGACGTCAGCCGGGATTCAAGGTTGTGGCGTGGGCCGGACTCGGCGTCCGCCGCGGTGTCCGCCTGGCTGGCCTGCGCTGATCTGCCATCCCGAACCGACACCCTGCGCCGCCTGCCGCGGCTATTTCTGGACACGTCATTTTCATACAGCATTTTCGGTACGGACGGGACCACCAGGACAGGTTTTCACAACCTCGGGCTGTCCGCCGGACTGGCCTACCAGATCCAGCCCGGCCTGGATACGTTCATGAAGGTCAACGTCTACAATTCCCTAGAGGACAGATATGGCGACCTGCTCGACAATTTCTGGAGTATCAGGGTCGCGATGGGCGTTGGCTATTCAGCGGTTTTCTCGTGGGGAAGGGCCTACACCCACTTCGGGTTCGAGATGGATTACCTCAGCGGATTCAGGTCCAGCACCGATCCCAGGTGCAAACTGTGGCCGGATGACCCCGATCTGTGCCTCTCGTCCGACGTCAGGGACCCCTCTTTCCTGTTCGGCGGCACGGCGGCCGTCGGGGTGAACGTGTTTCTGTCCAGATCGGTCTTCATGACGATTCAGGTTGGTTTTTCAGGGTACTTCGCATCGAGTGGCGGACTGACCGATCTGAACTTCCCCTTCTTCACCGATATCGGGTTCGGATACGCGTTTTTCTAGATTCATCGGGCCAGCAGTTCACCGATCGCCGTCCGGATCCCGTCATCGCTCTCCCTGCCCAGCATGTCTTTCAGGATGGGGCCCGACTGATCGGAGCCGAAGCGACCCAGTGCATTAACGACCGCGAGACGCACCGTCGCGTCCTGATCGGATGAGAGTCTTCGTAAATACCCGAGCGCCGCATCGGTTCTCATCCTGCCCAGCACGAATGCCACAGCCTCCCGAACCCGGGGCGACTGGTCTATCACGAGCGCGCCGACGGCGTTCGCGGTCTGCGTATCGTTCATGTCACTCAGGGCGGTCACGGCAACCACTCGAACTTCTTCGTCGCTGTCGTAGAGCAGCGACGACACGAACGGGAAGATCAGTGCTTCTTCCGAAGGCGCCAGCGAATTCAACCAGGCACGCACCGCCAGCCTTCTGACCTCGGGTCTCGCGTTGCCCGCCAGAATCCGGATGCGCGCCCTGGTTTCCGGGACCTGGCGTCGCGTCAGCACGTCCAGCCCCGCTATCCGGACGCTGGTGGACATGTCCTCAAGCGATTTTCTAATCACGGCCTCGGCAGCCGGTCCGGACAGTCCTGCCGCGGCCAGGACTGCCGCGCGACGAATTCCTTCGTCCTGGTCATCGATGCCGCCAAGCATCGCCTCGCACACGGATGGGTCGCCCGAGACCGCCAGGGCGTTGGTGGCGGCCCTCCGGATGTCCTGGTCCGGATCCTTCATCAGTCCTTTGAGCGCCGTCAGCGCGAAGGGCTCGAATGAACCAGGGGGGAGCAGGGACATGGCCTGAAGCGCCAGAAGCCGGCGCGTCCTGTCCTTTCCCTGCGCGGACGTCGAAATCGCGACCAGGCTGGATTGCGGTTGTCTCGCCATGACGCTGGACGCCGCGCTGGACGCGTCGGCGCCTACCACGGCATCCGGCAGCAGCGGCACCAGAACGTCCAGTGCCGCTGGATCCGCTGAATTGCCGAGGCACTCCACGGCCCTTTTTCTGAGCGGCTGTTCGTCCCTTGCGGTGACTGTCGCCAGTATCTTCAACGGCGGTGCGGCTTGACCGCACGTGGCCGGATGGTTCACCAGGGACGGGTCGCACGCTGTCGCCAGCGCCCTGGCCGCCGATTCCGTCCCTCCCCGGCCGGCAAGCCAGCCAAGTGCCGTGGGGTCCATCGGACAAAGATTGACCGTTTCGATGGCCAGCGCCTCTGCAACATCCGACGGCACATTCCCGGAGGCCAGCGCACGGCTCATCGCCTCGGCGGATCCCAGCCTGGCAAGCACCCGGACCGCAAGCTTGCGAACCTCGGCATTGCCGGACCAGAGCGTCCTGGCAACAGCCGGCGCCATGTCCGCCCGGCCGGATTGACCCAGTCGGCGCAACGAAGCGAGCACGACCGCAGGATCTGAACTCTGAAGGTTTGAGAGTTCGAGGACGTGGTCGTAAGCATGATTGCCGCGGGTCGACAGTATTCTGGCGGCCATCAGGCGCAGTTCCGGCTCGGGATCCGAGTCCGCGACCCTGACAAGATCCTGATCCGGCACTGCCGTCATTCCCCTGGCGGCCAGATCGAGCATGGTCCTGCGGATCGCGGTGGAACCGTCCTTCAGCAGCGCCGGTGCCTCGGAATGGAGAACCGGAGCCCTGGTCAGGGCCAGTGCCCTGGTCGCCGCCAGTCGCACCACCTCGTCCGGAGACTTCATTCCGGCCGCTATCAGGGCCACGATCTCAGGGGTGCCATCCGCAAGGCCGCGCCGGAATGCCCCGGCGGTCATCATCCGGCCATCGTCGATGATCACCAGCGCGGTTCCAGGCGAGTCCGGGCCGGTCGCCCTGAACCAGGGCTGCGCCGGCAACATGACGATTGCGTCGATCGACAGCGGCCCGAGGGGCTCGTTGAGAAAAAGGGGCGCGCGGATCTCACCGAATCCCATGGATTTCAGCGTGTAATACAGTTCGGCAAGGACCAGCGGCCAGTTTTCTTTGCGGGACTGGTCCAGCGTTATCGTCACCGAGGTTCTCGGCGATCCGTGGATCGCGATCGTGGTAGATCCGTAGGCCGCGGGAAATCTGGTTCTCATGCGGTCGAAGATGGTCATCACGGTCTGCTCGTCGGGCGTCCCGTCGCGGGGGAATGACAATGCGATCGATCTGGGGACCACGGCTGTCACGGTCTGGTTCGAGCCCGGAGGCGAGGCAAGCGTCACGGCCTCGTAGACCATCGGAAGCGGTTGCGCGGCAGCGGAACCCTGCCAGAACGCTGCAGCCAGGAAGAACAACGAAAGCACCCTAAGCCTGTTCATTCTTTCACCTGAGTCGGCCGCCATGGCCCATGCGACGGCCCTGAATTAATGCAAAGCAGCCCGCGTGTCCATATCTTACATCGGCCCCGCGTTTCGATGCGGAAATACGGGATATAATGCGACTCTGGCTTTCGGATGGCGGAAGGATTGATCACCCTTGTCGGAGAAGTGTCTCGACTGCGATTTGGCGATGAGGGCCGTGGCTTCCAGGTCTTCGATGTCAGGGTCTCGGAGCCGGTGGAAATGGCCGGACGGCAGGTGGTGGCGGTCGGCGGTCTGTCCGATGTCCAGGTCGGGTTCAACGTCAGGCTCAACGGGGATTTCCAGAACCATCCAAGGTTTGGACGTCAGTTCCGCTTCCTGTCCGGCATGGTGGTGCCGCCCGAAACGGGTCGGGGACTGGTGGCCTTTCTTTCTTCGGGCCGTATAGAGGGTATTGGACCTGTTCTTGCGAAGCGTCTTCACCAGCACTTTGGAGAAGGCCTCAGAGCGGCTCTCGACGAAGGCCCGGCGACTTTGATCCGGTGTCGCGGAATCGGAATGGGGAGGGCCGCCGCCATTCATGAAGCGTGGAAGCGAGGCACCTCGCTGCGAGAGGCCGCCATACTGCTTGGCGAGATGGGATTGACGCCGGCCCAGGCCGCAAGAATCACCTCCGTCTGGGGCGAATCGGCCCCCGCGAGAGTCGCCGCGAATCCATGGGATCTTCAACGCTTTCTTCGAGGCTTTGGTTTCAGGTCCGCCGACAGGATTGCGCTGGCGACAGGCATTGCATCCGATGCCCCCGCGCGACTTGAGGCGGCTCTTGAGTACTCGTTGTCGTCTTCGGCCGCCCAGGGGCATCTGTTTCTTGACGAGTCGAGATTGATCGAGACCGCCGCCGCCCTGACAGGGGTTCCACCCGATACTCTCCATCGATCCCTGGAGTCATTGCTGGCCGGGGGAAGCCTGGTAGCAGACAGTCTCGGGGGAGAGACCGTCGTCTACCGCAGAGAAGCCCGTGTTCAGGAACTTGCCGCCGCCAGGCAGGTTGCGATGCTGGCACGCTCGCGATGCCGTCCGGTTGTGCCCTTGTCCGGCAGGGATCCCGGCGTGCTCGCACCATCCCAGCTTCTGGCGATCGACAGGTTGATGTCCTCGCCGGTATCGGTACTGACTGGAGGTCCCGGCACCGGGAAGACCACGGTCGTATCCTTCCTTATGGGGCTTTGCAGGGATTCCGGGCTGAGACTGGCGCTGGCCGCTCCGACCGGCCGAGCGGCGATGAGGATGCGGGAGAGTTCCGGCCATGAGGCCGTGACCCTCCACCGCCTGCTCGAGTACAACCCCGCGACCGACTCGTTCGCCCGCTGTTCCTCCAATCCAATCGAGGCGGACTGGGTTGTCGTCGACGAGTCCTCGATGATCGACATGGAGATGTTCGCGATGCTGGTCGAGGCCATACGCCCGGGGTGCAGACTGACCCTGGTCGGCGACGCGGACCAGCTCCCGCCTGTCGGAGCGGGGGACCCATTCCGACAACTCATTCAATCCGGGCGGGTGCCGGTGGCCCGCCTGACCGAGGTCTTTCGCCAGGGGGCGGGCAGTTCGATCGTGCGTGCGGCCCACGCCGTGCTGGCAGGAGAAATGCCTTGTTCGGACCGTTCGTCAGACGTCGACCCAGGGGAGTTTCACCTGGTGTTAAGGGAGGACCCGGCCGCGGCCGCCGAGATGGTGATTGCCCTGGTCTGCGACCGGATTCCGGCCAGGTTTGGACTTGATCCGTCGCGGGATATTCAGATTCTGGCGCCCATGAAAAAGGGATCATGCGGGACCGACGCGCTGAACGAGTCGGTTCGACGACGTCTGAACCTGACGGATCAATCCGACGGAGACGATGGCCCGCGTTTCGTGCCTGGAGATCGAGTGATCCATAACAGGAACAATTACGATCTTGAAGTCTTCAACGGAGACATAGGGATCGTGTCCGGAACCATGGACAACGGCTCCATTTCCGTTGCTTTCGAGGGCCGGGACGTGTTTTTCAAACCCGAGGATCAGGAAGACCTTTCGGCGGCCTCCGCGGTGACGGTTCACAAGGCGCAGGGCAGCGAATTTCCGGCGGTCGTGACGTGCCTGCATGATCAGCATTTCGTGATGCTGCGCAGGAACCTTCTGTACACCGCACTGACCAGGGGAAGAAAGCTGGTCGTACTTGTCGGAAGCGGCAGGGCGATCAGGATGGCGTTATCAAATCATCGCGAGGAGGTCAGGAATACGATGCTCGCGGCGCGCCTGGTCAGAGCGTTCGAGGCAGGCGCCCCGGATCCTACTTGAGTCGATCGGATACGGTCTGGGACAATTCCATCAGCTTGTTGCTGTCGCAGAAGCTTCTTCCGCACGAAACCACCACGACCATGTTTTTCGCCGGGTTGACGAAAGCGATGTGCATTACCTCGTCCCAGTATGAGAAGAAGGTCTTTCCCGAGACCGGAGATATCTCCTGGCTGTTCGGATACGAAGCCTGCAGCGCCTCGTAACGTTTCTTGGTTTCCTGGGCGTTCCTTGTCCTGAAAAACTGAAGCGCGAAGCCGAAAGAGTCGCCCTTCTCGGGCACGAACATTATTGAATCGGAATCTTCGGTCCGAGGCATTCCGGCGAGCGCGGCCCTCTTCATCCTGGCCTTCGGTCCCGCGATGGCGGTTACGTCGGCCAGCGTCAGGATAAGTCTCGGGTCGGCCAGCGGCGGGCGTGTCGATTCAACCTTCGCAGCTGGCCGGGCTGGCTCGGCGTTGACGGTCGGTTTTCCAGCGGCCGCAGCGTTGTCGGGCTGTCCTGGCTCGGCGTTCATGGTCGGTTTTCCAGCGGCCGTCGGGTTGACGGGCTGGCTGGCGCCTGGAGTCGAGCCGCCCACTGCCTGCGAATCGGTTGGCGCATCAGCTTTTCCGGCCTTATCCGCAGTTGGATCCGGCTTCCTGGCTTCGGCCGGGGTCGCCGCCTCTCCTCCACCTTTGCGTGCTCCGGGTTTTTCCTTCGAGGCGACAGCTGTTTTCCCGCCTTTCGGTGTCGCGCCGTTCCCTTCGTCCCCGCCACCACACCCGCCGGCCACCGTCAACGTCGCCGCCAGGAGTAACGTCAGTCCCGTCCAGGCCGTCGCCTGAGACCCGCAAGTCATCGTCAGCCTCGCAACCAAATCCGGGGACAGGATAGATTTGTGTGAGGCCTCATGTCAACCGACGGTTCCCTTTGTGGAGTGAACCCGAAATCCGGTCATCCCGAACAGGAAAAAACCGGTTTTTACAAACCCTTGTGGTTGAATGGCACGAAGAGTGCTAAAATAAGCCTTTGGCAAGGGGTCGGCTTTTGCTGGTGCTGCTTGAAACGGCGCAAGGGCTTGAAAAAGTTGTTTTTTAGGCACCTGTACCGATTTTTGGGGGGACGCATCACTATGAAAATGATGCGTGCCTGGTGGCAAGAAACGGCGAAAAACTGGTCTCGGGGGTCGCTGTCGGGTTTGGCCGACGGTGTGAAGGTGGTTCTAACGCAGGTATCTGGACTGGAGGTGACCCGATGAAGTCGCTTCTCAAGTATGTGGCGGCGGTCGTGCTTTGTGCAGGACTGTTCATGCCCGACGCGCTGGCGCTTGATGCTGTCCCGCACAACATCAACATTCAGGGTGTCCTGAGAAACGTGGGCGGTGAAGTCGTTACAGGAACGTACTCGATGAAGTTCGTCCTGTACGATGCGGTAACGGTAGGCAACGTCCTGTGTCAGAACATCTCGCCGATTTCGGTTACGGGCGGCGTGTTCAACACGGCGATTTCCTGCCCGTCGGCGGCATTCGTCAACAGGACGGCCGTCTATCTCGGGATCACCGTTGGTACCGACCCTGAACTGCCCAGGGTTCCGCTTGCCTCCGTGGGCTTCGCCATCCAGGCCGAGCACGCGGAACAGGCCGATGAGCTTCTGGGCGCTGCCACGGACGTCATATGCACTGGCTGCATCGGCGTCAGCGACGTCGCGTTCAACTACGCGGCATCCGACAGGCAGGGCGGTCCGGCCACCGACGTCAACTGCTATGGTTGCGTGTCCGGCGGCGCTCCCGGCGACATCACCGCGAACTCCATCACCACCGCGAACATCGGCGATGGCGAGGTGAAGACGGACGACCTGGCGAACCTGTCGGTCACCAACAACAAATTGGCGACCGACTCGGTTTACACCGGAAACATCAAGGACGGCCAGGTCACCACCCCGGACCTCGCCACTGGTGCCGTTACCTCGGCGAAACTGGGAACCGGCGCTGTCGGCGATACTCAGCTCAGCGTCAACTACGCGCTTGGTACGTCCAAGGGCGGCCCTGCTGCGGACCTGAACTGCGTCAACTGCGTTGCCGACGGCGAGGCCGCGTTCAACTACGCGCTCGGCACCACAAAGGGCGGTCCGGCGGCGAACGTCGACTGTCTGGCGATGGGAACCGGTTGCATCGAGGCCGGCGAAGTTTCCTTCACCTACGCTGCCTCTGGCACCAAGAACGGTGCTGCCAGTGATTTGGCCTGTGTGGACTGCGTTGGCCCGAGCGAGGTTCAGATCAATTACGCGGCCTCAGCGACCGAGGGCGGCGATGCCAGTGGCCTCGCATGTACCGGCTGTGTCGGCTCCACCGACATGGGCGTCAATTACGCGAACTCCAATTCCAAGGGCGGCGACGCGATCGGGCTGACGTGCGCGGGTGCCTGTGTCAGCACCGGTGAAGTCGATTTCAACTGGGCCGCGTCCGCAACCAAGGGCGGTCCTGCCAATGACCTCGTCTGCACCGGCTGTGTCGTCAGCGAGGACATCGGCGACGGTTCTGTGGTCAACGCCGACATCAGCGGTCCGATCACCGGTTCCAAGATCACGACAGCCAGCGCTACCGACCTCGGTGTCGTCAAGATCGGCAGCGGCATCAAGATTGAACTTGGCGTGATCAGCCCCGACTACTCCCTGGTCGCCCAGAAGAATCACGAACACTCTGGTTACTTCCGGAACGAACTCGACATCCTGAAGATCGGCGACGGCAAGTACATCGACTTCCTGGATCCCGGCGACAACCCCGGTTCGTTCCCGGCCCGCATTACCGAGACTTCCACCGGTGGCGACGGCAACTCCGTCGTGACTCTCAGCCTCGGCAATACGGCGGCGACGCCGCACAACTCGGGCTTCGAGATCACTGGCGTTACCGGTTCTCTCGGCCGCAAGCATTACTTCAGCGCGGGCGGTAACGCGTATCATTCCGGCGACCTGCAGTTCGACGGCAACCTGACCTGCAAGGCGGCCGGTTGCGTGGACAGCGCCGACATCGTGAATAACAGCGTTTCCGGGACCGACATCCTGAACGGAACGATCACCGGTTCGGACCTGGCCAGCAACATCAGCCTGACCACTACCGGCACGATCACCGCTGCTACGGCCTGGGCTTCCAGGTTCGTGGACAAGGACGAGGCTGGCGGAAACTGGTACGCGGATCCGTACAGCACCTCGGTGATGAACGGCATCAACTTCCTCGATCTGAAGTTCAAGAACAACAACGCCTACGGTCTCAAGAACAACGGCAGCACCGTTTCGTTGTACACCAGCACGATCGATGCCGGCGCCAACGGTGAAACCCTGTACATCGCAAAGAACATATGCGGCCAGATCGATGTCTACGGCAGCACCTGCGGCAGCAACATCATGACGGTCCACGGCACCCTGAAGGCCAAGAACCTCTATGACGAGGACAACGGCTCGTACTACGTGGATCCGGCCTCGCACTCGTACGTGAACACTTTCCAGACCGCGACCGCGAGGCTGCCGGCAAGCGGCACCACTACGAACTACATCGATGGCACCACTTACGCGTTCAACGGTGTCTGGTATGACGCGAACTCTACGGGTTACTACGTCGATCCCGCGTCCACCAGCGTCTACAATGTCATAATCGCGAACGGCTACAGAACCAGCTCCTGGCCCGGCGAACCGTCCGGTGGGAACGGACAGGTCGCGGGCAATGGCAGTGAACTGTACCTGGTTCCCCCTCCCAACGGACCTGGCCAGATCTACATGCGTAACCAGGGTGTCAACAAGATCGTCTTCTCGATGGAAGATGCCGCCCAGGTCGCCGTGCCCTCGTTCCGTACCAACGGTGGCCACATGGTCATAAACCCGGCCAGCGGTTACCACCTGTACCTGAACTGGGACGTCGGCACCAATACATATGTCGGCGGCAGTCTCGTAGCGAATAACCTCGTAGACTACGGCAGTGAGTCCTGCATTATCGATGGCGGCGGTACGTCGACGCAGAATCTCATGTACTCGACGTACCAGGCGTCGTATTACAACCACGTGTTCAATGGTCTTCGTGTCGATGGCACCGGTATCTATGTGGTCGGTGACGGCACTCTGAACACCGGTATCCGCATGTACGGCAATACGTCGATCATCCCCAATACCGATGGTTCCGGGCAGATCGGTATGAGTGCTCGGCGTTTCGGTTTCATGTATTCGATCAACAGCGTCTGGACCTCGGACCGGAAGTACAAGAAGGATATCCGCTATCTCAGCGATCGCGACATGGACTCGATCGGTGCGGCGATTCAGCAGATCAAGCCGGCCACCTGGCTGTACAACCAGGAGTTCCCGGCCGGAACGCAGGTTGACGAAGCTGACATCAACAAGGTTCGTAACGTTCCGCACATTGGTTTGATTCTGGACGAGATGCCGGAGCTGATCTCCAACGGCGGCGAGGCCTGGTACGCGAACGACTCGGTCGGCTTCCTGCTCGTCGCAAGCAAGTACCTTGACGACAAGATCAACCGTCAGGCCGCCCAGATCCGTGACCTTGAAGACCGCATCGCCCTGATGGAACAGATCCTCGTCGACGCCGGTCTCTACCAGTAAGCAGCCACCCACCCTTCCAGGCAGTTTTTCCTTATCGCCAGCGCCAGTTTCCACAGGCGTCGCCGTATGCGGTATCCTCGGAGACGGAATCATCAGGGAAGAACATCCGATGTCGAACCAGGCAGATGTACTTAATGTCTCAAGTGCGTTTCTCTCGTCGGTGGCTGGCACCGGGTTCGCGGGCTACTCCGTCGTCAGGTTGAAGGGCGATGCCTCCAACCGTTCTTATCACAGGGTTACCAGACTGGCGGACGGAGCGAGCTGGATGGTGATGAAGTTGGCGCCGGATCCGCTCAAGAGCGAGGAGGGGCAGAGCGCGTCCACGTTGACCGGTCTGCCGTTTTCCGAGGTCGCCGCCTATCTGAAACAGGGCGGTGTCGCGGTTCCGGAGATCGTCTTCGAGGATCTTGAGCAGGGCTTCCTTATACTCGAGGACCTCGGTGATGTAACCCTCGAGAGGGCTCTGTCCGCCGGGGGCTCACGTGTCGAGCTTTACCAGTGGGCGATCGACGTCCTGGTCGACTTGCAGGCGTTCACGATAGCATCGCCCGCACCGGAAAACATCGCGTTCAGGCGTTCTTTCGACGCTGACCTTCTTATCTGGGAGTTCGAGCACTTTCTCGAATGGGGACTGGTCGAGCAGATTGGTCGTGAACCCGATATCGACGACACTGCGTTGCTGCGAAGGTTCTTCGCCGAGGTGACTTCGCGTCTGACAAGGCTCAGGCAGGGATTCGTCCATCGCGACTTTCAGAGCCGAAACCTCATGGTCAAGGCCGGGCGGATGCGGTTGATCGATTTCCAGGACGCTTTGCAGGGACCTTTCATTTACGACCTTGTCGCGCTTTTGCGGGATTCTTATGTGAAATTCGAACCGGCAGAGGCCAGGTATTTCGTGAATTACTATCGCGAGGCAGGCACAGGCGTGCTGCCCGACATGCCGTCCCTTGACGAGTTGATGACGATATTCCATCTGCAGGCGCTGCAGCGCAAGTTGAAGGACGCAGGCAGGTTTGTCTACATCGATCGCGTCAAACACAATCCGAAGTTTCTGCCGAACATTCCTCAGTCGCTCGCTTATGTCAGCGAGGCATTCGACGCATTGCCGGAGTACGGAGATGTACGGCGTGTGCTGGCGCGTTACCTGCCGGAGCATTTCGACAGATGAGGGCGATAGTGCTGGCCGCCGGCCTGGGCACTCGCCTGCGGCCATATTCCGACCTTCTTCCGAAGCCGTTGTTTCCCGTTCTGGGTGTACCGACACTGGCCTGGTCGCTGGCTGCTTTGCGACAGGCTGGTGTCACCGATGTCGTCGTCAACCTGCATCATCTGCCTGACGCGATAACCGCGTGGCTGGGAGATGGAGCCCGGTTTGGTCTGACCGCGGAGTACTCCCGTGAGCCGTCGATTCTCGGTACGGGAGGGGCGATTTGGGCCGCGATGCGGGGGCGGCGGGACGACAGCCCTTTCCTGGTTCACAATGGCGACATCTTTCACGATTGGGATCTGTCGCGTCTGGTATCCGCCGGTCCAGTGGCTCTGGCGGTGACGGACCGGCAGGACATCGATCCTTCGGACCGTCGTGTCGAGCTCGATGCCAGTGGACATGTGGCCGGCATCCGTGGCCTTCCGTTGTCGCGACAAGGGCGGCGCGTCGTCTTTGGAGGCGTCTCGCTGCTGGACTGGTCGATGGTCACCCGTCTTTCGGCCGCTGTGGAATCGACCTGTGCCGGGGTTCAGACTCAGGCGTGTCTTGTCGCGGACGGGCTGATTCCGAGGCTGTCCGAGGGAGAGGCGGTTAAAGCTGTTGAATTTCCTGGATTATGGTATTGCGACACCGGCACCGCCCACAGCTATCTTGAGCTGAATTTCAGGGCACTTGGCGATGTTCAGGGATTGCTGGGGCGCCGTGGATTCGACGTGCCCGACGAGGTGGAGCCCGGCGTCTACATCTCACGTGGCGCGACCGTTGGGCACGGTGTCCGACTGCGAGGTCCGGTGTTTCTTGCGGACGGCGCGCGCGTTGACGATCTGGCGGTTGTCGGTCCGGACGCAGTCGTTTCCGGAACGATTGCCAGAGGTGCGGTCGTGACCCGGGCGGTTGTCATGCAGGGAGCAATCGCGTCGTCGAACGCCACGGGAATCGTGATGAAGGCGGGGTGAGATGGGCACGGATCAACCCGGGAAGGCGATCGACAGCAGTTCTCTGATGAAAGCGGCCTTCCTGCTCTACATCCCGGCGTCCGTTCTATCCATTGGCGGCGCGATTCTGTATCCGCGGCGGCTTGGTTTCCAGTTGCTTCCATCATCCGCGGTGGATGCGATTGAAAGCGTTCTGGCAGGGCTGATCGCCGGAGCGGTGATCATCGTGGTGGCCCGTGTGATTGTCCTGTATACGAATGCCGGTCGGCGCCTGGCGATCAGTCAGGGCGAGGCGCTCAGTGGCGTGTCTTTTTTTTCCGGACAGGTTCTTGCCGTCCTGGCGGGCGTGGCTGAGGAACTGGTTTTTCGTGGCGCGCTATGGAGTCTTTTCTCATCGTTTTCGGGTCCGTGGGTCGCGCTTGTGGTCACTTCGCTGTTGTTCGGGGCAGTCCACGGTTCGTTTCGCCGGGGCTATCTGTTGTGGTCTTCGATGGCCGCCGTCAGCGGGATCGTGGCTGGTTTATTGCTGATCTGTTCCGGAAATCTGCTCGCACCGATCATGATGCACGTTCTGGTGGACGCCGTGGATATTCCCCTGATGAAACGTATGGTCAGCGTTTCTTCCGGGACAGAAGCCCGGCGCCGGCCATGACCAGCGCAATGCCGCAGCAGGC
>JAGOFO010000237.1 GCA_017997155.1 Myxococcota bacterium
CGCGCGAATGCGACCGACGAGGACACTATCCCCGCCCGACGCCTCGACCGGCATCGGATAAAGATCTTCGGCCGGGGCATCCATCACCTGAATACCGGGCGCCGCCGCCAGAATCTCCCTGGCGCGTGCCGGTGTCACCGGTCTTTCGAACTCGATGTTGACCGACTCGGAGTGCCCGTTGACCACGGGAACCCGCACACATGTGGCGGTGACACGCAACTCCGGCAGGCCGAGGATCTTTCTTGTCTCGTCCCGAACCTTCGTCTCTTCGGTGGAGTAGCCTCCATCCGCCTCGACGAAGGTCTCGACATGCGGCAGGACATTGAAAGCGATCTGGTGCGGAAACTCCTTGAGCGGCATCGGACGCCTGTTGAGAATCGCGACCGCCTGGCCGATAAACTCGTCCGCGGCCTTCTGCCCTGCACCGCTGACCGCCTGATATGTGGAAACGACCACGCGGCGAAGCCCGAACTCCCGATGAAGCGGAGCCAGAACCATCGAAAGCGGAATGGAAGTGCAGTTTGGACTGGCGATTATTCCAGCGGCCCGGGCAAGGTCCGCGCGGTTCACCTCGGGAACCACCAGCGGGACGGCGGGATCCATCCTGAACGCACTTGATTTGTCGATTACCAGACAACCCGCTGCGACCGCCCTCGGGACGTATTCGAGACTCACGGAAGCTCCCGGGGCCGAAAGCACCAGGTCGATCCCGTGAAAATCGAAGGAACCCAGCGCTTCGACCGTGATCGATGAACCTCGGAACGAGATCTGGTCGCCGGCGGAACGCCCCGAAGCCACCAGCCGGAGCGAGGCGAGCGGAAAATCGCGTTCTTCAAGGAGCCCGATGGCCTCGGTTCCCACCACGCCGGTCGCGCCGACCACGGCAACATTCAAATCTTTCGACATGGAAAACTCCGGTTCCGGAAGCGGTCCGGAACGGACCGATCAACGGCGGGTGGCAATCCTGGCCGCGACGAATGCCTTCAGCATGTCGCCCGGCAGGAACGGCAATGAACCCGCGACAAATAGGCCGATGCCAGTGGGAACGCCGTACAGGGAAAGACCCGCGCAGCCGCAGAGGTGGATAATACCAACACCTGCGAAGGTGGCGGCGGCCCCCTTGCCACGGTGCGAAAGGAGCGAAACAACCGGTGCTGCAATCACGAATCCAGCCAGGTAACCGATGGTTCCAGTGGCCGCGACCGCCAGAAATGGCAATCCAGACAGTCCGCCGATCACATACAGCGCCTGTGACGCAAAGGCCGCGCGAGGCGTTAACATGAACCCGGCCAGCATGACGGCAAAGGTCTGAAGCGTGAGCGGAACCGGCGTGAAGGGCAGCGGAATCCTGACCATGGCGCCAAGCGCCGTCAACAGGACAAAGGCCGCCACGCGCGCCGCGGTTCCGTGCCACGCCACCGTGACATCTGCCGGACGAATCGAGATTGTATCAACTGCCACTTTCTACTCCTTGGTAATCGGGCCTTCGCCCGCCGAACAATACACCCGGTAATCGATTTCGGGGAAGATCGAGTCGCGATACTCGAGCGTGCCCAGCCAAGCTTCGTCGATCGAGCCTGACCTGATCTGGGAGGCAAGCCTTGAAAAACGCAAGACATGATCAAGAACACGACGATGGGCATACTGCGTCATCGTTCCCATGGTGACGATGAACGGCCAGTCCGAAGACTGGGCCAGCAGCAACTCGCGCGCGCACTGGTTCAGTGCCCTTCGCTGAAGCGGTGTCGGAAGCGGGAACTCCGCGGCCAGCGCGATCATCGACTCGGCACATTCAAACAGATGTCGTGGAATATAGTCGTTGCCTTCGTTTACCCAGACCTCGAAGTACCCCTTGTCGCCCCAGGATCCGGTGGCCGGGGTGCCAAGCTGCTGAACAGGCTCCATATCCAGATACTCGCCGAGCGAAACCATCCGGAACACGTTCTGATCCCAGGCCGACTTACGGAAGAACGCCTCGAGGAAGTCCGGTCCTTCGAACCACCAGTGTCCGAACAACTCGGCATCGTATGGCGACACGACGATCGGAGCACGCCCCATCCTGGCCGCGAGATACTCGATCTGGCGTTCACGATTGAACATGAAATTGCCGGCGTGTTCATCGACCTTGCGCATTGCGAGCGTGCGGTCGTACGCCTGTTTGCACGAGAGATCGACGTCACCGGTGATGCGATGGAACTTCAGTCCCGTCTGCTTGCGCAGGCCGTTCGGCTGGACGTAGTCCCTGACCTCGTCAAACGGTCTGTCATATCCCACGTCGCGATAGAACTCACGATAGGCCGGATCGCCGGGATACCCTTCCTTCGCGGACCAGACCTGCCGGGACGACTCGGCGTCACGTCCGAAGGCCGCCACGCCGGATCTGGTGAACAGCGGGGCATGAACTCCGTACGCCGGGCTGGGGTTCGCGAAATGCAGACAGTGCGAGTCGACCAGGAAATACCGGATGTCCTCGTCGGCAAGAAATTCCTCAAGGCCTTCGTAATACCCGCACTCGGGAAGCCAGATTCCGCGAGGCCTGACCCCGAAATGGCGGGCGAACTCCGACGCCCCGATGCGAACCTGCGCACGCACCGACTCCGGGTGCATCCTGAGCACGGGAAGCAACCCGTGGGTGGCGGCACACGTCATCAACTCGAGGTTCCCGGTACGCATCATGTTGCCGAGCGCGCCGATCAGGTTGCAGTGATAGACGTTGACATACTTGTCCAGAAGATAACCGAGTCGATCCTGGTAGAACCTGGCAACCGGTCCGAACCGGGAGTCGTCGCGCAGCCTCGACGCCTCGTTGCCGGCGAGTCGCAGCAGCTTTTCGATGTATGCACGCAGTCTCTGCTGATGGTGCGGGTCGGACATCATCGCGGCGAGCGACGGCGACACGACCATGTTAAGGCGGAAGCGATGGCCGCCCCGGGACAGCCGTTCCATCATGTCAAGAAGGGGCAGGTAGGTTTCGACCGCGGCCTCGAAAAACCAGTCCTCCTCGAGAAACTCGGGATACTCCGGGTGTTTCACGAACGGCAGGTGAGCATGGAGGACAATGGACATGTATCCGACGGGCATATCATCTCCTCCCGCTGACTGGCATATCGACAATCTGAGAACGTGGATCAGGGCGCTGGCCGCCGGCAACGGATGTCTGCGATTCGGGCAGGTCAAACGGGGCATCGACCGCGCGGAAGGCGCGCCGGCCGACTCCAAGCGGAGCGTCGCGATCCACGCTTACGAAAACCGGTTCCCCGGGCCTGACAACCGCTAGAGCAAGTCCGACACGACCGCTCGTCGCC
>JAGOFO010000238.1 GCA_017997155.1 Myxococcota bacterium
GCCGACGAGGATCGCGCCGGCCGCGGCCATCTCGCCGATCTCCGACATCGTCTGGCCTTCCATGCCCATGGACAGCGCGCCGATCGGGTACACGTCGATCAGTCCCGCGAGAGCGCCGCGTTCAAGCAGGAAGCGCACGCCGTTGCTGCGCTGGATGAGCGGATCGGTGTCCGGGCGCAGGCACACGGCTGTGTAGCCGCCAGCGGCCGCGGCCCTGGAGCCCGAGGCGATCGTCTCGCGGTATTCATATCCAGGTTCACAGAAGTTCGCGTACATATCGACGAAAGACGGCGCGAGCGTCGCTCCGCGGGCGTCGATAACCTTCACGCCGGCATCCGCGGGAGGCGGGACGCCTTCGCCGACGGCGGTGATCACGTCGTTTGAAAACTCGACGTAGCCCTGAAAAGTCGCGGCCCCGGTCTGGGCTCCGTTCCTGCCCGGATCGAATATCTGACAGTTGATGATTCGCGTAAGCATGTTGCCTCTCACTCTTCGGACACGCCGAGGTTCCTTGCGACAAGGAAAAGTACCGCCATGCGGACGGCCACGCCGTTTTCGACCTGCTCGAGGATCACGGATTGCGTCGAATCGGCGACGTCCGGCGTGATCTCGACGCCGCGGTTCATCGGACCAGGGTGCATCACCAGGGCGTTCGGCTTCGCAAGCTTCAGCTTCTGCGAATCGAGGCCGAACACGCGCGAGTACTCGCGGTCGGACGGGAACAGATCCTTGCCCATGCGTTCCTTCTGGATGCGCAGCATCATCACGACATCGGCGCCTTCAATCGCCGGTTCAATCCGGTCAAAGACGCTGACGTTCGGGAAACGATCGAGCATCGGGGGCAGCATGGTCCTGGGACCGGCAAGGCGGACCTTGGCGCCCATGGTCGTCAGACCGTGGATGTTTGAACGGGCGACGCGGCTGTGAGCGATGTCGCCGACGATCGCGACCTCGAGGCCGTTCAAGCTGCCGAGGCGTTCACGCATGGTGTACATGTCAAGCAGCGCCTGGGTCGGGTGCGCGTGTGCGCCGTCACCGGCATTAACGATCCCGGCCGGGATGCGTTCCGACAGGAACTTGGCCGCGCCGGGCGCGAAGTGGCGCATGACCACGATGTCAGGCTGCATGGCCATCAGGTTTTTCGCGGTGTCCAGCAGGGTCTCGCCCTTGGAGAGGGAAGATGTGGATGCCGAGAAATTCAGCGTGTCGGCCGAGAGTCGCTTGGCCGCGACCTCGAACGAGATACGCGTCCTGGTCGAGTTTTCGATGAAGAACAGAACGACGGTGACGCCGCGCAGGGGCGGTACCTTCTTGATGCGACGCCGCGATACTTCCTTGAATTCGACGGCGTGATCCAGGATCGACGTGATCGTCTCGCGGGAGAGGCCTTCGAGACCGAGCAGATGATTCAGTTTGTCCATCAGTTGTTTCTCTCGTAAACGACCACGCGATCGCGGTCGAAGCCCATCTCGGCAAGTTCAACCTTCACCGTTTCTTCGGCGTCGGTGTTGATGACGCGGCCAACGAAGTCCGCCTGAATCGGGTACTCGCGCAGACCGCGGTCGACCAGGACGGCAAGGCGGATACGACGCGGACGGCCGAAGTCGACCAGGGCGTCCAGGGCGGCCCGGATGGTGCGGCCGGTGTAAAGGACGTCGTCGACCAGCAGCACGTTGCGGCCGGTCAGGTCGAACCGGATGTCGGTGTTGCGGACTACCGGCTGCTGAAGTCCCATGAAGATGTCGTCCCGGTAAAGCGTGATGTCCAGAACGCCGAAGTCCGGCCGGGGGATGCCGACCGTCTCCATGGTCTTGACCAGACGCTGTGCGATGTGGATTCCACCGGTCTGGATCCCGATGATGCAGAACTGGTCGTCGTCAGAGGCGGCGCGAATCCTGGCGGCCATGTCGGTCACCGCCATTTCGACGGCGCGCGCGTCCATGACCACTCGCTTTTCGACTCTTTCCTTCATGAAGATGCTCCCGGGGTTCAAATCGCGCGTAGTGTAATTGGAAATCATCAGGATTGAAAGCGCCTGAGCGATGCGCGCGGGTGCGGCCGCGCGCGCGACCTGTCACGCGTACCGCGAGACGAGCAGGGCAATGATGAATACCGCCGCGAGCGCGATGATGGAGATCGGAATCCAGATCGAGCGCTTGATAACACGGCGATCGGGAGGAGGCGGGACAGGTCGTATCGAGGCCGGAGTGCCAAGGCGAAGGCTGGCTGCCGGGTCAATCGACGATAATCCGGATTCCGGGTCGGATGCTGAGCGTTCGGACTCGATCTCGATTACTATGACGGAACGTCCGGCCGAGATACGGTCGCCGTCATGAACCACCTTGATCGCGCCGATGTCACCCAGAAGATCACCGTTCAACGCCGTGCCGCTGCTGGAACCGGCGTCGGTTATCTCCCATCGGCCGCGATTGAAACAGAGCGAAAAATGAAGGCGCGAAACGGTCGGGTCCTCGAGTCTGATCTGACACTCCGGGGCGCGTCCCACCAGTACCGTGTCGCTTGTAAATGAGCATGACAGCCCCGAGTCCGGGCCCGAAACCACGCGGCAGGAGATGGTGGTGACTATGAAGCCGTCATCGTCAACGCTCATATGTAAATCCGGGGGAGAATGCCTGGCATGATGTTACAACGAAACAGCGGGGCAGGGGATTAGTATTCCTGAACTGCCATCAGTTCGCGAAGCATGTCGTCGTCACTGGACATGAGCGACTTGACGTTGGGCGCGAAACCGGGCTCCTCGATACGCACCTCGCTGCCGGTGATCGACACGACGCGTCCACCGCGGTTGCCAATCATGTCGCCGACCGTGATTATGTAGCCCTTTTCCTGGGGGTCGTAAACCAGTGCCTTCGGCTCCGCTGTTCCGCTCATGATCAGGACCAGCCTGTAGGAATCGACGTCGTACACCTGCAGGGGCGTGACCGGAGCCTGGTCAACGGTTTCAACATCCTCTTCGATCTCGACTGCGGGAGCAAAAGCGGCCAGGTTCGAGCGAAACACATTAACCTGGGTCTCGACCGGCGAATCCCTGTAGGCGAAGAAGAAGTGCTGAATCGCCTTGAATCGTTCGCCGGCCTCGCTGCTTACAGGCACCGGCGCCGGGGCCGGGGCAGCGGACGGTTGATTGCGAACCGGCTCGGCTGACAGGAGCTCGGCGGTTTTGGTTCCACCGCAGGCAACCAGTGAAACGCACACGGCCATCAGGAACCAGAGTTTTGGCTTCACCTGCAACCTCGCTATTGGGCGGCCGGCGCGCCGGCACCCGTGTACACGTAAGCGAC
>JAGOFO010000049.1 GCA_017997155.1 Myxococcota bacterium
ACTTTGACACCCGCTGGAACCCCGGCCATACTCGTCCCATGGAGGCGTTTTGTGGATGAAAGTTCCTACACGCCAAGGCAATCGATGATGAGAAGATCAGGGATACTTCTGCTGATTGTGCTGCTGCCAGCGGCTTCATACGCGCAGGTGCGCGACCCGGACGTTCTGATTCGCGCGCTTGCCGACACCGACACCAGTCCCACCGATGATCATCGGAACCCTGATCTCTACCGTGCGTTTGTCCTGAATCACAATGGAGACACCGCCGCAGATGCGCGAGCGCTTCTGGAAGCTGTGGTCCGGAATCACCCGCGCCTTCGCGAGGCTTGGTTCGGGCTCGGCTTTCTCGGCCTCGTCACGGGGGACCTGGCACTGGCGGAGAATGCAGCCAATCGCGCCCTGGAAGTCTCTCCCGACTGGGGGTTGGGACTGAACCTCCTCGGAGCGGTCTGTCTCGAACAGGGGAAACTGGGGGATGCGGAGCGATGGTTTGTTGCGTCATTCCGAGCCGATCCGACACTGCCGTTTCCGTACCTGAACCTGTTCCGAATGGCGGTGCTGACTGACCGATGCTCGTTGGTGACCGATGCTGCGTCAACGGGATTGTCCACAGCAACCGCCGAGACACTACCCGACGTTGTTGACGCAGTTGGGCAGGCCGCATGGAATTCTCTGGCAACACTGGAGGAACAGGGTGCGACTCTTGCCGCCGCGACCTGCCTGCGAAATCTGACCTCTTTTGTCGACGATCCGGCCCTGCAGGCGGGAGCGCTGGCTGTGCTTGCCTCTGTGGGCACCGACGTGCCTGCCCTGGTGCGGGATTTCGCACCGATCGTGGAAGCCGCACGCGCGTCAGGGGATGCGGCGCTGTTGCACGAGGTTCTGCTTCGGAAATGCGAAGTGTTGGATTCCGCGGGGCTCAATGCCGATGCCGCTGCATGTCACGAGGAACGACTCTCAGCCGCACTGGCAAGCGGGGATGCCTGGGAAGCCTACGGTGCCGTCCTGTCGGCGTGTTCCATTGCGGATTCAACGACTGCCTCTGGCAACTGCGCGTGCACGATCCGGCTTTCACTCCCACTTGAAAAGGCCGGGGGCGTCGCGTCAGCTCTTGCTTCGATGGCCCGAGGCGATTGCATGAATCGCCGTGGAGATACTCCATCGGCGAAAAAGCACTGGAAACTTGCTCGCAAGCGTTTTCTGGGGTTGCTCGCAACGTCCGACGACGGGCGGGTTCCATCGTTTCTCGGGGACATCGAGGAAGGCCTCGGCCTGGACGACGATGCCGTCCGAAGTCGGCGTATGGCCATCGAACGTTTCATGGCCAATCCGGACATTGATCCGGGCCGGATCTATCTGGAACGAGAAATCCTCCTGACCCACCTTGGCAAGCTCAAACGCTTCCCGGAAGCCCTGGTGGAAGCCCGCCTGATGGTGGCCGACTACGAACGTCTGGAAGGACGGGTTATATCGAGCTATGGCTCCAAGGTGATGCTCCTGGCGCACCCGGGAACGTGTTCCGATGCGGCCCTCGAGGTCGATGCGCTGAACCTGCGTATGCTGGCCGTCGATGGAGAACCCCTTGACGTCGCGGAAGCTCATATTCAGATGGTCGCCTGCCTTCGTGTTATGGGGCGGGATGAGGATGCCGAAAAGGCCATTCGGGAGGCGCAGGCGGCGTTCTCCATCGTGCCGGTTGACTGGAATCAACTCCAGTACGCCGAGGTCGCGTGCGACGTAGCGCACTTATCACAAAACTATGCAGCGGCCGAGACGGCATGTACCCATTTCCTCGATCTCGCCCGGCGCCACGGGAAACCCTTCAATGTCGCAAGTGCCATATCCCGTCTCGCTGACGTGGCCGAAAACAAAGGCGACATGGAAACATGGGAACGCCTGTCCATCAAAGCCGCGGATCGCTTCCAGGCGGCAGGTGGCGGCAATATATCAGGTTCGATCTGGGTTTCGGTGAGTCTTCGCCGTATGAGACGCGGAGACTACTCTGGCGCACTTGAAGCCGCCCATCGGGCGCTTGGATACGATCTGGACACGTCTTCCACCATGCGCGCCGGCCTTATCGAGGCGCAGGCGCTTGGAGCCCTGGGAAACTGGCCGGAATCGCGCAAGCGGTTCGAGGAACTGATGACTGCGGCCGGTCACGATCCGGCCCTCTGGGACCAGATTCTTGGGACCGCAGGTGCCATGACGGAAGTCGAAATCAAGCAACTCGTCATCCGTCGGTTCAAGACGGTCCAGGATCTCATCCACTTCCCGCCCGAACTCGCGCTCACGACACAGGTGCAGTGCATTGCACTTGAAGCTCACGCTACGGGGAAGTTCGCAGAGGGCTTGGAGAAACTCAAGGTTTTGTTTACAGGACTAGAACCCGACATCGTCCTGCCGGAAACAGTGCTTCTCACAGCGACTGGACTGGCTCTTGCCGCTGGCGACGTGCCAATGACCCGAGCTTTGAGCGCAATGCTATGTGCCAGAGATAGCGACCAATCCGTATGCACGAGCGACCGGATGGCTCCGCAACTCCTCTCTTCGGCAATCCTGGGCTCCGAACGGATGGCTGTAATGGTTCGTCAGGGTCACAACCCATCCCGCGGCGAACTGATGGAGATGGCAAGGGAAGAACTTCTTCCGGCCATGGGTATAGAATGGTCTAACGAGTCTGCGGACGCAATTCTGGCTGATAAGACTCAAACGCCGGTTCAGGCTCGGTACCGCGCTTCATTACATCTGATTTGGACACAACCAGACAGGGCGCTGGGGCTGGTCGATGAGGCGCTCATGCTTCTACCCGCCGACGCGCCGATATCCACAAGACTGCCGCTGGTTATTCAGGCCGGATCCGCCCTGGCGAACATGGAACGCAGGGAAGATGCGATTGCCCGGTTCAAGGAAGCGGAACGTCTTGCGCGAAATCAGAAGGACGCGCCGCTTCGCTCCAGAGACATGATTGCTGTGGCATCGGCAACAGTCCAAGCCGGAATCTGCGACGAATTTTTGTCATTACGCCAGGACATCATCAGCGAATATCAGGGGGAGCGGGTCGGATGGGCCTGGATATCGTTCCGCATGGATGACATGCGCTGCCGACTTGATGACAAGGCTCCGTTGGAGCCGCAGATACTGGACGCAAACCTGGCGGAGTTCGAAAACATGGCGCCTCAGTTGAATGCGATGGGGCTGGTGGCCATGGATGTGCTGATGCGCCTCATGTTTGCCCTTCGATATCATGCATCGGGGCGAATCGACGAGGCAATCGATTTGCTTCGAAAAGCCGTGGAAGGTGTGGAACATGCATCAACCACGGCCATTGATCCGGCCGAGCATGCACGGATGTTCCAAGGGTTTGGACGTGTTCCCTTCGATTTTGCCATTATTCTCCTGCTCGAACGTGGTGCCCCTGGTGACGCCGAGGAAGCCTTGCGACTCTCGGAGCGGACACGAGCCATCGAACTGCTGAATGAACTTGGCAGAAAAGGTATCCAAATCGCGTCAACGTCTCTTCCTCGCGATGTCCTGGACAGGCAGGAAGGTCTGATGGGGCGCCTCACGCTTGCACGTACGGAGCGTGCACGGCTGGGACTCGAACTCCCCTGGGAGGATCAACGGCTCACTGTCGCGGACAAGCGTGTGGTGGAAATCGAAACGGATCTTTCATCGTTTGCCGAAGAGGTCTGGCAGAACCATCCTCTATACGCTTCAGTGCGGTTCCCACGTCCCCTGGATCTAGCGCGCATACCACTGAATCGGGACGAGTTGCTGATCGAGTATCGACTGCTTCCCGGAAACCAGTTCGTCATCTGGCTGGTGGACGTCGATGAGACAACTGCGCAGCCTCGCGTGTCCCGTTCTATAAAAACGGAGATCTCGCCGAAGGTGTTGGACGAGGTCAGGCGCGTGAAGGAATGGCAATCAGCACCACGACGGAACCAGAGGGATGCCTTGCGCCCGCTGACGGGGGCGGACGAACTGACTCGCCTTTTATTGGGCGACCTGCTCAAGTATGCCGACCCACTTCGGCATCGGCGCATTCTGGTGGTGACCGATGATGATTTCACTGGCATTTCTCTTGAGGTCCTCGACCTGGGAAATCTGGGGGGCTGCGAAATCGGCGGGGGCCAACAAGGCAACTACATTTCCGACTGCTTCAGCATTGAGTACCAGCCGTCGATTGCGACCTTCTCGGTGGCCAGGAATCTCCTGCCGACGAAGGAGAACAAGGGGCTTCTGCTTGCACTGGCTGACCCGGTCTTTTCTACTGTCGATCCACGGCTCGACGGAAAGGGACCCCAGGACGGTACTGGCGTGGGGACATCCGGGGATCCGGCCCGATTGCCCAGCACGGGGATATTGGCCGAGGATGCAAGGATGCGACTGTGCCCGGATGGATCCAGGACTTCGCAATGCCGGGTACTCGTAGGGACGGACGCGGTCGAGGACGTCTGGGTCCGGTTCGCGATGGAAGGGTACAGGGTTCTTCACATGTCCACGCACACCGGGACGGTCGGAAATGCGACGAACCATGGAGGGACGGCAGACCAGGACGAAACAGCCCTGCTGCTGTCTCTGGCCGTTCCAGGCGATACGGATAACCGTTTGACCCGGTCCGAGATCATGAGTCTGGATCTGGTGGGTACCGAATTGGCCGTGCTCGCGGGATGCGAGTCTGCCAGCGGGAACGACACGCTTTCGGAGGGCGTCGCCGGTCTGGCTGCGGCCTTCCTGCGCGCTGGGACACGACAGGTAATCGGTTCACTGTGGCCGGTTGACGAGCTGGCGACCACCGCGTTGATGGGCGCATTTTATTCGGAATTCGCGGATACAGGGGACGCAGCGGAATCATTGGCTCAGGCCCGGAGAACCGTGCGTTCAGACCCCCGGTGGGACGCGCCGTTCTTCTGGGCCGGGTTCGTTCTTTTCGGTCCCTCGCCAAACCGACCATCGCGGTGAGGCCGTGACGCGTTTTGAGTCTGGGCAGGCGGTACATCTGTACTTTCTGAACCGGAGTGGATTCTGGTGGAAGGAGGAATGATGTCTGATATCTCTGTTTATCACAGTGTACGTCGGGGCTGCATGAATACCGTGGCTGGGCTGCTGTTCATGGCAGCTATGAGCTTGCCCCGTATCGCGGCGGCCTCGCCCGATTGCGACGACTTCCGCAGGGCGTACGTTCAAACTCCCGCGCAAAGCTCCGACCCACGTATCGCCCAGGCAGTAGATATCTGGGAGCAAGTTCGAGAGAAGGTCGTGCTCTTCACCAGATTGGATGCGGATCTGGCGATCGTGGGACCGGATTCTCGTTTGGGTGACGGAAGCGAATTCCCGCCCTACGCCCTCTGTTGTCCAGGAGCGCCGGCGACCATCTTCGTAAGTTACTCACTGATAGAGATGATTCATTGCCCAGATTGCGGCGAATCGAACGCTTTCACCGAATCGGGGACCGGCGATCGTGCCGGGGTTGCCAGGGGCGGTGACTCGATGTCGTGCAGCGCCACGGATCTGCCGCGGGCCTTCCTGGCGTTCGTCTTCGCACACGAGTTCAGTCACCGAATCAACGATCTCGTTCTTTCCGGGGAGTCGCGCCGGGCTCTGGGGGACCTGCCCGCAATGGGGGACCTGGCCGAACCATTGGCCGACCTTCGCGCGGCCTTCTTCACCAACGCCGCTGGCTACTCGACCCGCGGTCTGGAGGATTCGAAAACGCTCGACTGTTTTCTTGCCAGCATCGAAGGATATCCGAGTTCGGACCGAGAAACACGCAGGTCGTATCTGAAGAGAGCCGTGGAGGACTTCGACAAGTACGAAGAGCTCTACGAGGTCGGAATCTCGATGGCAATGGCTGACGAAACGGAAGCCGGCCGACGGTTGTTGACATGGACGGACGAACTGATGCGCATTGACGAGGCGGCCGTGCCGGAAGTGATACTCGGCCGTGCGCTGGTAACCATGATGGATGTCGCGCCCCGGTCTCCCTGGGTTCGTGCGCTGCCTCCAGGTGCGGAAGGGCTGCGGTGCATGCCCATCTATCCCGGACACACGGCTCTCTGGGAGCAGACATCCGATTCGTTGCGTCTCATGGGACACGGACAAGACGACAGGGGCATCAACGAACTGAACCAGGTGATCGACCTTCTGGGCCAGGCCTCTCGACTGGGGGCCAGTCCGCTTGCAGTGGAGTCCGGGAAGGCGTGTGCTTACATGTACCTTGGGAAGGTAGAGGAAGCCGAGGCCTCCTTGAAGGCGGCTGATGCCTCCCTGAAGGAACTGGAACTGGCCGACACGCGAGCTCCGAAGGGTTCGTTCGGGCCTTTGAAGAAGGCCCTGGCCGAAAATCGTGAGCTGATTAAGGTCGCCGGGTTCTTCCACAAGCATCCTGTTGAGAAACGACGAGAGGCAAAGCACGCGGCGGCGTGGCGCGCCGAAGCAAAGCGGGTGAAAACGCGCCTGCCCCGGCTGGCCGATGCCATGACTGCGGCGCTCTCCGGGAAGCCGATGAAATCGAATCAGGCACTGAACACGCCACCATCCGACCCAAGCCGGCTGCGGGGATTCGTCGTGCCGGAATTAGACCGGATGCCTTACAGTCTGGGCGACTGTCCCAACGGCTGGAAGAAAGAATACTCGCTGCCCGCGGTCGAGGACACGAATGAGGTCGGGTCGAATTCCGGGGTGACTGTCTGCGTGCCCAACGCGGAATTGCCAGTGGGCAAGGTTCGTCTGGTCCATGTCAGTCTCCCGGGGGCCACCAGTCCGAAGTATCAGGACCTGGACAAGACTCTGCTTATGCTTGATGCGCCGGCGGCGCCAGCGGACAAGCTGGACAACTGGCGACAGAGCTGCGCAAGTGTTATCCCGACCGGCGTCTCGGACTTGGGCGAGGAAGGATTCATGATTACAAATTGCCGCGAAGCAGGCGTTCTGTACGGCGCGATCTTCGCGGACGAAAAGGGTCGGGTCAACCGGGTGGTGGTTGTGCGCTAGGGGGAACAGATGAATGTCTCGACCAAGGCACGCCGGTTCCACAGATGGGCGCCAGGATTCCTTGTGGCCGCGGTATTGCTGGGCCAGGGCATTGAAGCGACTGCCCAGAAGTCCCAAACGGCGAAGAATGCGGTCAATCCACCTGGACAAGAATTGAACCCAGCCGAGACGCTGTGCGCCGGACGTACGGGAGACGACCTTTATTTCTGTCAGCTGTTGTGTACTGAACTGCCGGCAGATCCGCTCTGCCTGTTTGCGCGGCGCTTCGGCGCTGTGGGCGTTGTCGTTCTAGTGGATGCGCATGAAGCAAATCGGGATCCTGAAGAAGTCGCGCGTGAGGCCGGAATGACCAGGGAAGAGGCCCGGTACCTGATGCTGGTGCTGGACGCTGATGGGATTCTGCCTCGAAAATGGGTGGATGAAAAGCCGCTGACCGCATCGGAAGAAGCTGCATTGAAAGAGGCTTCAAGTGCGAACCAGCAGGCGATTACACTAATTAATGCAGGAAAATACCGGGAGGCAGAGGAACAGGCTCGGCATGGACTGACCATCCTGGAAGAAATCCTTGGGCCAGATCATCCGGACACACTGACCAGCGTGAGCAACCTGGCCGCTCTGTTGTACAAGACCGGCGACTACGCGGGCGCGGAGCCTCTGTATCGACGAGCCATGGATGGCCTTGAACGTGTGATGGCTCCGGAACATCCATACACACTAGTCAGCATGAGTAACCTGGCCATGTTACTTAAAGCCACCGGCGACTACGCGGGCGCTGAGATTCTGAATCGACGAGCCTTGGAAGGGCTAGAGCGGGTGAGAGGTCCGGAACATCCAGAAACACTAAACAGCGTGAGTAACCTTGCCCTGTTACTTCGAGTCCCCGGCGACTACTCAGACGCTGAGATTCTGAATCGACGAGCCTTGGAAGGGCGAGAACGGGTGATGGGTCCGGAACATCCAGACACACTGATCAGCTTGAGTAACCTGGGCATTCTGCTGCAAGTCAGCGGTGACTACGCGGGCGCGGAGCCTCTTTTTTGGCTGGCATTGGAGGTATCTGATCGTGTACTGAGGCCGGAGCATCCGCAAACACTGATGTACGTGAACAACCTGGCAACTCTTCTTTGGGACACCGGTGACTACGCGGGCGCGGAGCCTCTATGCCGGCGAGCCTTGGTTGCAAATACTAGTGTGCTGGGGGCGATGCATCCGAACACGCTGATCAGCATGATGAATCTATCCTTCCTGAGATGGGCTCAGGGCGATCTGTCGGAAGCCAGAGGGCTTTGCAAGACCGGAATCCTGGGCGTTCGGGAGCATGTTCAGCGAAACATGGATGTGGCAAAAGACGATCAATCCCTGCGTTCGTTCCTGGATTCTGTTCGAGACAACTTCTTCGCATTTCTTTCCCTGTTCGTCGATCCGGGAGACGAGTCTGACGTATTTGAACAGGTGCTTGCGTGGCAGGGGGCTGCGACAGCGGCCACGATGCTGATCAATGACCTGGAACGTGCGGAACGCAACGCGCCTGCGTCACAGAAGGGTCTGTTCGTGCGATACCGCGAAGCCAACCGTGAGCGCATCAGGCTGTTGATGATCCCGGTTAAGGACGACGCTGGGCGCGCGGATCGAACTCGCGGCCTGAAAGAATTGACTGATGAACTGGCACGACTGGAACAGGAACTGTCATCGGTAAACGTGGACTTCCGAAGGCGGCGGGCACTCATTGAAGCAACGCCGAAAGAGGTATGCGAGTCACTGAAGGCCAACGACGCCGGGATGGTGGTGTACGTCAGATACAAGCACTTCGACCCAAATGCAAAGAACCTTCGATATAGCGACAGATGGTCTCCGCGGTACCTGGGTCTGGCGGTAAACCCTGAGGGCTGCGGAGTCAGCCGAGTTGAATTAGGTAGTGCCAAACGGCTCGACACTTTGGTGCAGACCTATCGAGACACCGTCGAGAGTGTGCGGGCATGCATCGAATCGAAGAATCTACATCCGGATGCTGTGGGGCACCTCTGCGCGGCGGAACTTGCCGCAATGGACGCGGCGGCCTCGACGGTCCGCGAGTACATCTGGGATCCACTGGCCAAGGGACTTCCTGCCTCCGGCCGGATCTATGTGGTACCGGACGGCAGCTTGCTGGACGTGCCATTCGGGAGCCTGCCGACTGGGACTCTGCCGGATGGCAAGACGAAATACATGATCGAGGACCGTGACCTTGCATATCTGTCGTCGCCCCGAGATGCGATGGGGCTGGGGCAGCCACAGGAGACGCATGGTGAGGGTGCCCTGGTAATGGGATGGGTGGACTACACATCCGCGCAAGCCATGCCGATGGCGCTGGCGGAGTCGGAATTCTGCCAAAGGCAAGGATGCACCTCCATCAAACAACAAAAGACACGAATTGCCAGGGCGGAGCCGGCCCCCAAAGAGAGTCTGCGTAGCTCCACAGAATGCGGATGGGCAACGCGCACCTGGGAAGCGGGGATGGGCCGGGATGCTCCCGCCATAGCCGAGGCACTGGGCCGGAGCCTGAACAAAGGAGCGCTTCTTACGACGGACTGGCGTGCCTCGGAAGGATTGCTGCGGCAGGAGATGCCCGGGAAGCGAATCCTGCACCTGTCGTCGCATGGGTTCTATTCGACGTGGGAAGAATGCCGGAAGGAACCCGAAGGACGACAACGCTTGCTGAAGATGGCACCGAAACGGATGGAGGCGGCGGGGAATGAAAAATGGACACCGGACCCGCTGACTCTGACAGGTCTGGTACTCGCGGGCGCGAACGTCGGAGCCGTCGGAACGGACCGCAACGATCCGACAAACGACGGCATTTTGTCGGGACGTGAGATCGCGGACCTGGACCTGACGTCCGCGGACGTGGTGGTGCTGGCAGCCTGCGAGACCGGGCGCGGAAACAAGACATCAGGCGAAGGCGCGCTGGGTCTGGGCAAGGCTTTCCTGGTGGCGGGTGCGCGTCAGGTGGTGATGGCATTGTGGCAGGTGCCGGACATACACACCGAAAACCTGTTCCAGAGGTTCTACCAGGGGTTCTCTCCCAAACCAACTGCCCCGAAATCCAGCAGGTCCGGCAAATCTAGCACCGCAAAGACAGGAGCCCAGTCGCACGAAGCTCACATCGATTCCGTGGCCGCACTGCGTAACGCACAACTCGAACTGCTGAACGACGCCCGTAACCGCCTGGGTCTTCTCCACTCTTCGTACCTGTGGGGAGGTTTCGTGCCTATGGTCAGGGGAAACTGATCGGACGTGGAATACCTGTTCGACTCGGACGAAACACCGGTATCGGATCCCCCCCGAAGAACAGTCACCAATTGATGGATGGGAACCGGGCGGCGTCCGCGACCGCGACTGGAACCCAGGGAGGCTCGTGTAGAAACGGGCTCGAGTCGGCATCGACAAAGACATTGCCTCCGAACGCGACGGGGTCACCGGGCGTCACGTCGATACCGTTGATCACGAACCTTATGCCAGCGCAGTTCCAGGAACCGCAGCCGATCAGAACGATGAACAAAACAACCAGAATTGAGCGCATCATGACCGCCTCCTGTTTCTTCCTTCACCAGGTCTAACGGTCAAAGGCGGGCGGTTTGAAATCACGGTCAATCGGAACGGAAGATCTGAATCAGTTCGAAAATCCCATTGCTTCGTAACGGGTTGTGATCGCCTTGAGGACTGCATCATGATCAATTGGTGTGGCCGAAGTCAACTCATGGAGATCCTTGGCCAAACCGGCGAATGGGGTATTGGACTCGGTCTCACCCAGTATCTTCAAGACCTCACTGATCGAATTCCTACCCACTTTAAGCATCGGTGGCAATTCATAGATCATGCCTGCAATGACCGCCCCGCAGGAGAAGCCCAATGTCCAGGCTATCGTCAGTGCTGAATTGCGGTTCGTGATTTGATTGGTAAACAGTTCGAGGATATCGCCGAACTTTCCCTTGTCACCAAATCCCTTTACGCGATCCAGCACAGCGGGGGGATAGCCGAGTGTTTTGGCCATATCTACAATGACCTTCAGGAAGTTGCGAACATGAGTGTCCTCACCCCGGGCTCCTGCGCCGGCGGCCATCGAGATCGTCAGGGCCAGGTGAAAGTGCCCCACCTCGGAGGTCGTAATTCCACCCGCAAGGGCAAGACCGCTCTTCTCCATCAGTGTGTCCAAATCCTTTGGCGCGGCTGCGACCTGGGCAAGATTGCTGTCAAGGGCAAGGGGAGGCTGCAACGCGACAGCCACCGCGTTATCCTGAGCGAGACCATTCATGTCCACCATGGGAATGACCGCGGTGAACTTCGTCGGTGGCTCGAAGGGTTCAGGTTCGGCAAAGGCCGACACGAACATGCCCATGCTGGCGACCAGGATCAAGCTACCTGTAATCCATGCTATTTTGTGCTTCATCATGATTTGACTCCGTTCACGATTTCCGCGTCGGCACGATTCACGATCGCACCGGCGCCTTGGTTTCGGTTCACCATTCCACGACAGCCAGTTCGAACCGGACTTTTGCAGGCTCGCTGCCGAGGTTGAGCAGGAAGCCTTCCAGGATTCCCGACTCGGTTGCCGTCAGAGCCATCATGAATTCCTCCTGACCCTTCAGGCGTGCGATCGGTTGCCCGTTGATACCGAAGCCCACATCGCCCTCAAGCACCTCAAGGACGAAGACGTAGTCCCGCGTCTGCTCGATTCCGAACAACAACATGTTGGCCTGAGATGATTCGAGCCTGGCGTCGCGGACTCCAAGCGTTTTCAGCCTTTGATTCAGTTCGTCTTCCGTATAGAACTCGCCCACTGGCTTGTCGATCGCGATTCCGGTCGTGCCATCAACCACGCGCCGAACCTTCCATGCCGGAACCGTCATCCCCATGGTTCCCAGGCCGGGGACACTGGCCGCGACCACGCTGATCAGGTTTCCCTTTTCGTCGAATACCGGACCTCCACTTGCCCCCTGGCGATAGTCGGCGTTGACGATGACCCAGCTTCCTTTATCTTCATCCAGGATATTCGTCACGGTACCGCGATAGAGGGAGAGGCCAAGATCCATCGAGTTCCCGACAACCAGAATGGGTTGGTCCTTCTGGACCTGGCCAGCCAGCAGGAACCGCAGCGAACTAATCCTGGGCGCCTTTTCGGATCGCAAAATGGCGATGTCGGCCTCCGGATCGACTGCCAGCAGGTTGCTTACATCAACCATGCTCTTGTCTTCCATCTTTGCCAGCACCCGCGTGGCGCGGCGAATGACGTGTGCATTCGTGACCATCGTGCCCTTGTCATCGATAAAGAAACCTGTGCCGGCCGACTTGCCGTGGACGATGCCCACATAGGTTCCAGGGCCCACCACCTTGCCCTGCTCGATTCCTTCGGCCACCAGCGCGAATCCCTCGACTTCCAGACAAGCTACCGACTTCTTCCACTGGGGAGTGGTCGCACCGCAGGCAGCCAAACCAAATAGACACAATAACGCCAACAATACAAGCAGTTGAGCGCCTCGCCGAAACATACACGCCTCCATCAGATTCAAACCAACAAACCTACAGGCCATAGAGCGCCATGGCCACCTGCACCAGTTTTCCGCGAGCCATGATCTCCGTCTTCGACGGCACATTCCTGACCAGGAAGGTCGTCGCCAGCCTGTAGATTTCAGCCGGCAACGCACTGGGAACGGGCGAGGACACTCCTGTCTCGTGATCACGAACGACTCCATACGCGAATACTCCGATACGGCACTCGTTCTTTTGACCCTCCAGGAACTTGCACGGTTCCTTACGGGTCTTGATGTCGTCCAAGAGCTGTTTCACCCGTTGTTCGTACGTTCCTCCACGCCTCAGAACGGTTGTCACGACCTCCGTGGCCTTATCCTCGTCTCCCTGGGCAATCAGGTCGCGAGCCGCACCCGAAACGAACCCGTACTGATAGGCGACTGGCCGGGAAATCCCTGTGAATCCGATGCCTCCATCAGCCGGGCGATACCGATGTTGAGCGATCTCCAGAATCTTTCCGGATGACGTCGTATCCGTGTCATAGGGGAAAGGCGCGGGCCAGAACAGTACCGCTATGACTGCAATGGCACCAACGGCGGCAACTGGAATCAGCACCCGCACCGTCATTACATCGGAAAGTCGATCGACGAAACCTCGCCAAGCCTTAACAACGCGATCCGCCAGGCCCACGGGAGCCGGAGACGGATACTCTGCCTGGGCCAGCAGCCATTCGAGACGACAGGATTCGCATTCCCGAAGATGTCCATCTCGATGCGCCCGAGCGGGGGTCAGCTTCGCGAGCGCAGCCGCATCGCAGTGCGCGTCGTCAGATTCGGCCGCCTCCTCACTCACCATTGCGGCGAAATCAACGGTACGCGCGTGCGACTCCAGCAGTTGCCTACAGGATTCGCAGGACGCCAGATGTTCCGTGGCCGCGACCGCTTTCCGGAGGTCGCCGGCGAGAAATCCGAAAATGACCTTCTCGCCCCTGCTGCAGCCTTTCTTCATTCGTACACCTGCTCACAAGGCACCAGTGGCTGGTGGTCCACGAACGCATGGACGTCAGCCCTCAGAGCCTCGATATCCAACGTGATGTCATGCTGGTTCTGCCACTGGCGCTCCCGGTTGTCATCCCGTCCGCAGAACACCCTGACCAGGCGAAGTGCCACGTCACGCACCACGGCTACATCGGGTGTCGATACCAGCTTAACCAGTACGCGGTTCATCCTTGCCTGATCCAGACGACCGTGTTCATCAAAGATGCCGCGCTGACGGAACTCGTAAATCACTCTGGAATCCGTCTCGAGCGTATTCTGCAATCGAGCCATCATCCGTTGCATCTTGTGCTTGAATTCGTACGCCGCGGTACCCTTGATTCCATTTTCATTCGCGTAATTCTGGATTGCGAGGATGTTTGGGGCGCCGAGTTCCCGCAAGGCCGCCGTGGCAATCAGCAAGGTCATCTCCGAGGAATGGAGATCGGAGTTAAGGGTGCGCAGGATCGCGTCGGAGAGCCCCGCCAGATTCCGATTCGTGGCACGAACGGCCCAGAAAACCAGCATGAGCTGAAAATACAACATCAACGACCATGCCAGCAGGCAGTGTTCGCCACACCGCTCATATGCTCGCGGATCGCGGTTGTCACCCAGGGAATCAATGGCCACGGATTCGTCGACCAGGGACGCACCAAAGGCCCCCTCCCCATCGGAGATATCCCACACCTGCTCGACAAAGCATTCCAGGGTCGAAGAGTTCTGACAGAGCTCCCGCGCATGCTGCAAGGCATCTGCCAGAAGCTTCTCTTTCTTTCGCGCAAACTCTTCATCACTGACGTCCCGACTTCCAAGGCCCAGACTCATTCCGTAGGACCAGGCGACCTGTTCGAACTCGCGGCGGGCATCGGCTTCGGTCGCCAGCACATCTCGCATGAGTCGGCATGCCGAGTCCACGGAATCGCCGTGTCTCAAGAATCGGTCGAAGACCCAGATTGCCCAGATTCCGATTTCGGCAACCGATGCCGGTACTCTGACGCGACCGCCCGCGATGCCGGGGAAGCGCTCCCGAATCATGTCAATCACAATATTTCGCAGGGCTCGGTGCATGTATCGAGCGATCTCGTCCTCGGAACCGTGCGAGTCATTCAGCAATCTGACCAGATCGTCCCGAAGTCTCTCACGGGTCATAAACCGGAGTGCGAATTCGGAAAGGACTTCGGGAATGGCGGACTCGGTGCCTCCCAGCATGTTCAACAGCGTGGAAAACCGTCGGCCCTGTCGAAGGACTCTTGTTGCCACACGGTTCAGTTCACGAACCATATGGTCGGAAATCACGTTACTGACGGCCATCTGTTCGCCCGTAACTTTTTTGGTGATGCGGTACCCTAGCACGGTCGGATGAAACGAGTCAATTATGACAAGGCCTGGCTTCCTTCCCGAAGGGATTCCATCGATTGTGGCCGTTCTCACGTCGAGGTTCACGACTCGACCTCGCGATGATGAACCAAATCTCGTCCTACCCAAAGTCCTGCCCACTGCTCGCTGATTGCGATGTAGCTCTCCGACCTGTTTAACGGATGCGTATTGCCGGTTTGAAATTTAAAATCAAACTAATCGTTCCGTTTGCCATAATGGTGATTCCAAGCCGGTTTACAACGACGGAGGATCAAACATGAGCGATGCTTTGATGCCGGAAACCGATGAAGGCCATGACCCCGAACAGATGCTCGCCGACGTCAGGTCGGGACGGGTCGGGCGGCTGGATGTTGTCAACGTTGCCATGCCACCTTCCAGGTGTCTGATGCTGGCGATCCTGCTGGAGTTCGAGCGTCAGTTGCATGACCGTGACTCGCTTGCGACGCTTTACGAACGGCTCGACCCCGAGACGGCCAGGATCGTCGGTAACGCGACGTTCGATTTCCTGCAGTACCGATTCACACTCTCTGCCGGACATGCC
>JAGOFO010000239.1 GCA_017997155.1 Myxococcota bacterium
GGTCATGTCCTATCCCGGATACGGGTTCACAGGTTCGTTCTGTTCCGGAACCCTGATCGACAAGAGATGGGTGCTTACCGCGGCGCACTGCGTGACGCCTTCCAGAGATTTCCCGATCGCGCCTGGCATCGTGTCCTTCATGTTCACCAACGACGCCAGACCCGCATCCGACGGTTCACGCCCCGAGGGAACTCTGGTACAGGTCGACTATTTCGTGCCACACGCCAGCTACGACGGCCAGAACAACGACTGGGATATCGCGTTGGCGCATCTGTCCCGAGACGTCACCGAAGTCACGCCGTTGCCGATCAATACATCTTCGATGGGAACTCTTGATGGAAAGCAGGCGTTCTTCGTCGGGTTCGGGGTCGATAACGGCGCTACCGAGACTGGCGGCGGCCTGAAACGTTCAGCCTTTATTCCAATCTCCAACGTCGAATCGAGAATTTTCGATACCGATGCCTATAACACCGCGGTCTGCTTCGGCGACTCGGGGGGCCCGGCTCTTTACCAGTTCAGCGGCGTGTGGAAGGTGATCGGCGTCAATTCGGCCGTAATGGGATGGGGACAGGATCCGTGCGTCGGTGTGGGAATTCATGTCCGCGCTGACGCGCACAAGACCTGGATCTCCGATCGGATGGCTGACACCCCACCGAACTGCAACACCACATCCAGCGCATGTCTGTGTGGCGCGGCATGTCAGGCGAACGGTCAATGTGACGCCAGCGCATGCTGGACGAAAAACTGCGGCGAAATGGTCGACTGCGTGTTCGACTGCTATTCCGCGTCCAATTACGACAAATGCGCGAACGCCTGCTTCAACTCAGGCGACGACAGTGCTCGTCAGTCTTTTGACGCCATCATGGGGTGTTATGCCTCCAGTTGTTACTCCTCCCAGACTGCCTGGGAAACCTGCATGAGCGGTTCGTGCAATTCCCGGTATAACGAGTGCTACCTGGCGGGCCGTGACAAGCTGGATTGCCGGGGGGTCTTCGAGTGCTATTCCGGCTGCTTCTACTCCATGTGCGAGAATGGCTGCGAGTATCTGGCCCTGCCCGGAAACGAGGCGGAATGGGCGGCGATGAAATCGTGTTACCTGGCCCAATGCGACGGTAAGACCGGTTCGGAACTGACGATCTGCCTGTCCGAGAAGTGCCCTTCGCAGACAACGGGCTGCTTTAAGCCCGCCGAGTGCAATCCGGTCGGTGGTGACTGCCCCGACGGATTCAAGTGCCGTCAGTTCATGACGCATACGACCGACTGTGTCGAAAGCCAGGGAAAGGGCCTGGGGGAGACCTGCAAGGTCGAGGTGGGCAAGGCTGATCCCTGCGGCGACGGCCTGGTATGCGTTTCCGGTGAAGGAGGGCGCCTCTGCCGTCAGGTGTGTCTGAAGTCCGAGGGCTGTGATGGCGATCTGATCTGCCAGGGACAGCCGTTCCCGAACCTGGCCGAATATGGGTGGTGCGGCTGTCAGGACATGGACGAGGACGCCGTTTGTGCCGAGAACGACTGTGACGATTCCCGGGACAACGTGTTTCCGGGTGCCCGCGAGTTCTGCGAGGGGATTGACAACGACTGCGACGGCGAGACCGACGAGGGCTGCACGACCACATGTCCGGACGCGGATTCGGACAACTCGTGCGACGAGGATGATTGCGACGATGAGCGCAATAACGTGTACCCCGGCGCCATCGAGGATTGCGACGATCGACTGGACAACGACTGCGACGGCGATACCGACGAGGGTTGCGAGGGATGCATCGATCTGGACAAGGACGGGTATTGTTCAGATCGCGACTGCAACGATCGCGACTACCGAATCAGTCCGGCTGCCGTCGAGAAGTGCGACGACGGCATCGACAATGATTGTGACGGTCAGAAGGACGAAGGCTGCGGCAGCGTCACGGAAGACGTGATTGAAGTGGACGCCTCGGCCACGGGGGATACCGGTGAGGTCGATGGCGATGATGGCGATGGCTGCTCTGCCGGCAGGACGCCCGGCGGATCCGGCGCCTTCTTCATGATTCTCGCCCTGGCGGCAGCGGTCTTCGCTTTGCGCCGCCGACTGGCCTGATTCCCGTAACATTGTTTCAGCGCATCCGGAGGAACAGTTGGCTAAGTCCTCTTTCTACGCTTACTACCTCGTTGAGGAGCAGACGCGCGGCATCGTCGGATCATGGGATGAGTGTGCCGCGGCCACCGCCGGTCGGAATGCTCGATACCGTGGGTTCCCAAGCCGCGAGGAGGCGGTCCGCTGGCTTGACGGCGGCGCCATGTACGAGGACCGTAAGGCGAAGAAGGCGGGGCTGCGACAGGAGCTTCCGCAGGACGCGATCTTTTTCGATTCCGGAACCGGCCGAGGCGCCGGTACCGAGGTGAACGTCACCGATCGCGAAGGTACTCCGATGGCATTCATGGCCGCACCGGCGGACGTGATCACCGAGTTCGGGACCGTCAGACTGACACCAGGTCGGACGAACAACTACGGCGAGTTGATGGGGTGCTACCTGGCGATGAAGATTGCCATCAAGCAGGGCATTAAGATCGTCTGCGGCGACAGCAAGCTAGTCCTGGATTACTGGTCCAGGGGGCGCGTGAGTGCGGACGCGGTGGCTCAGGACGCCGATCTGGCGCTGCTGGCAAGGCGCACTGCCGAGCTCCGGCGCAAGTACGAGGCTGCCGGGGGGGTGTTGATGCACGTTCCGGGAGGGGTCAACCCGGCCGATCTTGGATTTCATCGGGACTGATTTCTTTACTAATCGCTGTTCATGTAATATCCAGCATCATTGGAAACAACAGGGTTCTTACACATGAAAAACTGGGTAATCGCAGGTTCCTTCTGTTTTGTCGCAACGCTCGTGGCATGCGGTTCCACGCCGGTTCGCGAGGATGTGCTGTACGACGTGGCGGACATCATTGGGGAAACGAATCAACCCGACATCGCCGGAACTGATGTCTTGATCGATACATTACGGGATTCTGGCGATGACGCGATCCAGGGTGATGCCTTTGACGCATCTTCCGACACCCGTGAAGTGTACACGCAGGAATTGCCTCCGGAAGTCTGCCGCACCGGAACTGCCTGGAGTCCCGAAAAGGCCGAGCCCATCTTCGAGGACGTGACTGCGACCAGCGGGCTGTCCGTTCTGGGTGTTACCGGGATTCGGGCCGGGACCGTGGATTTCGACGGCGACGGTCTGGCGGATCTGGTTATTCGAAACGCGGAGCAGGTTCGGGATTCGTTCGATGCTGGCGGGGTCAGGCGAACCTGGCTCCTCAGGAACAAGGGTGG
>JAGOFO010000240.1 GCA_017997155.1 Myxococcota bacterium
ACCTGGGGGACCGCACGGACCCCGTGCGCTATCTGGTGCGCTCTGCGACCATCGTGGAGGATTTCGTGGCAATGGCCGACATCGGCTGCGATGGATCGACATACGAGGAAGCCGGCCTGCATGCGGCGTTGACGGCACTGATGCCGCCGCTGACAACGGACACGACTGTCGTGTGTACCAAGGACACCGACTGTTCGTCGAATCCGGTCATCTGCCCGGATCCGGCCGCCTGCCCATACATCTGCCTGCAGGACACGTGCGCGGGATTCAACAAGGGATTCCTGCGTGATGACGCCAGACTCGAGGTAATCGTGCTGTCCGACGAAGACGATCAAAGCATGATGTCCGTATCCAGCTACGTGCAGATGCTTCAGGATCTGAAGGCGGGCAGGGGGGAAGGACAGGTCCATTTCAACGCGATAGTCGGCGTTAAGGACGTGCCGCTTCCGGGCGACGAATACAGCGCCTGCACGTCACCGACCGGATCGACGGCAGTTGCCGGCACGCGTTACATCGAGGCCGCTGAGGCGACAGACGGCGTGGTCGGGTCCATCTGCGAGGCCGCTTTCGATACCGTCATGAATGATATAGCTCAGCAGGCTTTCACCGATGGCGGCAGATTGGAGTACTTCCTCAGCCGTGCCGCGGATTCGTCGACCATTCGAGTCTCGCTTCAGGGCATTGGCGCGCCCGATCCGACCCCGTGCAGCGATGGTTGGGAATATGTCGAAGCCAGAAACTCGGTGGTTCTGGACGCCGCCGGCAACTGCGTTCCCGACGTGTACGGATCGGTTCTCATCAGCTACCAGGTGCTTTGTCTGAATGACTGACCAGGATTAGCGGGACGGGACGTTCACTTCGTGACCGGAACCAGTTTCATCACACTGGGCTGACCCTGACCGAACACTTCGGGATTCATAGAAAGCTTCCACAGACGTCCGTTGTTCCAATCCTCGAAGGCGTTCGAGTACGCCGGCGTGGCTGGCCATCCGGACTGGCCGAGGTCGACGATCATGTTCGAGTTCTCGGGCTCGGCAAAATCAAGAACCTGACGGAAAGCGGGACCCTCGCTGACCGGGAAGGTGTCGTAGTCGCCCCAGAATCCGCCGCCGGCGGCCCAGACCGTCTCCCACGAACCGTCGGTCTCGAACGGGCCGACGTCGAATGCGCCGCCCGGGATTGCCTTGCCGAACGAGTGGTGGAACGTGATGGTGTGCAGACGGCCCCAGCGCCACTCGGGGACCTTCGGGCCGAGGACGCGGTCAAGGCGCTTCACCGCGCCCTTGAACGCCACGACGAGAATATCGTCGCGGGTCTCAACCTTTGGAGTTCCCTTCATGTCCCAGACCTTCGCGTCGGGGCGATCAGCCCAGAGCGTGTCGAAGAAGCCGTAGGTGATACTGAAGATCCTGACCATCTTCTTGAACAGCACGGGCAGATCATCTTCCAGTCCAAGCACCCAGGCCTCGCGGTAGGTCGAGAAGAAAACGCTGGCTCCGACCGAGTCCCTGGTGGCCATCATGTCCCAGGCCTTCATTGCGTCCAGCGCCTTCTGTTCCTGGGCGGTCAGCTCAACACCCTCAAGTGCCTTGAAAATGTCGGGCATCAGGCGCTCGGCCTGCTTGACGTAGCTGTCGGTGTGCATCTTGCGGAAATCGTCGGCGGTCCAGCCGTCGCGGGACTTCAGAAGCTCGCGGATGCGTGCCGCACGGTATCCCGGCATCGAGTCGATGCTGTACGGGAAGGGGTAGTCCGAAGCCGGCACGACCTGGTTGTTGGCCGTGACGATCACGCCCGATGGCGGATCGTACATCTGCGGAAGCTGATCGAACGGGATGAAGCCGTCCCACTCGTATTCTCCGGTCCAGCCGGGAACCGGGACGGTGCCGTCGAAGGTGCGACGCATCGGGACGAGGCCAAGCGGGAAGTATCCGATGTGACCCTGGTCGTCGATCGCTACCCAGTTCTGAATCGGCAGACCCCAGGTCTTCAGTGCGTCACGGAACTCCAGGACTGTCTTCGCGCCCAGCCACTTCATGACTGTCGTGATTTCGTCCGATGGCTGAATCGCCGATGTCTTGAGCGCGATCGGCGCCGCGTCGGCTGGAAGGCCGCCGATGGCGGAGTCGTTCAGGATCGGTCCGTGGCGGGTGTAGCGGAGATCGAAAACGAAGTCTTCGTACTTGTTCCCCTTGCGCACGCGGATGGTTTCCTTTTCCACGCGGAAAGGCTCGGAACCGTTCTCGGTCAGATATCTGGAAGGATCGTTCGGATCCAGCTTTTCAAGGTAAATGTCCTGGACGTCAGCGAAAGTGTTGGTCGAAGCCCAGCCAACGTGCTGGTTGCGTCCGAGCAGCAGCAGGGGGGTGCCGGGCAGGACAGCGCCGATCGCGTCGATACCGGGTGCGTTGAGATGGCAGATCATGAACGTGCCGGGCGCCATGTGCAGCAGGTGCGGGTCGTTGGCCAGGATTGCCTTTCCGGACTTCGAGTGCGCGCCGGAAATCGCCCAACTGTTGGACGCGGCCTGGCTGAAGTACGGGCCAGCCTGTTCCTGGACAGTCGCCATGGTGGCCAGCACGGCGCTGACCGCCGGCTCCCACCGGGCCAGGTCTTCCCCACGATCAACCAGGATCTTCAGTGGGTTAGTCTTCATCGGATCAGGGCTCAGGCGCGGCATTGCCGAGTAATCGTGATCCTCGCGCTCGATGATGTGCGGTCCCCATTGCGGCACGCCGGGGTGGATGTCCTGCTGGGCATCCGGGCCGTTCACGGCGGCCAGCACGAAACGCATCATTTCCCACGGGAAGTTGGTCGAAAGCTCGAACGTGGTCAGGCGCGCGACGTTCAGAACGTCTACCACGTCCCACGGCATCGGCGCTGTGCCCAGCAGGCTGTACTCGATGGATATCGGTTCGCCAGAGGCGATATAGGAGTTGATTCCGCCGATGTAGCTTTCAAGCACGGCGCGGCTTTCGGCATTGAGTGCCTGGGCTTGACGCTTTGAATCATGGGTCAGGTTCATCACACGGAAGAATCGATCCATGCCAAGAAGATCGTCGAACGGCATGCCGGCCGGTGCGTCCTGATTGCCCATCAGTTCGGTCATGCGGCCACCGGCCATGCGGCGCAGGGTATCCATGCCGAACAGGCGTTCGCGAGCGTGAATCCAGCCAAGCGCGTACCAAAGGTCGTCCGTGTTCTGCGCGTAGATGTGAGGAACATGGTGATCGTCCCAGGTGACCTTGACGGGCTGATGAAGTCCGGG
>JAGOFO010000241.1 GCA_017997155.1 Myxococcota bacterium
CCCGACCTACCGTGTCGGGACGATCATGCCGGAACTGCCCGAGGTGATCGAGCAGGTAATCCACAAGGCGCTGGCTCGCGATCGGTCTGTCAGGTTCACGTCCGTGATGGATTTCCGCAACGCGCTTGTCTCGGCGGCCGGCCCTTACCTGGATCGCCTGTCTTCGATGTCGATCAACGTCAATTCGTCCTCGAACGTGTCCGGTTTTGCCCGCAAGGACAATGGAACCGGGAAAAAAGCTCCCCACAGCGGCGGCTTCCTCTTGCGTTTCAAAAAAGGGTGATTAAATGTAACGTTCGCTGGGGCATTGTGTGCTCCGGTGCGGTTTTTCACGAAGCCCGCGGACGTCGTCCGTTCAGTCGGCGGCGCGGGGGATTCGTCAGATATTTTCAGGAGGTTGTCAGATGAAAGTCAGACCGATGCAGGATCGCATTCTGGTGAAGCGAATCGCCAGGGAAGAGAAGACGGCGGGTGGGTTGTTCATTCCCGATACCGCGAAGGAAAAACCCCAGGAAGCCATCGTGATCGCCGTCGGACCGGGCAAGGTTCTCGAAAGTGGCGAACTCCGCAAGCCGGGCGTGAAGGAAGGCGAAAAGGTGCTGTTCGGCAAGTACGCCGGCTCCGAAGTCAAGATTGACGGCGAAGAGCACATCATCCTTCGCGAGGACGATATTCTGGCGGTAATCGAGTGATTGATTGATTCCGTCCGTCGCGGCGCGCCGCCCGGACGAAGGAGACACAGCCATGGCAGCGAAAGAACTGGTTTTTGGTGAAAATGCCCGGGCCAAGGTGCTCGAGGGCGTGAACATACTGGCCGACACGGTCAAGGTGACCCTTGGTCCGCGCGGCCGTAACGTCGTTATCGAAAAATCCTGGGGTTCGCCCACCGTCACCAAGGACGGCGTGACGGTCGCCAAGGAGATCGAGCTGGCCGACAAGTTCGTGAACATCGGCGCCCAGATGGTTCGTGAAGTCGCCTCCAAGGTCTCGGATGAGGCCGGTGACGGCACGACCACTGCCACCGTTCTGGCCCAGGCCATCTACCGCGAAGGCGTCAAGATGGTTGCGGCCGGTCACGGCCCGATGGAGATCAAGCGCGGCATCGACAAGGCCGTCGCCGCCATCGTCGGCGAACTGAAGACCCTGGCGAAGCCGACCAAGGACTTCGTCGAGATCGCCCAGGTCGGAACCATCTCCGCCAACAACGACGCGGAAATCGGCAAGATCATCGCCGAAGCGATGCAGAAGGTCGGCAAGGAAGGCGTCATCACGGTCGAGGAAAACAAGTCGATCGAGACCACGCTGGAAACGGTCGAGGGCATGCAGTTCGACCGCGGCTACATTTCGCCGTACTTCGTGACCGATCCCGAAAGGATGGAAACGGTCCTTGAAAACCCGTTCATCCTGATCCACGACAAGAAGATTTCGGCCATGAAGGACCTGCTGCCGATCCTTGAGCAGACCGTCAAGATGGGCAGGCCGATGGTCATCATCGCCGAGGACGTCGAGGGCGAGGCGCTCGCGACCCTGGTCGTGAACAACCTGCGCAAGACGATCCAGGTCGTCGCCATCAAGGCGCCGGCGTTCGGTGATCGCCGCAAGGCAATGCTGGAAGACATCGCGATCCTGACCGGCGGCACCGTGGTCTCCGAAGAGATCGGCCGCAAGCTGGAAAGCGTTACGATGGGCGACCTTGGCGTGGCCGCGAAGGTCATCGTCGACAAGGACAACACGACGATCGTCGAGGGTGCGGGCGAGGAAGCCTCTATCGCTGGTCGCGTGGCCCAGATTCGTGCCCAGATCGAGGAAACCTCTTCCGATTACGACCGCGAGAAGCTGCAGGAAAGGCTGGCGAAGCTGGCTGGCGGTGTCGCCCTTGTGAAGGTCGGCGCGGCGACCGAGGCCGAGATGAAGGAAAAGAAGGCCCGTGTCGAGGATGCCCTGCATGCGACCCGTGCCGCGGTCGAGGAAGGCGTTGTGCCCGGTGGCGGCGTCGCGCTGCTGCTGTGCCAGAAGTCCCTGGATACACTCAAGGACCTGCCGCTGGAACAGAAGATCGGCGTTGACATCATCCGTCGCGCGATCGAGGAACCGATCCGTATGATCGCGGAAAACGCCGGCGTCGAGGGCAGTGTCGTGGTTGAAAGAGTCAGGACCGCCAACGACCCGGCCTACGGTTACAACGCCCTGGACGATCGCTACGGCAACCTGCTGCAGGACGGCGTCATCGACCCGGCCAAGGTCACCCGCGTTGCCCTGGAGAAGGCGGCCAGCGTCGCATCCCTGCTGCTGACAACGGAATGCCTGATCGTCGAGAAGCCCAAGAAGGAAGCGCCGATGCCCGCTGGCGGCGGCGATATGGGCGGCATGGGCGGAATGGGATTCTGATCCCCCGCGCGTTCCTGAGTTTGTACCATCATCCCTTCCCGTGATATTTTCCGACCGTACCGTCAAACCCGGTGGAAATTTCATGCGTTTGTCCATTTCAGGCTTATTGATTCTGCTGGCTTTCTGCGGTCTGGGGGCCGGGTGCGCCGCATCCGTGACAGCGGTGATACCGGTTCGCGACGATGTGACCGACAAGCTTCTGACCCAGGAGATCAAGGAATCCGAGGTCCCGGTCCTGGTACTTGTCGGGGCGACGTGGTGCGACCCGTGCGTGGACATGCATCGCCAGATCGAGGCCGTGGCTCCCGACTACGAGGGCTGGGTACGGTTCGTCTCGATCAACGCCGACACCAGCGTTTCCGTAGCGAACGCGCTGGGAATCAGCAGAGTCCCCACGGTTCTGCTTTTTGACGGTGGACGCGAGGTCCAGCGGCGTGCCGGATTCATCGATGACGACGAACTGAAAACGATACTGGACAGCTCTCTTGGCCTGTAAACTGCCGATTTATCATTAATTTTCAATTTAAGACAAACAAGATATTGACAGTCCGAATTTACGCACAATTGTATGGCTTGCGATGTCGGCGCTTCCGACACCGGCCGGGCGATCATCGGGAGTCCGCGGTTCCTGAAGCCGCGTTGGTTCCGTGATCGTCTCGACACTGGACAGTCACTCGGTTATCGGGCGATATGGCCCGAAAGGAGAATTTATGATGGATGCAGGCACCAGCAATGCGAAACTTACCGGCGTGATTCACGCGACTGACGCTTCTTTCGAAAAGCTCATCCTTGAATCCCAAGTCCCCGTCGTTGTCGATTTCTGGGCCCCATGGTGCGGTCCCTGCCGCGCTTTCGGCCCCATCT
>JAGOFO010000050.1 GCA_017997155.1 Myxococcota bacterium
TGGCTGGCGCCTTGTGCGGGACATTGATAGCGGGCGGCGTGACTGGCCGGATCCATGGCGGCCGCGCCTGGGTCTGGACATTGTTCTCGTCGGTGCTTTCGGCCGCGACCGCGGTCGGGGTCGTCCTCAAGTTCGCCGGCAGCCTCCCGTGGCCGCTCAGGATGATCGCCTCGGGACTGGTGTTCGTGGTCATGCTGGTGGCGACACGGGGAACGGGACGGTCGGATCTGGCCGTGGTGCTGAGGGTGTTCAGGAGCCGGACCGCGAAGTGACCGCGCCCGTTTAAGGGGTCAGGTTCGCGACCCAGAGTCGAACCTTTCCGGGTAGTGGACCTTCATCAGGAACAGACCCTGTGGCGGCGCCGTCATTCCACCTTTCGTCCTGTCTCCCGATTCGAGCAGTTCCAGTATCCACTGGACATCCCTCTTTCCCTTCCCGACTTCAACCAGCGTGCCCGCGATGATCCTGACCATGTTGCGCAGGTAGGCCCTGGCCTTGATCTTGATTTCGATGATGCCGTCGGCGTTTGTCGACACCGTCAGTTCGTCGACGGTGCGAATCGGATTGTCGGCGTCGCACTGGGCCGATCGAAATGCGGAAAAGTCGTGCCTGCCGACCATCACCGCGGCGGCGGACTGCATCGCGGCGACATCCAGTTCACCCCTGACGTGCCATGCGGTGCGCGCCACAAGCGGCCATCTGGTGTCACCGGTCTGGATCCGGTAGACGTAGGTTTTGCCGAGTGACGAGAAGCGGGAGTGAAAGTCGTCCGGCGCGTCGTATGCGGCGATCACCTGCAGGTCCACCGGCAGCAGGCTGTTGAGACCGTAGTGGAAGGCCACGAGCGGAAGCGTCGTATCCATCTTGAAATTCACGGTCATTTCGACGGCGTGAACACCCGCATCGGTTCTGGAGCACGAGTAGACGCGAACCGGTTCACCGGTCAGTTGTTGAAGCGCGGCCTCAAGTTCACCCTGGACCGTCCTGTCGGATACCTGCAACTGCCAGCCCGAGAAATCGGTTCCGTCGAATTGTATGAGCAGCCTAATGTTGCGCATGTATGCAGGCCCCTTTTGGCCGCCGTTTCGACATATGATAACCTCTGAACCGTCCCGTCGGAGTATTTCATGCTGCCAGTCGCGTCTTTTCCGGCGCCGCGCCACGTCGGCGTGCTGCTGATTCTGGCGTTCCTGGCCGTGCTGCCGGTCCCGTCTTCGCGGGCGATGGCCGGGGACGTTTTGTCGGACGCGGTGAAACCTGACGGGGAACCGTGGGATCCTGACTTCGACCGGTTTTCCAGGAGCGTCTTCGAGGCTTTTGACTCCACCGCCATACCGCCGCACATCCGACCGGCCTTCGAGAACCTGTCTCCCAGTTCACGCCCAAGAGGCTTCGGACCGTTCCTTTTCACGGGCCTGACTCTTTTTGTTCTTTCAGCAGCCGGTGCCGCCTTCTGGCGCAGGCATCATCTGGCGCGTTTGATTCGCGGGGCTCGTTTCAGGCTTCCAGACGACTGGCTGCCGATGGCATTTATCATGGCGTCGGCCCTGGTCGCGCGGCTGGTTGCCGCGTGGATGCTTGATCTACACGGTTCGGAGTGGGGTTCGGTGGAATTGAGGCCCCATTCGAGGATTCCCGACATCCTGTTCAACGGTTACGAGGTTCTGACAAATCCGCCCCTGCTCAACTTCATCGAGCACTTCGTCTTTCCGGTGAGTACCACTCCTTTCGCCTTCAGGCTTCCGGTGGTCTTTTTCGGCCTGGCGCTGACATGGGGAGCGAGATGTGCGGGCCGGGAACTGTTTTCCCGCAGGGCCGGACTCCTGGCCGCGGCGTTCGTGGCCCTCAACTGCGGCCTCATCATATGGTCCGGAACGATGCGGGCCTACCTTCCGGTTATCACTTTTGTCGTGGCCGCCATCCCGGCGACATTCCGCATGGCCTCCGGACGCGGCCGGGATCGTGACGCGGTGGCGCTGGCTGTCTTCGGCGCGCTCGCGCTCTGGACGCACTATGTGGCGGTGCTGTGGCTGGTCGGGCTGTACCTGTTGGCCGCCTGGGGCCGTCGCCGCGACCCGCGTGGCCTGATTCGGATACTGGCCGCGGGCCTGTTCACCTTGTTCGCGTTCGCCCCGCTGATCCCTTTCTTTTTCGCGGACCTCGGCTCCAAACAGGCGTCGATGCTGCCTCCAGGATACGCGCCGGACCTTCTGGCTATTGCGACCGGGCTCCCAGCCGGCCTCGGTCTGCTCGTGCCGGCCGCGCTGGTCGCGACCAGATTCTGGCGTTCTCCCGGAGCGCTCTGGCTTTTCCTTCTGGTCGGTTCGTATCTGGCCTTGAATCTGGCGACAACCGGGATCATCTATTGGGAGGTTTCCTATTCGGTCGGACTGGGCGCGGTTGTGATGATACTTCTCGCCGGGGCGCTTGACTCGTCTTCTCTTGCGCGTGGCCTGTCCGGTCTGGCTGCCGTCCTGCTGGCCGCCACGTCGCTTGTGGTAGCCTTAGGGCCGGACGACAGTGTTGCCGTCGCCGATGCGAAAAGACCTTTTGTCTGGCGCTCGATGTCGAACAGGGGCTTTGCCGACACCATCCGGAACAGTCCGGGCCTGGGAGTTGCCGGGGACGGACGGACCGTGGTCATTGTGACTCCGGCGTACGAGTCGGAGCCGTATCTGTATTATCTGGGGCCGGTTACTCCCGAGGAGGCCGGCGTCGAACCGGTGGTTGTCAGGAATTTCGATGAGATGCGTTTCGATGCGCGTCCCGGGCCGGACTCGCCATCAAGGGCGTTCACCGTGATTGGTTTCGAGCGTTACTGGTCATGGCACCTTGGTCAGTGGCCGGAGCTTGAACGATTCAGGGCTCGGTTTGGCACTTTCTGGTATGCCCGTCTCCAGCAAAACTGCGCCAACCGCACCGGATTCACGTATTCCCGGTGGGATTGCGAGTGGCTGGACGCGAACTGTCGTCTTGTTGAGTCGACGGCGGAAGATGAACTATATTTGTGCGTCGATGACGGGTCTGCCGGCAAAGGTCCGTCCTGATTCAAGCATTCGGGGGTATTCCATGAAGACCTTTCGTTCTGTTCTTGTCCTGATGGCCGTCGCAGGGTGCTTCATGCACGCACAGGTCGCGATCGCGGACAGCGACTGCGCCAGGCCGTTCATAAACGAGGCCGCCGGTGGACAGGGTCTGGGATCGCTCAAGGACGTCATGGATTCCGAACACGGGATCCTTGCGTCGTTCGCCACAAAGGGCGCCGAGGGACGGATTCTGGTCCTTATGACGGCGGTACAGGGCGACCTGAACACCTTTCAGAGCGTCTGGGGTCGCAAGGGCGTGTCCTCGCTGACCTCCGACGAATCCGCATGGCTGGGTGGAGTCCTGCAGTCGCTCGACGCGAATAAACAGTTCATGGCGTGTCCCGGCCTGGCGTCGGACACGGCACCGACCACCGAACAGGCCAATTCGTTGATGGCGGGATGGTGGAAGGAACTCAACAGGGTCAAGGCGGCCAGCGAAGCCCGCGGCCCGATGGTGGTTCTGATCGTTCTGGCGGTCGCGGTTCTGTTTGTCGCCGTTGTCGTGCTTCTGGTGATCCGACGTGTCAGGAGGGGCAGAGCCCGTGTGGGCGGGACAGAACCCGAGGCGGTCGAGGCGGTTACGCCCGCCGCGGCGGACGAGCCTCGCGAGATCCGTCCGGAAGACGAAAACCAGGAAGTACTTTAGTCCTGCCGCCGCCGCCTCGCCATCAACATAACCAGTAACGGAAGCATCAGGATGGGCCAGGGTGGGCGTACGCCGGGTCCGGCGGAGCATCCGGAGCCGTTGCCTTCGTTCCAGGCGGCAAGGTCGCGTCCCGATTTCGCGTCGGCGAACGCCAGCGCGTCCCCGTCCGGCTCCCAGACATCGCGATCGACCGTCCCGGTATCCTCGGGCGGAGGTGTCCAGGTCGAACATTTTTCGACGGCGCCGGCGTTGTCGACCCCGCCTATTTCGAGGCAGGAGACGCAGGTCAGATAGGTCTTTCCGGTCTTGTCCGGGTCGCAGAAGTATCCGGGGTCACATTCGGACTGCCTGGCGCATTTGTGCTGGAAGGTGAAAATCGTGCCCTTGTCGGCCACGGCAAAGGCCCGATACTGGTCCACGAAGACCGCGTCCATAGGACGGGGAGTCGTCGGCACCGTGCCCTCTCCCGTCATGTCCATCTGAACTTCACCCATGAACGGAACGGTCGACCAGGTGGCGCCGCCGTCCCCGGTTGACATCATGGTCAGGTAGAAATACTTGGGCGGCGTTCCACCCGAGCTGCTGCCTTCGGCCACGAACGAAGCGCCCACGACACGTCCACGGACGACGCCTTCGTCGTCCTTCCAGAACGTGGTCCCCGCCACTTCCGAGAAAAAGATCGGCTGGGTGAACATGCTGGTCATGGTCCCGACCTGCATCTTCGATTCAAGATCCTGCCAGGTTGCGCCGCCGTCGGTGGTCTTGAGAATCTTCACGACGACCGACAGGGACTTGGTCGCGTCCCATCCGACAAGCGTCAGGAAACCGGTGTCGGAATCGACCATGTCGATCCCGCGCGGAATCCAGCCGCCGTCGAACGACAGGGGGTATGTCTTTCCGAACATCTCGACCTGGTGGACAGGGTCCTCGGAGGGCATGCTGATCGTGCCGAGCAGGGACCAGTTCCGTCCGCCGTCTTTCGTGCCGAAAATCCTGGTCGAGTAGTAGATTTGTTTTGTGGTCTCGTTCTGCTCGTAATCGGTTTCGGTTATGGCCTCACCCTCGACGGCCACTGCCCACCCCAGGTTGCGCGAAAGCCAGGTCATGGCCGCGATCGATGCGTCCGCCGCTGGATGTTCGCCGGAGGGACCGTTTTCGATGGTCGCGGGCGTGAACTGAACCGAGGTTCCGTCCCCGTTCAACTCGAACAGGTAGATCGTTCCGCTTGAGGCGCCGGCAACGCCGTGCGAGGCATCGAACATGTGGATGCAATCCAGGGAGTCCGATTTGTCCCCTGCCTTGGGAGCATCGAATTTGTGGTCGAAGCGGGCCCCCTCTGACGAGAGGCCGAGCGAGTCGCCGCAGGCGACCCATACGGATGGCTTGTTCGCGACAATACCTGGATAGACGGCGTCGATGTCGTTCATGGTGCACATGGAGCCGCCAAGCAGTCCGCCACTGACCAGCGGCGAGCCAGTGAGAATATCCTGAACCGTGGCGCCGCCGTCCTGACTGCGGAAGGCCCGCGGGCCCATTTTCGCGATGTCCTCCATTCCCGTCGGAACGTACATGCCGCCCAGGAAGAGCCATTCGACCTCGGGATTGATCCGCACGCTGTCGACGGCGAAATACATGTTGTTCGAGCTGGAATTGCTGCCGGTCGGGAAGCGGTAGGACCAGCCGGGCACGTCGTTGACCACGGTCCCCGTGGCGGCCTTTGCCGGCATGGTCTGGAGCGTGATGACCGCCGCCGTCAGAATGGTTGATGCCGCAAGTCGCAGCGTGCCTGAATGATTCATCTTCGTTGTCCTCGCAATCACACGGTTCCGATGCTCAGATTAGCTGATGGGAGTTCCAAAATCCAGATAGCGGAGCGGTGGTTGATTTCAATTCTGGAGCGGGGCGCGACACGCTTGTACGGGGTGGCGGGTTGTCCGGCCGCGCATAGAAGGCAAAACCGTCGGTTTCGTTTATAATCGCGTCGCATCGCGGTCGGGCCTGGTCCCATGGACCGTCCGGACGGCACGGTGATCCTGATTCAACCTGGAGCTTGATTGATGACCCCCGAGGACAGTGTTTACGATTTTTCCGAGGTCGAACGGAAATGGCAGCAGTACTGGCTGGAAAACAAGACGTTTCATGCCGACGACGAGTCGTCGAAGCCGAAGTTCTATATTCTTGACATGTTCCCGTATCCATCGGGAGCGGGACTGCACGTCGGCCACCCCGAAGGCTACACCGCGACCGACATCCTGGCACGTTACAAGAAGATGCGCGGATTCGAGGTGCTGCATCCGATGGGCTGGGACTCTTTTGGACTTCCCGCCGAACAGTACGCGCTGAAAACCGGGATCCACCCCGAGATCACGACTAGAAGGAACATCGATAACTTCCGGCGGCAGATTCGGATGCTGGGGCTCGGGTACGACTGGGATCGGGAGATCGCGACCTCGGACAGCGCTTACTACCGCTGGACCCAGTGGATATTCCTGAAACTTTTCGAAAATGGGCTGGCGTATCAGACCCAGATCCCGGTCAACTTCTGTCCTGCGCTGGGAACGGTGCTTGCGGACGAGGAAGTCGTCGATGGCAAGTCCGAGCGCGGGGGACATCCGGTCGAACGGCGTCCGATGCGTCAGTGGATGCTGAGAATCACCGCGTACGCGGACAAGCTGCTGGCCGGTCTCGACGACCTGGACTGGCCCGAGTCCATCAAGGAGATGCAGCGCAACTGGATCGGCCGTTCCGAGGGCGCCGAGGTGGATTTCGAGGTGTCGGGGACGAGCGGCAAACTGCGAGTCTTCACGACGCGTCCGGATACTCTGTTCGGCGTCACGTTCATGGCCGTCGCGCCCGAGCATCCGCTGCTTGAAACGATCACGACCCCGGAACAGCGTGAGGCTGTCGAGGCCTACGTCAAGCGCGCCGGCGCCATGTCCGATATCGACCGTACCGATGTCACGCGGGAAAAAACCGGTGTGTTCACCGGCTCAATGGCCGTGAATCCGCTCAGCGGCGAACTGATCCCGATCTGGGTGGCGGATTATGTGCTCTCGACGTACGGGACCGGGGCGATCATGGCGGTTCCGGGCCACGACGAGCGCGACTACGAATTTGCCGTAAAGTTCGGCCTGGCTGTCCGCGAGGTGGTGTCTCCTGACGGCGAACCCCACGGTCGCGGTGAACAGGCATTCACGGACTACGGGATTTCGATCAATTCCGGAAAGTATTCGGGCATGGAGACGGCCCGGATGAAGGCCGCGGTGATCGCGGATCTGAGCGCGGCCGGAATCGGCAAGGCTTCGGTTCAGTATCGCCTGCGTGACTGGGTGTTCTCGCGTCAGAGATACTGGGGCGAACCATTCCCGCTGGTGCACATGGATGATGGAACGATTCGCGCGCTGCCCGAAAAAGACCTGCCGGTGACGCTTCCGGACGTGAAATCCTACGAGGTTGCCGGCACCGGAGAGTCGCCGCTGGCCAAGATGGAAGACTGGGTTCGCTGGAACGACCCCGAGACCGGTCTGAATGGGAAGCGCGAGACCCACACGATGCCTCAATGGGCGGGGTCCTGCTGGTATTACCTCAGGTACCTGGATCCGCACAACAACGAGCGCCTGGTGGATCCGGAAAAGGAAAAGAGGTGGATGCCTGTCGATCTGTATGTGGGGGGCGCCGAGCACGCGGTCCTGCACTTGATGTACGCCAGGTTCTGGCACCATTTCCTGTATGACATCGGAGTCGTGTCCACGCCCGAGCCCTTCCGGAGACTGGTCAACCAGGGGCTGATCCTGGGCGAGGATGGCCAGAAGATGTCGAAGTCGCGTGGCAACGTGATCAATCCGGACGATGTCGTGTCCGAATTCGGCGCGGACGCGATGCGCCTTTACGAGATGTTCATGGGGCCGCTCGAGGTCGTGAAGCCGTGGACGACGCGCGGCGTGGTCGGCACGAAGCGTTTCCTGGACAGAACGTGGCGCTACTGCTCCGAGGGCCTTGACGACGGCGTTCCCCCTGCCGATCTGGTCAGGGTTCTGCATCAGACGATCAGGAAGGTGACCGAGGATATCGAGAAGATCAGGTACAACACGGCGCTGGCCCAGATGATGACGCTGCTCAACGAGGCGGGAAAGGCTTCGGCCAGGTATCGTGCGGTGGCTGAGGTCATGGTCAGGTTGCTGTCCCCGTTCGCCCCGCACATCTGCGAGGAACTCTGGGAGAAGATGGGACACGCGCCGTCGATCTGCGTGCAGCCGTGGCCGGAGTTCGACGAGAGCCTGTGTGTTCAGGACTCGGTGGAGATAGGCGTGCTTGTGAACGGCCGCGTGCGTGGAACCGTGTCGGTGACGGCCGGCATGGACGAAGATACGGTCAAGGCGCTTGCGCTGGCGAATGAGAACGTTGCGAGACATCTTGAGGGGCTTACAATCAGGAAAATGATAGTGGTTCCCGGAAAGGTCGTGAATATAGTCGCGGGGTGATGCCACCGCGGGGAGATGCGGCCTGACGGGCCGGCTTGTAAGGAGTGTGCCGATGATTGTTGATCTGCATGTATGTATTCCCGCTTCGATGACCGACGAGGTGATCGGACGGGTTCTGGAATCGTGTCGCGCGGCAGGCCTGGACGGTGCCTGTCTGGTCGGTATCGACACCGTTCCTCCAGTGGAACGAATCACCGCGCTCGCAGGCGGTTTTCCGGTGTTTTTCGGGGTGGAACTGTCTGTTCCCCGTGGACGGCTGGTGTGGATTCCGGAGGACCCGGCCAGACTGGAGGCGGGATTGCCGGTGGGCCGCTCTCTGGAAGAGGTCATCGCGTTTTTCAGGGAAAACGGCGGCATCATGTTCGCCGCCCATCCATACGATCGCAGCGATGGGCCTTCGTTCGCGGACGGGGCATATGACCTGGACGATATCTCCGGGATCGAGGTCGTCAATGCGGGGCGGGATCCATACCGCAACAACATGGCGCAGGATGTCGTGTTTCAACTGAAGCTGCGGGGCTTCGGCGGCACGGGGCGCAGGGAGCCGGGGCCTGGCGAGATCGGGGCGGCGGCAACACTGATCCTCGACGATGTGTCGTCACAGGCCGATCTGGTCAGACAGCTTGGAAAGGAAGACTGCTGGGCGCTGGAGTTTTTGAGCGACCCGTCGCAGTTTGGTCCAGAGGGCGAATCCGACCATGGATCCGGTTCCGGTGACAGGCAGAGGCCACCGCGCCAGGACGGCCCGAGGCGCCAGGACGGCGCCAGGCGGCAGGACGGCCCGAGGCGGCCCGAAGGCCGCGGCGGTCGGGGCAGGGGTGGCAACTCCAGGGGCGGCCAGGGTCGTCCGGGTGGCGAATCCGGTTCCACCGGAGGCAGGTGATTGCCTGCGAAGCGGGGGGGTATGCAGACGCTTTCCATAGTCATTCCGGTTTACAACGAGAGGCGTACGCTCCAGTCCCTTCTGGCGCGTGTTCTGAACGTGGACCTGCGGGGGATGAGGAAAGAACTCATCCTGGTCGACGATTGTTCGACAGACGGGACCAGGGACCTGATCCGGGGGCTCGAGGACGGTGGGTGGCGTGAACGGATGCGGGCCGCGGGGGTCGGTGCCGACAGGATCGGCGAGGCGTCTTTCAAGTTGCTGTACCACGAAGTGAACCGTGGCAAGGGCGCGGCGCTCAGGACCGGGTTCGGGGCGGTCGAGGGTGACTTCGTGATCATCCAGGACGCCGACCTTGAATATGACCCGGAGGAATACCCCAGATTGCTCGTGCCGTTGCTGGACGGGCGCGCGGACGTGGTCTACGGTTCGCGTTTCGCCGGCGAGACCAGGCGCGTTCTTCTGTTCTGGCACTCGGTCGGCAACCAGTTTCTTACCTTCCTTTCGAACATGCTGACCGACCTGAACCTGACGGACATGGAGACCTGCTACAAGGTGTTCAGGGCAGACGTCATCAAGGGATTGAACCTGAAATCCGAGAGGTTCGGGATCGAGCCGGAGATGACCGCCAAGCTGGCCAAGATGCGCTACCGCATTTACGAGGTGCCGATCACCTACAGCGGCCGTTCATACGCCGAGGGCAAGAAGATCGGCATGAAGGACGGTTTCGAGGCGCTGTTCAGCATCGTCAGGTACTCGCTTCTGGACAGCGACTACGTAAAGGGCGGCGTTGTTGAAGAGACCCTGTCCAAGATGAACGCGCTGGAGAAGTTCAACCAGTACCTTTTCGACTCCATTGCGAAGTGGTGCGGCTCGCGAATCCTGGAGGCCGGCGCCGGAACGGGCAATATCACCAGGTTTCTTCTGGCGAAGGGAGAGGTGATGGCGACCGACTGCAATCCGGACAGCGTCGCCAGGCTGAATGCGCAGTTCGGCGCGTATGACGGATTCGAAGCGACCACCTGGGACATCGCGCAGGAGCCACCTTCAAGCTTTCTGGAACACGGTTACGACACGATAGTCTGCCTGAACGTGCTGGAACACGTGGATGACCATGAGCAGGCGCTGATAAACATGCGGCGCATTCTTGAGGCGAGACAGGGGCGTCTGCTCCTGCTGGTGCCCTCCTACCAGGCGCTCTATTCGGATCTTGACAGGAATCTCGGTCACTTCCGGCGATACGAGGCCGACGAACTGAAGAGTCTGCTGGAGCGTACCGGATGGACCGTCGAGGAATCATTTCGTCTGAACATGGCCGGCGTCCTGGGTTGGTTCGTAAACGGCCCGGTTTTAAAGCGCCAGCGTCTCCCGACAGGCCAGCTCGGTCTTTACGAGATGCTCTCCCCTCTTCTTCTGGGCGCCGAAAAGCGTCTGCCGGTGCGTCCGCTTGGACTCTCGATCGTCTGCATCGCCCACCCGTCCCGCACTGCTTCCTGACACCGCCAATCTGGTCGATCATCTTGAACCCGGCGCCGAATTCGGGCATTGTTGTCCCGTATCAGCTGGAGGACTAAATGGAACTATCGGGTGATGTCGTAATCAGACTCAGGATGAGCGCCCACGACGCCCACTACGGCGGGGATTTGGTGGATGGCGCCAGGATGCTGGGGTTGTTCGGGGATGTGGCTACCGAACTCCTGATTCGTTTCGACGGGGACGAGGGACTGTTCAGGGCCTACGATGCGGTGGAGTTCCTTGCGCCGGTCTACGCCGGAGACTACATCGAGGCGCGCGGACGCATCACGAAGGCCGGCAGGACGTCGCGCGCCATGCAGTTCGAGGCGTTCAAGGTAATCGCGGCGTCCCGCGACCCCGCAACGCCCAGCGCCGCGGACGTGCTGGAGCAGCCGCTGCTGGTCTGCAAGGCATCCGGCACGTGCGTTGTGCCCATGGAGTTCCAGCGGCCCGTCCGGAAGGAGGTTTGACATGTCCCGGGAACCACTGGTGATCACGGCCGCCATCTGCGGCGCGGAGACGATGAAGTCCCAGAACCCGGCGGTCCCCTACTCCGCCGCGGAATTGGCGGCCGAGGCGGCCAGATGTTTTGAGGAGGGCGCGCGGGTCATTCATCTGCACGTCCGCAGGCCCGACGGCACCCCTACCCAGGATCGCGAGACGTTTGCCGAGGCGATATCGGCGATCAGGGATGCCGCGCCCGAAGTGATCATACAGACCTCGACCGGCGGGGCGGTCGGCATGACCGTTGACGAGAGGACGCAGCCGCTCGACCTGAAGCCGGAGTTCTGCACTCTGACGACCGGCACGTGCAACTTCGGCGACGAGGTGTTCGAGAACACGTTTCCGATGATCAGGTCGATTGCGTCCAAGGCGGTCGCGAACGGCGTCAGGATGGAGATTGAGGCGTTCGACGCGGGGTTTGTCGACAACGCCCTGAGGCTCGCGAAAGAAGGCGTCATCCCCGAACCGCTGCACTTCGACTTCGTCCTCGGGGTTCCCGGCGCGATGACTGGAACCGACGACAGGCTTGAATTCATGAGTTCGATTATTCCGCCGGGCGCCACCTGGATGGTTGCCGGCGTGGGCCGGTTCGAACTGTCCCTTGCCAGGGCCGCGATCGCGCGTGGCGGGCATGTGCGTGTCGGCCTCGAGGACAACACCTTCATAAGCAGGGGCGTGCCTGCCAAAGGTTCCTGGGAACTGGTTGCCGAGGTCAGGAAGATGGCGGTCCAGGCCGGCGTGGAACTGGCGACCCCGGACGAGGCGCGTCGGATTCTGTCGATACCCCGCAGATAATCGGACCAGATCGCGTCAGCGACCGGGGTGTGTCGTTCTTCTGCCTGGTCGTATACGGATCAGAAACGTCAAGGCCACGGTAAACAACAATAACAAGGGCATGGCCGCGGCTTCGCGGGATGCCGAGCAGCCATTGCCGGCCACGCCTGTTACCCGGTCGGTGGAGTCGTGATCCGCGGCGGTTTCGCCCAACTGGCCGGCATCGGCGGGAGAATCGGAATCCGCCGCGCCGTCCCTGGCCGCCGAGGAGTCGTGCGGTCCTGACATGTCGTTGCCGGTCGAAAGATCGGAAGCGGCATCCGGGAGGCCGGAGTCCGGTTCCACCGCGTCGGCGGTCACGTGCTCGACCATCTCGGCCACGTCCCCCGTGGTCTCGCTGTCGAACTCCGCGGATTCGACGAATTCGGGTGGACCCTCGGGGTCATCGGAGGTCTCCGGCAGCACGCAGTAGTCGATGCAGTTCCAGCCCGGGCCGTCGGTGTTCAGGCCGCTCCGGTTCTTCAGCGCATCCTTGAGGTAGTCAAACGATTCATCGACAAGAAAGATCAGACCATGTTCGACAAGTATCGCCTCAAGCTCGATGTTCCTGGCGCCAGCGAGTTCGGAGCCTTCCTGCGGGATGATGACCTCGTCGTATTCGCTCCAGATCGATGTGTACAGTACGTCTCCGGGCGTTTCATCGCAGTCGTTGACCGCCACCAGGGTCGGATTTTCCGTCCAGCCGTCCTCGCCATTTCCGATGCACATCTCTTCCGCCCCGCAGGAAACGAAGTCGAAACAGGCCACCTTGGTGCCGTGCACGGCGATGGCAAGGCCGACAAAGCTCTCGACCTTGTTGACCCCGCAGAAGAAGCGCAGGTAGTACATCGTGTTCAGACCACCTTCGGAGTGGGCCACGATGTTGATCTTGTCGAATCCCGTCGCGGAGCGCAGTTCGTCGACCCATGCCGAGATCTCTCGGGCGTGGTCGGGATCGCAACCCGTCGTGTCGGCGAACTGCGGTGCGTAGACGTATTCCTCGGGCCAGCCGTCTTCGATCAGTCTGTTCCTGAAGCTGCCCCATGTGACCCAGTCCGCCGCCGCCACGGGGAAGTAGCCGTGAACCATCAAAACCGGTGTGCGCGTGTAGTCCGGTTCGACCGCCTGCGCCAGGTTCGAAGACATGGTCGCGGCCAGAACAAGCAGGGCGACCGGCAGGAGTTTTTGCATGTCACTTGCCGTTGGTGATTCGGAGCTCGTAATCGGTCTGTGAACAGGTGGCGGCACTGCCTTCGGTGCGGTAGACCTTGATGTAGAAGGCCTTCGAGTCGTCGCTGCATTCACGGATGTTGTACGGGTTCGTTTCCCCGGTGCAGTTGGCGGCGGCGCCGCAGCAGTCGTTCATGTCGGAACCGTATCCCGGTTCGCAGCGATCAGGCGAGCAGCAGGTCCAGTGGTTGCCCGTCGCGTTGATGCAATCACCCTGTCCCGTCTGTTCCTTCTTGTCGACGCCGGAAACGTCGTAGACGTATTGATCCGCGCCGTCCGCGCAGGACTGCGGCTGCGAGCAGCTTCCGACGTGGACGTTGACGGAGATTGAACCGTCCGTCGGACGCACGATCCAGGCACGCACCCTGAATGCGTCGTCGCCCGGATCCGTGAGAGTGCCGGCGTCGGGCAGGTCGGTCGCGGAGATCTTGTACCAGTCAACGTCCGAGTCCGGAACGATGCGCCCGGTCCTGATGATCGAGGTCGAAGTGGGGCTGTCGGAGAGGGCGCCGAGATCGAGAGCCTCGGTGCATTTGTTGTAATTGTTGTCGTTTGCGTCCTGGGCGCATTCGCATCCGTCCGTCGCTGATTTGTTCACGTCGAACCAGCCCGCGGCGCATCCCGACACCTGGCAGGACCCGGAAACGCAGATGATTCCCGAGTGGAGCGTCTCGTCCTGCGGGCAGATCTCGGACGGGTTTTCGTCCGTGGCGCCGGAGCAGTTGTCGTCGATGTTGTTGCACGTCTCGACCTGATCCGGGTGGACCGCGCCCACGTTGTCCTTGCAGTCGCCGCCCACGGCCACCTTATACGTCGAGTCCGGGTTGCAGAGGCACGCGCTCTGGCCGGTCGCCCCGTATCCGTCGCCGTCCTGGTCGATGAAGTAGTTCTGGCAGCCGCTCGCGTTCTGGGTGTCCTGAACGCCGTCGCAGTTGTCGTCCTTCTCGTTGTTGCAGATCTCGACACCGACTGGTTTGACCGTGTTGTCGAAGTCGTCGCAGTCGTTGGTGGCGGTCGCGCGGTACATGTCCAGTCCGACGCACAGGCAGAGCGTGTCGGCGGTTCCGTAACCGTCGTTGTCGAAGTCGTAGTAGTACGAGGTGCAGCCGATCGACCCGACGTCGTTCTGGGAACCGGTGCAGTCGTTGTCCTTGCCGTCGAAGCAGATTTCCTTGATGCCGGGGTTCACGGACGGGCTGTTGTCGTCGCAGTCACCGGAGAACCGGGCCGAGTAAAGACCGGACGAGGCGCAGTAGCACTTGAAGTCGTTGGTGCCGTAGTTGTCGGCGTCGTTGTCGTAGTAGAAGTTGATGCAGTTCAACGCGTTCTCGTCGTTTTCGGAGCCGTTGCAGTTGTCGTCGAGACCGTTGCTGCACAGTTCCTGCACGCCCGGGTTGCGGTTGAAGTTGTTGTCGTCGCAGTCGCCGCCGCGGACCGCGCGGTACTTGCCGTCCGCCTTGCACAGGCACCTGAAGTCCGAGCTGCCGTACCCGTCGTCGTCGTTGTCATAGTAGTACGTCGAGCAGCCGACGGCGGCGCCCTCGTCGGTCATTCCGTCACAGTCGTCGTCGATCTGGTTGCCGCAGCGTTCAGCCGCGTTGTGGCTGATGTCCGGGTTGTAAGGTTCACAGTCCGGGAACGCCGGGGTCGGGCAATTGAAGCCGGCCTGCGGGTCGTCGTCGCCGTCGATGTCGCAGTCGCAGGCATCGCCGATGAAGTCGGTGTCGAGATCGTCCTGGAGCGGGTTGGCGATAAGCCGGCAATTGTCAGGCAGACCGTCGAAAACGCACGGAACCTGGTCCTGATCCGTACCGGAGTTGATGATTCCGTCATCGTCGGCATCGCAGTCGCACACGTCACCGATTGAATCCACGTCCTGGTCTTCCTGAAGCGGGTTCGGGTCCCACTGGCAGTTGTCGTCCTCGTTAAGGATTAAGTCGCCGTCGTAGTCGTTGTCGCAGTCCATCGGGTCCTGATCCGGGTTCGGAGTGAACGGGCAGTTGTCTTCCGGATCGACCATCGGGCAGCCCGG
>JAGOFO010000242.1 GCA_017997155.1 Myxococcota bacterium
TCCGCGAGTATGAGTTCAGTCGCACCACAATGGTCCGCGAGTGGCTGGCGGGACGGGATCTGCCGGGCGCCTCGGATGTGGCGCTTGAGCAGGCCAGAATCTACCGGATGGTGTGCGGTAGTGATCTGTCCGGCGAACCCTGTGGCGGCCAGCCTGGAATGTCCCTGTTTGAACTGGCCGAGACGGTGTTTCCCCAACGTCCGTCCGCCGCCTCGAATCCGACCCCGACTCCCCTCCGGATCGGTCCGGTGTATATCTTCGGCATGTCGTCGATGTCTCCGTATCACTGCCGGATCATCTACGAACTGTGTCGATTCCTGGACATCAGGATGTACCACCTGAACGCCTGCCGGGAGTTCTGGGAGGATGCGTCGACGCCTCGCGAGGACCGCTGGCGCCGAATCAGGAAAGCGACCTGCGACGAGACCGGTGAACTGGTGCTTGGCGACGCCCTGGACGACAACCCGTTGCTGAAGGCGTGGGGAAAGGCAGGGCGCGAGACCGTCAAGCTGCTGGCGGATCTTGATGATCAGTCTGGGCTGGTTGAAGTGGTGTGGGCCGACGAGGACGATGTCGCTTTGAACGTTCCGACCACGGTGCTTGACAGCGTTCGCCGCGGAATCCGTCACAGAACGTCCAGCGTCGCGGCCGCGTCGATGGACGAAAGCCTGACTGTCAGTTCCTGTCCCGGTCCGGAACGCGAGGTGGAGTGGGTTCACGAACAGATATTCGAACTTCTGGAACGGGATCCTTCGTTGCGGTTGTCGGACATCGCCGTCCTGGTGGCCGACATCGACACGTACAAACCTCTGATTCAGACCGTGTTCGAAAGGGATTCCGACTCGCTCCCATACCGGCTCGCCGATTCCACCGCCTCCATGGACAGTCTCTGGGCCGCGGGTGTCAAGGGGCTGATCGACCTGGTCGGCTCGGACTTTTCCAGACGGCAGGTTCTGGAACTGCTGGTCAATCCGTGTTTCATGGCGTCATGCGGAGTTCCGGCCGGCGACGTCGACAAATGGACCGAATGGGTGGTCAGGCTTGGCGTGTTTCACGACATGTACGACCCACCCGGTGTCGATCCCGAGATTCCCGGGGTGTTCACATGGTCCCGTGCCCTTGAGCGGATCAGGATGGGCAGGGTCATGAAGCCGTTCGCGGAGCCTTCCGTGCGTGATTTCGTCGCGGAAGGAGAGGCACGGCCCATGAAACCCTGCCCGGCGTCGGACGGGGCTTTCGCCGATCTGTGGCCGTACGTGGACATGGATACGGCCGGTGGAACCGCCGATTTGTTCGTGGTGACCATCGAAAGACTGTGGGCCGCGGTGTCGTCCCTGAACGGCCACTGGGCATCGCCCGGCCGGTGGGGCAGGCTGTTGCTGGATCTGTTTGACGATTTCCTGGCCATACCCTCCGATCGCGAGGGCGAGTGGACGGTCAGGCGCGCGGTGATCGACGGGATGAGTCCGGTGCTGTCGGACGAATCCGAATTGTCCCGCTCGCTGGCCGCCAACGGGCTTGACGTCGAAATACCGGCGCCTCTGGCCTTTGAAGTCGTGAAGGGAATTCTTTCAGGGGTTTCGGTCGGCAGACGCGCGGGTTTTGGCGAGGGAATCACCGTGGCCTCGATGAAGCCGATGCGTCCCATTCCGTTCAGGGTCGTTTTCGTGCTGGGGCTGCAGGAGGGCGGCTTCCCCGGGAACCGCCGGGAGTCGTCGCTTGACCTCAGATCCGGTGCCCGCGTGATCGGGGATATCACGACACCCGATGCGGGCAGGTACATGTTCCTGGAAACGGTCCTGTGCACGACCGATTCGTTGAGACTGTCGTTCGACGGCTGGGACACGGTGCGCGACAGGCGCAATGAACCATGTTCCGTGGTCAGGCAGCTTGAGTCGTTCGTGACTTCCAGCGTCCTCCCGGCTTCAACCGACGGGACCGCTGCGTCTTTCGCCAGGGTCGAGGTGCCACTGTCGCCATTCAGCCGGCGCTATCTGGTTCCTCCGTGGTCCGGGCGGCGGCGCCGAATGAGGGATCGTGTCCTGAGTGCCTTTGTCGAGGCCGGACGCGGGGGGCGCGGGGATGAACTTCAAAAGGCGCTGGTCGAAGCGATCAGGGTAGGAGATGGCGGCGATGTGAAGGACTACGCCGGGTTGGCGGATCTGCGCTCGGCCCTGGCGCTCCTGGAAAGGCCTGGGGCGGATTACCTGCGTCCCACGTCGTCGTCCGCGGAGTCGCACGGAAGGGCCAGGATCCGTTCTCTTGCGCTTTTCCTTGAGAATCCCTGCCGGGCCCGTCTGGAAAGGGCGTTCGGGATCACGAGCTTCGATGACGACGGGGCGGACGTATTCGTTTCCGATGAGCCATTCGAAGCCGATCGGATGGCGGAATTTGGTCTGAAGAAGAAGTTCAGACACGATCTGGTCGCCTCCGGTGGCAGAAATGAAGTGGCATCGGAGCTGTTGAGGGTCAGGGGCGCGATCAATCACGCGAAGGGACAGGCGCCTTCGGGACTGTTCCGCCGCCCTGCCGAGGATGCCCTGATCGCGAACCTGGACTTCCTGAACGACGAATCAGTCGAACAGATCGCTGCCGGCGGATGGCTGGAGCACGGGGTGCTGGGCGACGAGATGCCGGACGGCTTCAGACCGGGGCTCGTGGCGCCCGCTGTCCGTCTGACGGTTTCACGCGGCGAATCGGGAAGCACGCCGGTAGAGGTCGAGCTTTCCGGGTCGATCGAGTTCGTCTCGCCGCCCACCGATGGTCGTTGCGTCGGTTTCGGCGTGTCCATTTCGTCCACGATTGAGGGCTCTGCCTTTCATGTGAAACTGTTCGAGCCGTTCCTTTTCGGGCTCGCGTGGGGAATAGGTGAGGGGGGCAACCAGATCAGGTTCCGGGTCGCGGTGTTTGGAACCGGGAAGTGCATCGAACGTGTGATCGAGGTGTCGCGCGCGCGCGCAATCGGGATTCTTTCCGGGGTCGTGGACGACTATCTTGACGACCGGAGGCTGCTGGAGTGCCTGCCATTCAAGCTGGTTGACCGGATTGTGACTTCGTTGGGATCGGACGATTTTGACTACGAGAAAGCCGCTAACCGGATTCGTGCGGGAATCGAGGAAGGCTTTGCTGGTTCCAGCAGACTGTACTTCCCGGGTCGGGCCGAGCTGCTGATGAAGGATCTTCTTCAGGTTCCGGACGATCTGCGCGACGTCCTGACGAAGCGGTATGGCGGGATTCTGGACCTGCT
>JAGOFO010000243.1 GCA_017997155.1 Myxococcota bacterium
CCCTCGAAGTACTTGAGGAACTTCTCTCTGATTTCTGAAGATTTCACTTCTGCCTCATGGGATTGACGGAAGGGCCGGCGTCACGCTGCCGGGCCCTCGTCGATGGAGATTCCGAATTTCGCGTAGACATCGCGGGTAACCGCGGCCAGATCTTCCGGGTTGTCCTTGAGATACGCCATCGCCTGCTCGCGTCCCTGACCGAGCCTCTTTCCTGCGTAGCTGAACCACGAACCGCTCTTCTCTATGACATTGGCGCCGCTTGCCAGGTCGACGACCTCTCCAAGCCGATTGACGCCCTCGCCGTACACCAGATCGAATTCCGCCTCGCGGAAGGGCGGCGCCATCTTGTTCTTGACCACCTTCACCTTGACACGCGAACCGGTGGTGGTCTGACCGTCATTGTCCTTCACGGCCTGGCCGCGCCTGACCTCGAGCCTTAGCGAGGAATAGAACTTAAGCGCGTTTCCCCCGGTCGTCGTCTCGGGGTTGCCGTACATCACGCCGATCTTCATGCGGATCTGGTTGATGAAGATCATGCAGGTGCTGGACTTGGACAGGACACCGGCCAGCTTCCTGAGGGCCTGGCTCATCAGTCTGGCCTGCAGACCGACGTGCGAATCACCCATCTCGCCTTCGAGTTCCGCCTTGGGCACCAGCGCCGCGACCGAGTCCACGACCACGAGGTCGACGGCATTGGTCCGGACCAGCGTCTCGGCGATCTCGAGAGCCTGCTCGCCGGTGTCGGGCTGGGCAAGAAGAAGGTCCTCGACCGAAATGCCGAGTTTCCTTGCATAGTTCACGTCGAGAGCGTGTTCCGCATCGATGAAAACAGCCAGCCCGCCGGCCCGCTGACATTCCGCGATCGCCAGAAGCGTAAGCGTGGTTTTACCGGACGATTCCTGACCGTAGATTTCGACAACGCGCCCCTTGGGATATCCGCCAATGCCGAGAGCGATGTTCAGACCGAGAGAGCCGGTGCTGATCACCGGAACCTTGTTGATGGACGATCCGTCGTTGGCCAGGCGCATGATGCTGCCCTTGCCGAACTGACGCTCGATGGTCGCGACCGCCACGTCGATATTCCGCTCACGCTGTTCAAGCGTGTCGGCCACCTTGATCTGCGTTCCCTTGGCTTCCTTCGCCATTGTGGTTCCTCCGTGGAACATGATTTCATCGGACGCCGCGCAAAGGTTCCACGCCGCGGCGCCACGTAAGTCACAAGTCGCCGAACACCGCGTCGTCGAAATCGATCGACCTGAGTCTCCGGTAGGATAACATCGGCGTGGCTCCGACCTTCGAAAGGACGGCCGAGGACAGACCGGAAACCCTGACCAGCGATGGGAGATTCGACAGTGACTCGACCGGAATCGCCGGAAGATCGCATGGCCCCGGCACCCAACCGAACACAAACCTGAAACCGCCCGGAACGCCGACGCCTTCACGAATCTCCAGCCCGGTCGACTCCAGCCCCGACGTCAGGGCCTGAAGCATTTCCTTGAATTCGGGCATGTCGGACCACACCCTGGACTGGATGAACGCGGAGCCGTCCGGAAGACGTTCAAAAACGGGCGGATCGACCCTGAGTTCAACTTCCCTCAAACCTCGCAGCTTCGTCACGCCGCTTCGAAGCCCCATGGTCGCGACTTCTTCGCGGGCGCGGGCGGGAAGGACGGCGGACGCCAGAACCACGCAGTATGACTGAGGAGGCATCCACACGGCGCGCACATCGCGACCCAGGATCTTGCGGACGTCCCTGACCATGTCGAGCAACTGATTCACGAAGGGGAGACGCGGCTCGATGATCACCGCGACCGATAGTTCCACCCCTGGACTGTCATTCGAAGCCATCCGGGTCCTTCAGCCGACGCGCCCGATCAGGCCGCCGGAATCAAAAATTCGACGCAGGTTAATTCATGACCGACTGGCCGGCAACCTCGAAAACCATCGGATTGCCACCACGGCCAATGCACCAGCGCCTGACAAGGTCGAGAGCGAAGATCGCGGCGGCCCGCCGTATTTCCGCCCTGTTTCCCTTGAAAAACTGTTCCACACCGCGCACGCCGTCCGGCGTTGCCAGCCCGAACCACACGGTTCCAACCGGTTTCTCGATGCTGCCCCCGCCCGGACCAGCCACTCCGGATACCGAAACGGCCACATCAGTGCGGCCATGGCGTCGCATGCCGGCGGCCATCGCCAGAACGACCGGCTCGGACACTGCCCCATGCCTGTCGATCACGTCGTCCGGCACTCCCAGCAGCGAGGCCTTGAGCTGATTCGAATACGCAATGACTCCACCGGCGAAAAAATTCGAGGCGCCTGGAACCGACGTCAGCATCTGACCAAGCAGTCCGCCGGTACAGGACTCGGCGACCGAAAGGGTCAGTCCACCAGCCGCCAGATGTGCGCCAACGACGCTCTCCATCGATCGGCCCTCGAAGGTGTAAACCGCCTGGCCGTATCTGGCGCAGAGATCGCCGACGATACGCGGTCCCGTGCACTTGACCACGACCTCGGGATGTTCATCCCAGCAGATCGGGATATCCTCGCCGTCCCGCGACAGGCCGCGCACAAAAGTCGACACGTCGGACAGTCCCGGGCCGAACAGCCTGACAATCATGGTTTTCGAGTCACTCATCCAGGCCTCCACGACGACAAAGGCGGCCGACGACACGCTTACTGCAACACGCGCACGGTACTATATCACCAATCAACACGTCCGTAACCGGTCAAGGTTTGGGGTTCAGGAGGGCGGCGGCACCCAGGATTCCGGCATCTTCCCACAACTCGCAAAGAACGATTGATGTTCGTTCGACGAGCACCGGGTAGGCCCGCCGATGGAGTTCCTCTCGCATCGTCGGCCCGAAGGCATCGAACGACCGCGCCAGTCCACCCCCGAGGATGACGGCCTCGACGTTGAGCAGATTCAGGAAGGTTCCGATCCCCATCGCCAGGTAATAGCCAACATCGTGGAAGTACTTGACCGCCACCGGATGTCCATCCCGGCACATCTGATAAAGTCGGCGCGGCAGATCCGGATCGGCCAGCGCCGCCGGGGTGTCGTCGCCGAACAGGCGATCGCGTGCCACGTAGTTTCTGATGCCCACCGCCGCCACGTACTGCTCGATGCAACCGCGGCTGCCGCAATTGCACGGGAACCCCTCGGGCTCGACACCGATGTGTCCCAGTTCGCCGGCCATCCCGTCGGCGCCGCGATAGATCGCGCCGTCAAGAAACAATCCGCCCCC
>JAGOFO010000244.1 GCA_017997155.1 Myxococcota bacterium
GCCGATCGCTCCGGCGGGCTTCTTTCTGGTCATGTAGAAACGCGCGACCTCGAGTTCGTAGGATGAAACGGTGTCGATCATCCGGTCACGCATCTGCAGGACCTGCCCGCAGTATGGACTGTCGGGGAAATTCCTTACGAAAGACTCGATGGCGCGCAGCGCGGAACGCACATCGCGCTGGTCACGGCGATCCGAGGGCGGAACCAGGAAGAAGTCGCCCGAGATCGACTTGACCTTGCACTCGGCCAGTCTGAAGTAGGCGTAGTGCAGGTTCGGATTGCTGGTCGACGAATTGATGAACGCGGTGTATGCGACAGCCGCCTCGTCGAACATGTCCTGGTAAAAAAGCGTGTCGGCGATGCGCAGCCGGGCCAGCTTGGAGTACTCGATGTGGGACGGGGCGCGAGCGGCGGCGCTGAAACTTTTGAAGGCAGATTCAAAGTCGCCTTCCCTCAGGGAGGCCAGTCCGCGAAGGTAATGCGCCCTGGCCACCTCAAGCGTGGTCGCAACCTGGCCGGGGACCGCAGCCACAGGCGTCTGCGTTGTGGCGCATCCCATCAAAACTATTGCGATAAACGCAAGCAGAAACGAAGTTTTTCGAATCGTCACGGCAACACTCCAGCCGCGGATATCGTATCCTTTCGGACGCATTTCTGTCAATAGCCGGGGACGCTCGAGCAGCTCTGAACGGGGATATCACTGGCGAATCACTGCTGGTCCAGATTGCGACGGTACCTGGAAATCACCTTGGTCACGTAGCCGCGGCAGGCGTCCGGGACTCCGCCGGCGCGTTTTACGGCCCCGGCACCGGCGTTGTAGGCCGCCAGAACCAGTTCGATGTCGCCGTCGAAACGGTCGGAAAGCAGCCGGATCAACCTGGCCCCCGCCCTGACGTTCTCGACCGGGTCGAACGGGTCCTGAACCTCGAGGTAGTCCGCGGTGACCGGCATCAACTGCATAAGGCCCTGCGCGCCGACAGGCGAAACGACATCGGGGTTGAAACCCGACTCCACCTCGATGATGGCCATCAAAAGACCGGCCGGGACCCCGAACTCCTCGGCGGCCGCAGCCACGATTCCGGGAAGATCAACGACCTTTCCGCCGTCCGGGGCGGGTTCGCCGACGTTATTAGCCACGTCCCCGTCGTTCCGGGTGCCGGATGAACCGCTGTCGCCCGAGGCAGTCGCATCGCCACCGGACTTGGACGCCTTGTTGAAGATGTACCAGACGCCGTTCTTCTCGCACTTGTAAAAGATCGTGTCACGGTACCGCTGAGTGTGGCACTTGGCGCCTTTCGGCTTCGACGGCTCGCGGTCCAGATTTTCGTGCACCGAGCATTTCATGCCGTCCAGCTTGCGGTTGAACGAGATGATTGTCTCGCCGTCCTTTCGCACGCAACGGTAGATCACGTCGCCACGGGCGCCGGCCGGCAGAAGCAACGACGCGACACAGGCCATTACGGCGATGGCCGGCAGAATGAGGGAACGAGTAAGGTCAGTCGGTGGCTGTCGCATCCGAACCTCCCTTGTTGATGTCGTCCACCTGTTCCTCCGGTTCGGACGGACCAATAGCGAAGGCCCGTCTGAAGGAAACCTGCCCACGAATGATGAAATATCCGCCGAACACAATCAACTGCAGCAGTTGAAGAGTCCATACGGTCAGCGCGTAAGCGAGGCCGGCCGGATTGCCCGCCGCTATCCCGTAAAGCTCCATCGGCTTCAGGAGGAAATACCAGAACGAGCCGACGTTGGCCGGCGCGTTCGGGATCATCATCCCGACGACGATGGTGCTCATCATGGCGAAGCAACCGATCAATGGAATCCCGATCGGGGTCCATCCGGCGGCGGTCTGCATCTGGAAGCCGTGCGCCAGCACCCACAGGCCGAAGCCGTTCGACCCCCAGTACAGCAGCGACATCAACAGAAACAGGAAGAAATTGCGCGCGTCCGGGAAAACGGCCAGCCCGGCCATGAAACGGTCGAGAATTCCGGCGACCCGACGGCCGAAGCCACCCGCGCCCGCGCCCGAAGCTATCGCGTGAAAAATTCTGGACAGCGTGCGACGGAACGCGAACATCATGACAAGCCCCAGGACCGCGGCGCCGAACACTGCCATCGCAATCCATGTGCCTATCTTCAGTTCAAGATACGACTCGGCATTCGAGGACGGCATGAACAGCAGCGCAACGGCCAGGAAACCGGCGACGATCACCCCGTCAACGACGCGTTCGACCACGATGGTCGCCATGGCGGCGGAACGCCGGATCGGGGTTTCGGTCGAAAGCAGCATCGGCCTGACAAGTTCGCCAAGACGCATCGGCAGCAGGAACACAGCCATGTTGCCGACTGAACAAACACGGTTCAGGGTCCAGAAGCCAACCCTGCCCAGCGGAGCCAGCAACGGCTGCCAGCGCCAGAAGCGGAACAGGTGCAGGGACAGCAGCGTCAGGAAATACAGGGCAAGCGTCAGCAGTGAAACGCGCCAGTGGTCGGTCGTGACCATGCCGTCGACCAGGCGCAACCCGCCCTGAAAGATCGAATTCACCGGCCAGTCCCGGAACGCCAGCCAGATGAACAGCACGCCGATGCCCGTGGATACAATCCACTTCGCGGCGTTTGCCAGCCGTTTTCTGGTAACCGGATTCATCAAGCGTCAGTTCTCCGGAAGGCTGCCGTCATTCCGGCCATCAACGTCGACCGAGCCGTCCCCGTCGCCCTCGGCTCCGTAGTCCACGTCGTCCCCGAGTTCGCCGCTGGCGCCCATTTCGTTGCTGTCCAGCATCCTCTCGGACACGAGGGTCCACCGGGTGCCCCTCAACTCCCACTTTTCCAGAAACTGCCGCCGCTCGACGGTGATCGACTTATCGCGAATCACGCTTGCCTTAACGACCACGGTGGCCGCGTCGTTCGTTCCCTCGGGGGTCTTGTGGTACCTGACCGACAGGATCGTGAAGTCGACCAGCGTGTAGGCGTTCAGTTCCGGGTCGTGCATCGACAGGAAGGATTCCATCATATCGCGGTCGACATAGGCCGCGGCACGCTGTACCTCGCCCGCCTGAAGCAGATGCGTGTGGAAATAGCTCAGTGTCTGGTCAAGCCGATCCACCGAACTCAGGTGCCCGCCGCACCCCGCCATCACCGCCAGAACGACCGCAAGCCCGCCCCAAAATCGAAACCTGGGTTCGAATTTCCGGGGCCAAAAAA
>JAGOFO010000245.1 GCA_017997155.1 Myxococcota bacterium
AGAACTGGCGTGCCCTTGAGCTCGCTCAGACGGACCAGGGAATTGTCGAAACCGCGCAGATTGAAGTCAGCCGCCGCGTCGCCTTCCCTGACACAGACCGGATGATTCATCCGATCGTCACACGTACTGGTGTCGGGCGCAGGCGTGACCACGTCGGGAAACAGGAGTATCAACAACGCCATCAGAATCGCGGCGGGACATCCGATCCATCTGTGTACAGATCGACTCAATTCTTGTCCCCTGTCCCGGCAAGGGCCGCCGAGATCGGTCCGACCATCCTGTCCTTGAACAACCTGTTCAGCGACAGGTCCTGGGCAGCCTGAATCGTGACACCCTCGCCGCCACAATCCGAACTGGATCCCGATGAAATCACGGTCGCGCTGGAAACGTCGATCAGTGCCCATTCCATCGACGCACGGAAGTAGAACTCCATGTTGAAACGGCTGTCATGAAAAGCCGACCTGGCGTAAACCACCAGCAGGTAACGCGAAAGTCCGGCGGCCTCGGCCACTGCCGAGCGATCTCCCTTCAGGCAGGCCGCGATCTGTTCACCGGTTATCGCGCCCGGCACCGTTTCCTTTCCGGACGCCGCGACCACGGACGCCAGTTCCGATCCCAAGACGGCGGTGGCCCGGTCTGACACCGTGAACGGCACGCCCCGTGCGGACTGGACATCGACCAGCACGCGCACAGCGACCCTTCGATCCATCTGACGGCACTCGCCAGCCACGACGCCGATGCGGGCATTGACCTCGCGTGAAAGCACGTCGGTGTTCAAGTAGACGGGATGGGCCAGTTCGCGCGGCGCCGGAAGCGACTTCAGCGCGGAAGCCACGTCCGCATAAGCGGAAGCTGCCTCGCAGAAATGACTCGACGACTGGAAGGCGGATGCCTTTTCGAAAAGATCGAGGGCGTAGCCGGCCAGGTCACGCTCGATGCGATCGACCTCTTCCAGCGTACGCGAATACTCGGCACGCGGGTATCCGACCAGAGCCCAGCAATCGTACCCGGACGAAGAATGCGCGCACCAGTACTGCAGGGCCGAAACCTCACGCATGGTCAAAGCTGTGCCGACAACGGTCACCGAAATCTCGACCCGGTTCGTGTCCACGCCGTTTTCGTTGATCTGCACGTCCGCCAGAACCGACTGAATCTGTGACGCGACGTACTGCGGAACCTGACCCGACGCCGACATTCTGGCCGCGGACTTCGCCTCGCTCTCGCTGGCGCGCCATCCGCTGCCACCCACGAAATACAGATACCGGCTGTCGTGTGGCGGCGGCGTGTCGACCCAGCCCGGACGTGATGCGACAGTTGAAAGGCCACAACCCGACAACAGCGACGAAACCAGCAGGATCAGCAGCGTTGAGGCAGTAACGTGACTGTTCGTCGGCATCCGGACCGAACCTCTATGCGGTCTGGGCGATTCTAGCCAAAACATCCTGTATGGGCAAGGCTTGTCCCCTTCTCCCGCATGGTGTCGCGAACAGGTCAAACCTTGTCCAGCTGTGGTATAAACGTGCGCCGGAACGCCGAGTGGTGAACAGCGATGAGGAAGGCCAAATCGATCAGGAACCAGTTGATTTGCGTGGCGGCTTTTGTGATCGCCGGCCTGCCGCTGCAGGTCATGGCATCAGGTGATAACGGAAGTGCGGGCGCGGACTCCACGGGCACGGCCGGAACTCCGAACAACAGGAATCCGGTGGTGCTCGAAATGCTGTCGAGCGTCTCCCAGGCGTCCGACAGCGAGCCTTTCCAGGTGGCGGCCAGACTGCGTATCGCTGAAGGCTGGCATGTCTATGCCGGGTGGCCGGGAAATACCGGCGAGCCGACGACTGTCCAGTTCACGACCGATCCGGAACGCGCCGTGATTGGGCGCGCGTCCTTCCCACACCCCGCGACGTGGGATCGCGACATTTTCGATCTGACGGCCTTCGGCTACGAAGGCGAGCTGCTCGTTGTCGCCACGGTCGAGGCCTCGGCTGCCGCGGTTGGGCAGGATCTGCCTGTCACCGCCAGCGCGCGCTGGCTGGCTTGCCGGGAAAAGTGCGTGGGCGGAACGGCCACGGCGTCGATTTCGATCCCGGTGGCGTCGTCGGCGGTTGCATCGGCAGACAATGCCATATTTTCAAGTAAACCAGTACCCACGGAGCTTGAGGCGCGGCAGGCATGGCTTGAGTCGATGACCTATGAGGCGGACGGGATCTGGTCGCTTCGATTTCGGGCGACCGGATTCAAGGCGATCGACGACTTCATCCCGCAATGGCTGCCCGGTGGAGACTGCATGGTCGATCGCTGGTCGATCGATCCGGCGGGTCCGTCTTCCTGGAATCTGGATGTCAAACTGCGTGGCTCGAACTGTCTGCCTTTCGCGGGTGGATTCCTGAGGGCCACGACCGATGGCGGCGCGGACGCCGACGATTTTGTGATCGGCGCGTGGTCCGATCCAGCGAAGAGTCCCTGGGCCAGGAAGGACGCGGCACAGGCCGCGACGCCGAAGGTGGCCGAGATCGGTGACGCAGAACAGGCGAATCCCGAAACGGCCGGCACGGCCGGACAGCCCCGGACGCCTTCGTTCTCATGGTACTTCCTGCTGTTGGCGTTCGCAGGCGGACTTCTGCTGAATGTGATGCCCTGCGTGATCCCGGTGATCATCCCGAAACTGAACCACCTGGTTAAGACGGCGGTCAAGTACGAGGACAGACGCGAAAGGCACTCGATGCTTCTTCGCAACGGGCTGGCCTACACCGCCGGCATCCTGTCGACCATGATGGCGTTCGCCGGTCTGATCGTGGCGCTCAAGGCGCTGGATCATCAGGTCGGATGGGGATTCCAGTTCCAGAACCCGACGTTTCTGGCGGTGATGTGCGCGGTCCTGATGCTGATGTCGCTGGGAATGCTGGGCCTGTTCCCTCTGCAGTCGGCCGGCCACACCGACGACCTGAAGGGACTGCGCGCCACACGCAAGCGCGGCGTGGTGATCGAGTCCTTCCTGACCGGTCTTCTGGTCACTTTCCTGGGCACGCCATGCACGGCGCCACTGCTCGGTCCCGCGGCTGGATTCGCATTCCTGGCCGGACCTGCACAGATTTTCGCGTTCTTCGGGGCGCTGGGAATCGGTTTCGCGCTGCCATTCCTGCTGCTGGCGCTGCTGCCGGGCTGGTCCGCGCATCTGTCCAACTTCCGCGTAAGTGAACG
>JAGOFO010000246.1 GCA_017997155.1 Myxococcota bacterium
ATCAAAGACCCCGCGCCCGCGTCCATCACCCTCTCGAACGTGGCGGGCAGGCCGGAGGTTACGTACACCATTCTGTAGAGGCCTTCGCTGGAAAGGGCCCACACCAAGTCGCCCGAAACCGTGACGGCACGAATATCCAGCGACACGAAGCCACTTGCCGCGTCCCTGAATTGAAGCACCCCATCGATTTTCCACGGGCCGTCGGCCACGCAGGTTTCCCTGACACGGACTTCGTGAATGAACGTGGGATCGGGCTCAGGGGGGACATAAACGTCATCGGCGGTATCGGAGACCACCTCAGAGTCGGATGCGTCGCCGGTCTGACCGACTTCATGCGAGTCGACATCGGTCTGGCCCGATGAGTCCGGAGCGTCCACGAGGTCGGCGAAGGCGTCTGGGACGTCTGAAGGCGAAAGGATATCGTCGGTACCAACCGAACCGCATCCGACAGTCAACAGGACCAGACAGACAAGACTCCAGGACAACAGGCGCATCTCAGTCATCGGGTGCCTCGCGGGATGGAATTCACCCAGGATAATAACCTGTCGGACTTCAAAAGGGATCATCCGTTTCAACCAGACCGGAGATATCTGGCATCAAGACCGATGCCCCGCCATTTCAATGAGTTACGCACAGGAAAAGCGGTCAGGATCCGGCGTGACGGGTTGCGGTTTTGTCCCTAAAGTGCTAATCGGCAGAACCGAACCGGGACTGGCAGTCCGTTCAACAAAATTGTCATTTGCCGAGGTCGACTCCAATGGCTCACAAAGATTTCCTTCTGTTCGCGGGCAACTCTCACCTGGATTTCGCGCGTTCCATCGCAAGGCAGCTTGGCGTTGTCCTGCACGAACCGGACGAGAGCGACCGTCGCGGTCCGACGATCAAGTGGTTCTCCAACGGGAACGTGCTGGTCGATCCGAAGGTGAACGTCCGAGGCAAGCACTGCTTCGTTATCCAGACCCAGGCACCGGGACGGGCGCTGATCGGCAAGACAGAGAGCGGCGAGGATATCTTCGGCGTGAATCTGACCGTCAGCGACATGATCATCGAGCTCTACTGGATGGTACACGCGCTGACCTGCGCCGGCGCCAGGGTCACGGTCGTGACGCCTTACCTTCCATATATCCGAAGCGACAAGCAGGACCACCCTCGGGCCAGTATCGGCGCCAGAACCTTCGCCGACCTTTTGACCAGCGTCGGGGCCCGCGGCATCATCATAATGGAACCCCATTTCCAGCAGATCCACGGATTCTTTGACCAGAAGACAATCAAGGTCGACACGCTGAACATGAAGCCGATCTTCGCATACGAGATCCTGGCGAACTCTCAGCGTGACAAGACAGTGTTCGTGGCCCCGGACATCGGAGAGGCAAAGCACCTCGGTCCGTTCGTGAACATGCTGAAGATGGATATCGCCATCATCAACAAGGAGCGCATCGCCGACAACGAGAATGCGCACGCGCAGCACATGGTTGGCGAGGTCAAGGATCGCGACTGCTGGGTCATCGACGACGAGACCATGAGCTGCGGCACGCTTATCGAGGCGGCCGACTTCTGCATGGAAAAGGGGGCAGCTTCGCTCAGGGCAGCGATCTGCCACCCTGTTCTTACTTCAGCCGAAGGACTGAGGCGCGTCGAGCAGCACCCGCTGATCAAGGAACTTCTGGTCACCGACACGATTCCGGTCCCGCCCGAAAAACGGATCTCGAAGCTGCGGGTTCGGTCGGTTGCGCCGGAGTTCGCCCGCGCGATCGAGATTCTCGCGGCCAGGCCTGGCGAGGATAACTCCCTGGATGCCTTCAAGGAAAGCCTGTACACCCCGATCAACGACTTGATGAAGCGCCAGTGAAATCCCTGCCCCGGGAGACTCAAAAAAGGAAATCCAGAATGAAACAGTTTCATCTCGCCAACATGTTCCTGGCCGCCGGCGCTTTTGCGCTGATGTGCGTTGGTTGCTCAAGCTCGGAGACCACCCCGGACGTCGTCACCGACGTCCAGGAAGATCTCCAGGCTGACGTCCAGGTTGATGTCCAGGTTGACGAAGGCAGCGTCACCGATGAAGGCGGAGACACCGCCGATCTCATCGAGTCCGACGAGACGACATCTGACGTAGAGCAGCCGGGACTCTGGGAAGACCTGACGGCCACCGCGGCGCCCACCATCGAACGTCTGATTGGCGTTTCAACGCATATGCACCAGGGTATCGAAGAGAGTGCCGAACGCGACTTCGAATTCGAAAAGTATGCGGAACTGGGCGAGGTGACGATCCGCGAGGACTACCACTGGCACAGGATCGAACCGGCTGACGATCAGTGGGACTTCTCACGGGTTCAGGGCCAGGTCGACATGGCTGTCGAAGGCGGCGTCCGAATCATCCCGATGCTGGGATACGAGGTCGAATGGGCCATGACCGACCCGGAAGACTTTTCTACTATCAATTCGGACGAGTACGGTGAGTTCGCCGGGCGCGTCGCGCAGGAATACTGTCAATACATCAAGGAATACGAGATCTGGAACGAAGAGAACATCCCCAGGTTCTGGGGGGGTGAACCGGATGCGGCGAAGTACGGGGACATGCTGAAGGCCGCTCACACCGCAATCAAGACGGCCTGTCCGGACGCGCGGGTGTTGCTGGGTGGCATGTCCAGCTACGACGCGGAAAGGGATCTTACCGACCGCTTCGGATTCCTGGAACGTCTGGGTCAGGCGCACCCCGACATCTGCGACTATTTCGAGATCGTCGCGTTCCACCCGTACACCTTCATGCAGTACGACCCGCCCGAGCGTGACGTGATCATTGATGAAACCCTGGAATTCCAGGGCCAGACGGCGCAGACCGAAATCGTCCGCGCGTATCTGGCGTCGCTCGGATGCCCCGACAAGGCGCTGATGGTCACGGAACAGGGCTGGCCCTCCTACGATTTGACCGAGGAGCAGGTTGGCGCGTTCCTGCCACGAAGCATCCTGCTGGCGGCCCGTGACGGGGTCGAGTCATACATGTGGTACACATTCTGGGACGGCTACCCGGAAACGGAAGGCCTGCGTCCGCACGAGTCCTATTTCGGGCTGTTCGGCTGGACCGGCGAGGATGGCAGCATCAGGCGGGCCAAGCCCGCATGGGTTTCCTTCAAGGCGATGGCGGACGTGCTCGGCGACACCCGGTTCGCGCGCGACCTTTCGGCGGGACTGG
>JAGOFO010000247.1 GCA_017997155.1 Myxococcota bacterium
TTCAAAGCCTTGGAACCTGCCGGCGCCGCGGCGCGCGTCACGTTGAAGGTGATGGTGCTGTCGCCACCGCCCGCGCAACCGACGTACAGCGTGCCTTCTTCCTCGGAATCGAGGTTCAGCATCGTGCGACCGGCGACAAGACCGGGTTCGATGCCGAAGGCGCCGCCCATGCCGGTCTCTTCGTCGACGGTAAGCAGCAGTTCGAGAGGCCCGTGAACGCAATCCGGGTCGATGGCCGCGGCCATGCCGCACGCCACGCCGATGCCGTTGTCCGCGCCCAGGGTCGTGCCGCGTGTCCTGATGAAATCGCCGTCGACAAAGGCCGGGATCGGATCGGTTTCGAAGTTGATCGGGTTATCCGGGGTCTTTTCCCAGACGATGTCCAGGTGGCCCTGGATGATGACGCCCTTGGCCTTTTCCAGTCCGGGCGTCGCCGGAACCTTGATTGCGATGTTTCCAGCGCTGTCCTTGACCGCCTTGAAACCGTGTTCCGCTGCCCACTTCAGAGCGAGTTCCTGGGCGCGTCCTTCCTTTTTTGACCCGCGTGGAGTGGCCACCAGGCTGTCGAAGATCGAGAAAAGCAGTTTTGGTTCGAGATCCGAGATTCCGGTACCCATCTGAGGCCTCCGAGTAATTGCGCCGACAGGATATCACTTCCGCCGACCTTGTCCACCTTGCCCCTTTCGCGGAACAAAAGTACGATCATGCGGAATCCGGAGTATATCGTTCCCGCGTGCGACGAAGGTTCCGGATGCCGCGAAGGTTCCGGCAGTGGAGGTTTGGATGCGGACTGTACTGGCGCTCATGATTGGCTGTCTTTTGATTTCGTCCGGCTGCGCCGCCTCTTTAAGGGGCAAGTGGGACGGATCCGGGGAGATCGGCGAGGCCAGGTTTTTCGCGTTCAAGGTGGACTTCAAGAGTTCGGTGCCTTGCGCGCGCTTCGAGTACTCCGGTGGTCAGGTGGTCAAGACCGCCATCTGCGACCTCGTGACCAGGGACGGCAACGTGACCTTCAGGATGGACCCGTCCCGTTCGATCGAGGATTGCGCCACGATGGTGAGCCCTTTGACGTTTGTGGGCATCTACGGTCTGGATGTCCTGACCGGCAACGTGTTCGACAGGTCATCGCCGGGCCAGGATCGCCTGGTCGGGATCTTCCGTGCATTCCGCGAAAGAACTCCCTGAGTTTGGAGGTGTGCCTTGGCCAGGATTCAGTACTCGGACGATGAAGGCGAACTCAGGGATGTGTACGTTGGACCTGACCGGCCCGAGATCGTCATCGGTCGCGTGAAAAGCTGCGACCTGGTCACGACGAACCGGACGGTTTCCAGGATCCACGCGTCGATCCGCTACCAGGACGGGCATTGCGTGCTGCGTGATCAGGGCAGCGCGAATGGAACATATTTCAAGAAACAGCCTGTCAGCGAAGTGGTGCTTGAACCGGGTGAACCGGTCTATCTGGGCAACTTCGCGGTCACGTTGATGGTCGACGACGAACCCGCGCCGGCGCCGGTTCCGACGCCCGCTCCGGCCCCGAAACCCGCTCCGGCTCCAGTTCCGGCTCCCGCTCCGGCTCCCGAGCCGGTTGCGGCTCCACTGCCGTCGCCGGGAACGGCGTCCGTCGACATGGCCACGGCCGCGGTGAACGACATCCGTCCATCCGGACAGCCCGCGCCCTTTGTGGAACGGCGGGTTCCCAAAGCGTGGAAGGCGGACTGGAAGCCCGCGGCACCGTCATCCGAGCCAGGACAGGTTCCGGTCGAACTGCGGCAGTCCACGGAACGCGCGGCCGGTCTGCCCCGTCCCGCGCCCGCGGCCCAGGCTGCTGCCGGCGGCGAACTCCCCATCCATCCACTGAAAGTCGAGGAGCTCGAAGTCCTGCTGGATAACGAGCGCCGCGAAAACGAGCGTCTTTCCGAGCGGCTTTACGATGTCGAGGCCGAACTGGTCGATCTCAGGTCGTCGATGGCCATGATCAGCGAAGAAAACCGCTCGATGGCGGTAACCCTGGACAAACTGGATGTTGAAAGCGCCGACAATCTGCGCGAACTCGAGGATGCGAGGGGCGACCGGGACAGGTTCAGGCTGGAGGCGTCATCCCTGAAGTCCGAGGTCGAAGCGCTTCGGCGCATGCCATCCGGCACCGCCGCCGAACTTGAGGCGGCTCTTCGCGAGATTCAGGATTTGAAGCTGTCGAACCGCGGTTATCTGAAACGGATCGGCAAACTGCTTGAAGAGAAGGAAAAACAGATGCCAGGCGGGTCCGGGATGCCGGACGGCGTGGCGGCGCTGCTGGACGGACTCAACGAAACCGCGGTCGCGTCGCTGGCCGCGCTTGATGCGATTCGCGCCGGCATCGCCGAGCTTGGCGATCCGGCCGACTCCGAGACGGCGGCCGAGTTGAGGATGATGGTGTCCGAGTCCATCAAAGGCGTTTCCGGCCTGAAGAAGGACTTGCAGGAACTGGTCCACAAACTTAACGACACGTTCAACATGTGATGAATCGGCAAGATATTCCGGATGCGTCCGATCGGACGAGGAGGCAAGATGAGGTACGGTGCGATGGCTCTTGGTGCGATGGCTTTTGCAGTGGTGATGTCCATGACTGTTGATTCCGGTGCCGCCGAAAAGAAGCACCAGGTGACGATTGACGACGTGATGAGCTTCAAGTTCATCGACTCGGCCGAGCTTACGGCGACCGGGGACATCCTTTTAAGGATTCAGGGACTTGGCGCCAACGACAAGTTCGTCAAGGACTTCTACCTGCTGTCGCCATCGGGCAACGTGCGTCAGATCACCTTCGGCGGACGCATGAAGGGCGATTTCGCCCTGTCGCCGGACGGCAAATCCGTGGCCTGGTATGGCGAGCGTGAAGGCAAATCCGGCATCTTCCTGCTTCCGCTGGACGGTGGCGAGAGCAGGCTGGTGGTTGAACTGCCCCTGTTCGCGTCAGCGCTGCGCTGGTCCGGCAACAACCTGTACTTCTCGGCGCCGGTCTTTCCGGACTGCGGAGTCGATTTCGACTGCACGGTCGGCCGCCTGAACCAGAAGGCGCAGCAGACCTCGGCCATGGTCTACGACGACCTTTACATGCGCCCGTGGAACACCTGGTGGGACGGCACCCGCAACAACCTGTTCGTCTACGACATGGTCGGCGGCGGCATCAAGGCGGTCGCGACGG
>JAGOFO010000248.1 GCA_017997155.1 Myxococcota bacterium
CTCGGGTCCATTTTTTTCCGGGCTCATTGGCTCCAGTAAGCGCCGACCTTAACCCGGCCCCAGCCGGTCCAGCTTAACACTTTCATGATTTCGCGGGTGTTTCACGCAAACATGCCCATTTTTTTAGGAATTCTTGCTCCTGCTCAAGGCCCCGAACCTTGCGACGCAGTTGCCGTAACTCCTCCCGCTCCGTCGTCGTCAGTTCCCCGTCAGGACCGTGTCCATCGTCGATGTCCGCCTGCTTCACCCACGACCGCAGGCTGTTTTCTCCGATGTCCAGATCCCGTGAGATCTGCGCAATGCTCAGGCCGCTCCGACGCACAAGTCCCACAGCATCGGCCTTCTCTTCCCTGGTGAATACCCTTCTTGCTCGTCTCGACATCCTTCCGCTCCCTCGGGGGACCTTCCAATTCTCTCCCCCTTATCTCGGATGTCCATCTTTTGGGGCAGGCTCAGTTTTCGCAGATACAGCAGTCATGGACACCCCAGACGGCCCAGCGGATACAAGCGATATCGATACAACCGAGCCAATCGACACAGTTGATGACAACGGATTTGACGCCCGCCAGGAAGAGACATCAGATACGGTGGGATCAGACAGCGCAGCAGTAGAGATTGAAGAGGATTTAGTGGCTCCCCCAGAAGAAGAGAACAAAACCGGAGGCTGTTCATCCGTGCCAGGGGGCGTTGGAGACACGACTGGGGCACTCGCACTGTTACTCGCAGGATTGGCAGTATTGAATGCTGTCCTGACGCGACTGTTTCGGATTGTTCCGGCGCCGCGCGGCCCCGACGCTTCAAAACACATCACGCTGGATTTATTCCTACCTTACTCCCAGCCCCCTACGAAAACCTGGTCCGCTACCACGGGGTCTTCGCGAATCGCTCCAGATACCGCAAGGCCCTGCCGCATCCGCCGGCCCGGGGCAAAAACGCCCGGGGGACGACAAGGCTCCCGTCCTGGCCCAGGAGCCGCTCGAGACCCGCCGGCCATCACCATTTCCTGACGTTCTTAAGCTCATGTCGGCCGCCGGCCCACCAAAGCCCCGCTTCGGGAACCATCCACCGATCCGTCCCGGTCATGCCAGACCATGCCAGCAGCTCGTGGCGCACCCCGGGCATGGGTTCCGACTCCAGACTTTGACAACACCTGGGCACCCGGCCACCAGGCCTTGCCGTTCTCATGCAAGCGTTTTGTGGATGAAAGTTCCTACAAAGCTTGCAAGGCGCGTCCATGAACTTCACCGGGGAATCGACCTGGTCCGGTGCCGCATGAGTTACATCCGGCATTCCGTCTCCATCAGCGTCATCGACCGGTCTTCCCTTGATACGGCTGGGAAGGGGCCTTATCTGGCCGATACGGCATCGTCTGATGTCGACCAGAAAATGGAAGTCTTCGATATTTCGTACGCGGTTTTCGACCAGTGTCACCGCATCGTCAAATCGACAATTTTTGCCGGCGACCGAGGCAGTCGTCTCGACTACACATAATTCCTGCACACCAATGGCAATGCGCTTGGAGAGTACCGAGACGTCGTCCTGAACAGCCTCGGGGAAGGATTGATCCACAAGCCATCCCCCGACAAACGCGTGCTGTTTGACAAAAACGATGATCGGATTGATCCCGCAGGCCTCCATGCAGGCCGCGAACAGGCAGGTCAGGTCCAGACATGTCGCGAGGCGGTCCTCGACTATAACGTCGGGGGTACGAATCTTCTGGCCGTGCGTCTCGAAGCTCGGAGGTGGAACCGCGTAACTGATCTCGTATTCCTGGATGGCGGCGTAGATCGCGGCCAGAATCTTGCGCACCCTGACCGGGTTCTCGGACTGGTATCCCTCGAGTGAAGGGTCCTCGCCCCAGTCGGTCAGGATGCAGGATGCGCGCTTGATAATCCTGGCTATATATGGATGGGAAGGCGTCACGAAGGCCGCGATCACCTCGGGCATCACGAAGCCGCTCCATTCGTCGTGCGCCAGAATCGCGATGCTGGAGGTCGTGCATGCCAGATCCCGGCCGTTCCCGATAATCGTGGCCGTCAGCGTACCCTGCTCACGCTCGGTCTGGCCAGCCAGCACCTTGCGGTTCATCTTCAGATCGACCCGGTCAAGTTCAACTGAGCGTCCGGCCGGGATTCGCGAAACGTTGGTCTCAAAAGGCAGCGTGAACTCGGGGTAGGTCGTCACTCGCACGGTCAGATCCAGCAGGTCGTCGTATGTTTCGTTTGTCAGAATAATCTTTTTGATCACCGGGACATCATTCTGGTCGAGAGCGTAGTTGACCTCGGCGTCGAGAGTGATCGAGATTGCGACGGCACCTTTCATGGAATCGGGCGACATGGCGATACCTTGACTGTGACTGGGGCATTATGTCCCAATGGTGCCATGGTGTTAAGTGGGAAAGCGGCCTTGCCGGATGGTCAGAACATGTGCACGGGCCAGCCGCGGGTCTGCGCCTCGGCCAGGATGGACCGGTTCGGTTTGTCGTTGCGGCCGATGACGATCGGTTGACGCGACGCCTGGAGCATTTCGAAGTCACCCATCGAGTCGCCGAAAGAGATGTCCGGCATTCGGCCGAAGGTGGCCTGAATGGCGGTGACCTTGCCGGCGTTGCAGATAAGCGGTTCGACCATCGTTTCGGTCATGATACCGTCCTGGACCACGCTTTCCATGCCGATGACGTGGTCAGGGGCGAAGTTCATCAGCGGTGCGGCGGCGCGGACCGTCCACCGGTTGGTGGCCGAGACGATCCACACGTCGAAATCAGAATCGGCAAGTCCCCGGACCAGTGTCGCCATCGCGGGCCGGTAGTTGGGCCATGCCGCGGCCATCTGAACCGACCAGCGAATGATGTCGGTCTCGGGGATCCCGGCCATTGACTGAACTGCCCATGCGTATCCACGTGCGCGGTTTTCGTCTACGCGATGCTCGTACTCGGCCCAGAGGTCACTGGCGCAGTCCCGGTTCGGCAACAGGTGCCCGGCGATCATCCATCTGAAGAACGCCTCGCCGATGTCCTCGTTCCAGAGCGTGCCATCAGCGTCGAAACATGCGTTCCGGCGCCGCGCGGCCCCGACGCTTCAAAACACATCACGCTGGATTTATTCCTACCTTACTCCCAGCCCCCTACGAAAACCTGGTCCGCTACCACGGGGTCTTCGCGAATCGCTCCAGATACCG
>JAGOFO010000249.1 GCA_017997155.1 Myxococcota bacterium
TCAGGTCCGGACGGAGGGCATGGTGATTTCATGAGAAAGGTGTCGACAAGGCGACCGTCTTTTCCCGCGGTCGTGTTCGATTCGGCTCTGGCGTGGCCGGATGGAGAGCGCTGGAACGTGCTTTGCGGTGATGAGGGGCACTGGCGGTGCGGCGTGTTCAGTCCGCCTCAGAGCGATGTCGCCCAGATCGACGAACTGGAATGGCACGACTGCCCCGAGCTGTTTTTGTTGTTGTCCGGCCAGGTCACGCTGGTTCTGTCGGACAACGCCGGCGGGGTTCGCGAATTGTCGCTCGAACCGGGCCGTCCGGTGCTGGTCTCCTCTCCCCATTCGGCGTATTGTCCCGCCGGATCGCATTCCGGCGTCTGCTTCGTCGTGGAACGTGACGAGTTCGAGACCGAGTATCGCGATATTCAAGAATGGAAGTGACTTCTCTCCTGAAGGATCTTGCCAGATGATAGACAGCAACTTGATCGATCGGGTGTCCAGCGCGTTCAGGAGTGCCTTCGGGCGTGAGCCGGCGGCATGGTCCGACGCCGGTGGCAGGGTGAACATCATCGGTGAACACACCGACTATCATGACGGTTTCGTGCTGCCCGCCGCCATCGACTTGCGGACCTGCGCGGTTGGCGCTCCCCGGGATGACGGCATCCTCCGAATTCTGGCAGTGGACGTGGGCGCCACTGTCGAGGTCGACGTGGCCGATTTTGGACCGTTTGACGTCGTGGACTGGCGTTCGTATACATGCGGGCCGTTCTGGGCGTGGCGTGAGTCCGGTTTCGCGCTCGGCGGCGCCGACGTGGCGGTTGGAGGCGACGTTCCCCAGGGTGGCGGCCTTTCGTCTTCGGCCGCGATGGAGGTTTCGCTGCTGGGAATAGCGGCGACGCTTTCGGGCGCCACGCCTTCCTGTGCGGAACTGGCGACCATCGCCCGGATGGCGGAAAACCGTTTCTGCCGTGTTCCGTGCGGCATAATGGATCAGATGGCCAGTGCCTGCGGGCAGGCAGGGAAGGCGCTGTTGATGGACTGCCGCTCGCTGGAAACCACTCCGGTCGGGGTCTGGCCGGGATGGGTGATCGTGGTCGCCGATTCCGGTGTCAGGCATTCGCTTGCATCAGGTGAATATGCGAAGCGACAGATGGAGTGCGCCGCGGGCATGGAGGTCATCCAGTCGACCTGGGGAGCGGAGGTCAAGGCCGCCCGCGACGTGACGATGCAGATGCTGGAATCGGTTCGATCCTCGATGCCGTCGGTGTCCTACCGGCGGCTTCGCCACGCGGTCACCGAGAACGATCGCACCGTCAGGGCGGCCAGGGCGCTTGCCGGCGGCGACGCCGGACTGGTCGGAGGTCTGATGGCCGGTTCGCACATCAGCCTTGCGCTCGACTACGAGGTTTCATGCGCCGAACTGGACAAGCTGGTCGCAATCGCCGGCGGAATCGAGGGGTGTGTCGGAGCACGGTTGACCGGGGCCGGGTTCGGTGGCAACACGGTCAACCTGGTTGAAGAGGCGGCAGCGCCATCATTCTGCGAGGAACTGGCCGCGAGATACCTGGCACAGACCGGGATCGAATCCAGGATTCGCGTGGTGAGGCCGGCCGCGGGCCTTCAGAGCGGGCTTTTTTGAGCGGCTGTCCCCTCCCCGCTCGGTAAATCACGATGGAAGATGAACATGATTGACAAGGTACTAGCGGCCGCGGTTCCAGGGCTTGCCGGATATGCAGGCAAGGTTCCGGGAGTCTACGAGGCGGTTCGGAAGCTGGTTGATGCCGGCTTCGGTTCGTCGCCCGGAAAGTGGCTCGGAGAAGGACCCTGGGATCCCCGGGTTGCCGAAAGGTTCGTCAACGATCTGGGGCGGGTGGATTTCGAATGGCTGGCGAGGCTGCGTGCCGACGTGCTGGCGCTTGGGCGGAATCCGCCGCCGCCGCCGTCCCTTGAACCTTTCCCGTCGGTCGAGGCCGCGCGACTTGACCATGGGTCGCTGGAGGCCAGGGGCCGCGAGGATCTTAAGTCGGGGAGATGGGGCGTCGTGATTTTTGCCGGAGGCGCCGCGACCCGTTTCTGGGCCGGTGCCGGCGAACATACTCAGGCTGCGGCGGTTATGGCGCGGTACGGCGGAAGCGCTCCAAAGGGATTGTTCCCGGTGTGCGAGCGCAGTGGTCGCTCCTTCCTGGACCTTTTTGCGGCGCAGATGATCGCGTCCGGCCGGGAGTGCGGCAGGTTCGCGCCCCTGGTGCTGATGGCCAGTTCAGGCACTGCCAGGGCGCTTCGGGAGTGGGTGGACAACGGAACCCCGCGAGAGTGGTTCAGCCGGCACGTGCTGGTGATGGAGCAGGCGGAGCATCCAAGGCTGGACATGGACGGGGACCTGATCGTCAGACCGGACGGGTCGCTGGTGTTCACCGGCGATGGTCATGGCGGCGTGTTTGGCGCCCTGCTCCGCCCCGCAAGCAATGGAACCAGACCTGTTGACTGGCTGCGTTCATTCGGTGTTACCGACGTCGTTCTCCATAACGTGGACAACGTGGCGGCTAACGCCCTGGAACCGTGCCGGCTTGGATTTCACGCTGCGGGTGGATATGGAATGACCCTGTCGGCGGTGGGCCGGCGGGATCCGTTCGAAAAGGTGGGCCTGGTCGCTCTGAATCGTGGTTCGAGGCGCGTGGACGTCGTCGAGTACTCGGTCTGTCCCCGGGAACTGGCGCTTGCCGTTGACGGTGAAGGCGCGCCGCTGTTCAAGGCGGCCCACATCAACACCAATCTGGTTTCTCTGGATTCCATCAGGGCCGACCTGCCCCCTACCCTCTATACCGGAAAGGAAGTGGACGTCGGCGGCAGGCTGGTTCCCGCCTGCTCACACGAGATGCTGAATCAGTCGCTGGCCGGCATGCTGGATCCGGTCCGCGTGGGCTGCCTGATCCTGGATCGTGGTGAGTTCTTTCAGCCGACCAAGAGTCTTTCGGGCGCGGATTCGCTGGTGACCACCAGAGCGTGGCTCGGTGCCCGCGGGATCGAGTGAAGCGTCCCGCTCGTCAGGGCGAAAAACCGTGATTCTTCCCAATGGCCAATCTGATTGACTACACTATGTTTTCTGGTAAAGTATGCGACCGGCCGTTAAGGCCCGTTTCTTGAGGTAGCGGTGGCAGGCTTCCGTGACATGGACAGGCTCGAGG
>JAGOFO010000250.1 GCA_017997155.1 Myxococcota bacterium
GTGGTCGGCGCTTCCGCCTGGGGACGCTATTACATCAACGAGGGTTACAAGGACAAAGGAATGTACAACGTCGTTGCCCCGAACGCGGTCGACGCGCCTCCATTCGAGACCTACAAGTCGATGGTCTACGCCGGCTATGGTGTGGGCGCGGGGCTGGCGGCCCTGGGGCTGGGACTCCTGATCTGGGAAGTCGCCCGGAAGCCGCTCGAAATCAAACCGGAAGACCGAATCGAACAGGTCAAGCCATCGGTAACAATCGTTCCGGCCTTCGGGCAGGATTCGGTCGGTATCGGCGCGGTTGCGACGTTTTAGGGGGATGATGATGCGACTTTTTGCTTTCACGACGGCCTTTGTCCTGATTGTCGCAACCGGCTGCGTGGTCGGAATCGACCCTCCGCCGCCGACCGACAAGGTGCCGATCACCGGAGGCGTATTCTCGTTCGGCACCGAGACGATGTGTTTCGATGCCGATGTGCCTGAACGCACCTGCAGCGCTTCCTGGACCGGACTGCCCAAGATGTGGCCGACGGTCGACGTGGTGATCCCGGATTTCCTGATCGACGCGCACGAGGTTACCAACAAGCAGTACGACTACTGCGTCCAGATGGGAAACTGCGACCTTCCCGAATGGGACAACTTCGTCAACGGTGAGATCTATTACGGCAATCCGGTCTTCGACAATTACCCGGTCATCTGGGTGACCATGGACATGGCCCAGAAGTACTGCGACTTCGTCGGAGGTCGACTCCCGACCGAGTTCGAGTGGGAGCGTGTCGCCGGCGGTCCTTCCACCGTTGAGTTCCCCAAGCGTTTCGTTCCGTCGGATCTGGTCAATTACGCCAGAATCCGCACGTGTGGCACGAAGCCGGCCAAGGTCAACGTGAAGTACTGCACCAGCGTCGCGCGTCCGGTGGCCGTCGGGACTTCCGCCGACGATTTTGTCACCGAAGTCGCCGGCGGTCCCAGGGTCTACGACTTGGCCGGAAACGTAAGCGAGTGGACGATGGGACGCTATTTCGAAAACGTGACGTGCGCCCAGGACCTCCCGGTGCTGTGCGATTGCTGGAAGTGCGACCCGACGGATGAGGCATGCAAGGCGGACTGTTACACGATATGTTCTGACTGTGAAACGAACCCCGACTGCTTCGTGCAGTGCGAGGACCAGTCCGGCACCCTGGGCCTGCCGATCTGTATCGCGTATTCCGAATCGGTTCAGATGGATTCGCTTGTCGACCCTTCGATCGTCGGCGAGCGCGTGATCAAGGGCGGAAACTACGCCACGGACGAAGGCCACACTTGTGAGATGGCCGTAGCCTATCGTGGCCGTCAGCAGAGCAAGGCCGAAGGCTCTCCCACCATCGGTTTCCGTTGTGTCTACGACCCTGAAGAATGAAGCGAATGAATCTATTGCGCCCACAAATCCTGCTGTCGTTGATTGTCTCGGTCGTGTCGTTTCCGGCGCTGGCGCAGCAGACACTGCCCGCGCTTGAGGCGCTGCAGGCGTCCGGAATGCGCGTCGGCGCCTATTTTTCGGTAGACGGCAAGCCGATCGCCACGCTCAATCCGGATCTTCTTTTGAACCCCGCGTCGGTCACGAAGCTGTTCACCGCCGCGATCGCGACCGAACGGATCGGGCCTGATCGACGCTTCAGAACCTCGGTGTTTATGGCTGGCGACGGGACCCTGTATGTCGAGGGATCGGGCGACCCGGAATTGACGGTCCGGGAACTTGACCAGCTTGCTTCGTGCGTGGCCGGTGTCTCGAAGGGGCCGTTTCCCAGGCTGGTGTTTTCGACCGGACCTTTCGATCGCTCGGACCTGCCGCCAGCTTATGGACAGAAGAATACGTCGTCGGCATACCGGGCGTCGGTGGCCGGTCTGCAGGTGAACCGCAACGCCGTGGCGGTCTCGGTTGGCAAGGCCGCGCCGGGCGAGACCCCGGCTGTCAAGGTGACCCCTTACTCGGATTACGTCAGGGTCGTCAACAGCGCGCGTGCGTCGTCGTCCGGCAAGGAGGGGGTGGCGCAGCGTCGCCGTGATCCGTTGCGCATGGAGACTTCGACCGACAAGGACGGGCGGCTAGTAGTCACGATCAGTGGACGCAGCAACCCCGCAAAGGCAGTGGGCAGAACCTTCCGTGTCGACAATCCGGCGTGGAACGCCGCCTCGGTATTCATCGATTCACTGAAGAAGCGTGGCGTGTCGGTGAAGGCCGCGGTGCCCGTCCGCGGCAATGTCCCGGTCGGCGCCGAGCGCATCTGTTTCGTCATGTCACCCAGGTTGGCCGACATCCTCGTCCCCATGCTCAAGGACAGCATCAATCCGGTCGCCGAGAGCGTCCTGCGTCTTGTCGGGGCAAGAGCCGCGCGCGGTCAGGTTGGTTTCGGGGAAGGCGCGGCCGCGTTGATGGGATTTTTGAACGAGGATGTGAAGGTCCCGGAGGGGTCGTGCAGGTTCACCAATGGATCCGGGCTGTACGGAGCCAACAAGGTCAGCGCTGCCGCGACAGTCGCGCTGGTCGACTGGATTCTTGGCAGTAAGGACGTCAGACCCGTGATTGCCAGGGCGCTTCCGGTCGGCGGCGTTGACGGCACGCTTCAGGGGCGCTTCCGTGGCGAGACGTATAAGGGCAGGGTACACGCCAAGACGGGAACGCTCGACGTGGCGATCTCGCTGGCCGGATGGGTTGATCTGCCCGACGGTCGCGCCATGTCGTTCGCGGTACTGGTCGAGGGTGATTCAAAATTGAATTCGGCTCAGGTCAGAGGCGCTATCGATTCTTCCGTGATGAAGGCGGCCGAGGGAGCGGCAAGGGTTCGCTGAAAGATCTATCTGGACCTGATGGTGCCCACGTCGTCGATCCAGTATGCCTCGGGCAGGATCTTACGAATCTCCTCTTTCCTGGATTTGACCTTCCATTTTCTGTCGACAAGCAGGTTCAGGATGGCCAGCTTCATGCGCCTGGTCTCGCTGTCTTCCATCAGTCGGTCGACCATTACCTCGCAGAGCTCCTCGTTGCCGATTCGGGCCATCGCCTCGACCGTCCGCACGCGGATCTCTTCGTTTTCGTCACGGGCGAATTCGAACAGGGCGGCAACCACGTCCGGATGATCGAATTCGCACAGGTTCGAAACCAGTTCGATCTTCCTGTTGATGTCCCGGT
>JAGOFO010000251.1 GCA_017997155.1 Myxococcota bacterium
TGTCCGTGGCGCAGCTCATTCCGGACGCGGACGGCGTCGTGATCGTCACGCAGCCTCAGGACGTCTCCCTGCTGGACTCGCGCAAGTGCGTGAACTTCGTCCGGATGTTGAAGTTGCCGATACTCGGTATCGTTGAAAACATGTCTGGACTGATTTGTCCGCATTGCGGAGAGCGGATCGACCTTTTCTCGAGCGGTGGCGGACGGAAGGCGGCCGATGAGATGGGAGTCCCGTTCCTCGGAGCCATCCCCATCACGACCAGGATGGTTGGCGCCGGTGATACCGGAAAGCCGCTGGTCGAGTACGAGCGCGAGGACCCGGCCGCGAAGGTTCTGGAGGAGATCGCTTCCGGGGTCGAGAAGGGCTGGGAACGCGTGGCCGCGGAGCGTGCGAGGGCGAAAATCAGGCGTGTCGTGGTCGCGGCGTCGTCGCCGGACGGGCTTAAGGCGACGGTCAGTCATGATTTCGCCGAAACGGCGGCGTTCGTTGTGGTTGACGTGGTGGGTGACGAGATCCGCGACGTTCGTTCCGCGAAGAGTCCATTCGCGGATGGACTCCAGACCGGTCAGATTCCGCGGTACGTCCATGACGAACTGGACGCGGATGTCATAATCTGCGGCGAGATGAGTTCGCATGCGTTCGATTCCTTCAACAGTTATGGTACCGAGGTCCTGACCGGAATGTCCGGTGTCGTGTCCGGCGCCGTGAAGTCCTGGATGGCAGCCAGGGTTCCGGAGTGCCCCCCTTCCGCATGCGCCGCCTGCGGCAAGGATTGTTCAAGCCGCAAGTGACGGTGTACACTCTCGCCGGCGTTTTGCCCTGGAGGCACCATGTGGCCCTATGTAATTCGTGAACCGATTGAGATTGGAACGTACGGCGTCATGATGGCGATCGGCTTTCTGACCGCGTCGTGGCTGCTTAACAAGGACTTGCGTCGTCGGAATATCGACCCTGGAGCGGGTGACGTCACGATTATGATCGCGATCGTTCTGGGCGTCATAGGTGCCAAACTGGCATATCTGTTGACCGAGGCCCAGCACTTCACGTTCAAGGATTTCATTTCCGGCGCCGGCCTGACTTGGCATGGTGGCCTGATCCTGGCCGCGGCAGGAATCGTCGCTTACTGGGTCTGGAAGAAGTACCCGATTCCGGTGATGCTTGACGCTGTTGCCCCGCTTCTTGCATCGGGTTACGCGTTCGGCAGGCTGGGATGTCTGATCTCCGGTGACGGCTGCTACGGTGTGGAGTGCAGTCCCGATGCGGCGCTCGGCTTTCTGTGCATGGCGTTCCCGAATGGTATCGTGCCCACGGATCCCGGCGTGCTCGTCTGGCCGACGCCGTTGTTCGAGGCACTGTCGAATTTCGCGCTTTTCGGACTTCTCTGGGGTATCAGGAAGAAGATTCGTCGCCCCGCGATTATCTTCTCGATTTACATGGCCTGGTCCGGGTTCTCACGATTTGCAATCGAGTTCATCCGTCGTTCCGACGATCGGCCCTACAGGTTCCTGGAATTGCGTGACGCCCATCTCATCGCGCTGGCCCAGGTCCTGATTGCCGTGGTTATTCTGGTCTGGGCGATGTATCGCAAGGTTCCCCCGGGAAACGATTTCGGAGTGCTTCCCGCGCCCGCCGCAGGTGCCGAAAAGGCGTCCAGGAAGAAGAAAGGTCGTTGATTTCCGTTACGCCGCCCGATTCCTTCCGTTTTCCCGCTATACTTATCCGGCGTTTTCGCCAGTTCGTTCCGGAGGTCTGCCAATGAAAATGACGAACTTCGTCATCGCCTCGGTGGTTATTCTGTCGATGTCGGCCTGCAGGGGCACCGGGGTGCAGGACGCCAACCCGGCGACGGCCGGCTCGCAGGTCTGGCACCTCGGGCAGCCGGTCATAGATTCCCACGTGCATATCTACCCGACCATGACCGGTCTGGCCACGGCGCTCGATGTGTTCAAGAAGGTCGGGATCGACCGGTTCGTCATCAAGTCCGCCGGAGAGGTCGGATCGGCCAGATATCAGGCCAGCCTTGCCATGCAGAAGATCATGGAAGGACGGATGCGTTCGTTCGCGAATATCGACTGGACCGGCATCGACAGCCCCGATTTCGGTCGGTCGGCGGTCCCCGCGCTCGAACAGATGAAGGCGGACGGGATCGTCGGAATCAAGATTTTCAAGAACCTGGGCCTGGGCCTGAGGCTGGCCGACGGCTCGCTGCTGAAGATCGATGACCCGCGCCTTTCGCCGCTCTTCGACGCGTGCGGCAGACTGGGCCTGATAGTCGCCTGGCATGTAGCGGACCCTGTCGCGTTCTTCCAGCCTGTCACGCCGGAGAATGAGCGATACGAGGAACTCCAGATCGCGCAGGGGTGGAGTTTTTACGGCAGGGACTACCCATCGCACGCGGAACTGATGGAAGCACAGAAGGCGGTGATCAAGCGTCACCCCGGCACGACTTTCCTGCTGATCCACATGGGCAACAACGCCGAGGATCTGGATTACGTCGACAGACTGCTCGATGATTGCCCGAACGCGTACACCGACATCTCCGCCCGCGTTCCGGAGTTTGGCAGGCATCCCGCCGACAAGGTGAAGGCGTTTTTCATCAAGCACCAGGACAGAATCCTTTTCGGTTCGGATTTCATAGCGTCCGGAGACGGTTCGATGCAGCTTGGATCGGTGTCGGGCACCGAACCGGTCATCGACGACGCGGTCGTTTTCTTTGAACGCCACTGGCGTTACTTCGAGACGCCGGACCGACAGATCGACCACCCGACCCCGATTCAGGGCAGATGGAAGGTCGACGCGATTGATCTGCCCGACAGCGTGCTGCGCAAATTCTATGTGACGAACGCCGAAAAGCTGATCTTCTCGAAGTGAGCCGCCTTTGGCGCGGCTTGCAGCCCCTCTCGATACAATCCGAAACAATCGCTGACAGCTTCTATGATGACAATCGCCGCCACGATGACGATATTGGGCACGTTGGCGCCCTTTGGCGTGGCGTCTGGATATTCGTTTTCAAAGCGAATGATGACTTCGAGGGTTCAATATGCACAAAAACAGAGTCTTATGGGTTGCCACGTTCGTTCTGGCGATCGGGATCGCGGGATGTTCGGGCAAGGAAGCGAAAAAGGCGGAAGAAGAGGGAACTAAGGACGTCCCCGTCAC
>JAGOFO010000051.1 GCA_017997155.1 Myxococcota bacterium
ACTGGTTGCGACCAAGGAAGGCCCGCATGAAATCGACCCAGTCGGGTGGCACCACGATGACCACGCCATCGACCACGGCGGTCTGTTCAAACAGGTCCAGCGCAGACGCAATCACCGGTCTGCCGCCAACTTCCTCGAACTGTTTGGGGCGCCGCGCGCCGGCCCTGCGACCCATTCCTCCGCCGAGAACGACGGCAACAGTCCTGATCGACATCGACACAACCTCCAGCCGGGAACCCGCGAAACACACTTAAGATAACAGTCTTCTGCACTCACCCCCAAAGTCTTTCCATGATTCCGTTGTTCCGTATGAAACTTCGATCAGTTAAAATCCGATAATCTGGAGCGTGTTGCTCGAATCCGAGGTTCGCAGGGATGAAGAATACCGTCATCGCGATTCTGATCATTGCCGTCGGCATTTTCGCAGGCTGCTCTTTCAACTCCGTGGTCTCCGACAACGGGGGCGGGGGCGACGACCTGTCTTCGCAGGACGTCTGGCATGATGACGGCCCGGTCATCGATACGGGCCGGGATCTCGCCCAACCGGACCAGGGCGGCGTTGACGTGTCCGACCACGGCATAACCGACACCGCTATCGGCAAGGATCTTTTCGAGCCGGACGATTCTCAACAGGATTCCGGAGTGGACGTCAACCAGACCGACGACGGCCAGCCCGTCGACGTCGCCACCGATGTTCACGTCCCGCGAGGCCGCATCACGGTCATCCCCTACCTGATCGATTTCGGTTTCGTGCCGCTCAGCGGTTACGCCAGTATCCCGATACTGGTGCGCAACGACGGTGACGCGGCGCTGCGTCTTGACCGTTTTACCACAAACGGGCCGGCATCAATCAGACTCGACGTGGGCTTCGAACCGCAGGTATCCGGCATGAAGACCACCTACGTCATCGATCCGCCCAGGAACCTGAAGCCAGGCGCCACTTTCGAGGGTGCTGTCGTGTTCGAGCCGACAGCGGCAACCGAGGCCTACAGCGAAATCCGGGTATTCTCGTCGGACACGGATTATCCGGACGGCTACCTGGCCCATGCAACAGGCAACAAGACCAAGCCCGACGTGGATCTCAGCCCGACATCGATGGACTTCGGCGCGGCTGTCGTCGGAACGCCCCAGTCCCGTAACCTTGCCATCACTTCAAACGGTGGAATGAACGTGAAGATCAGGGGCGTGTACCCTGACCAGAATGCCCTCGACGCCGGATACCGTGTCGAGTTTCCCGAGGTTGAGCCGACAGTCGGTTCGCCGGTCACGCTCGCTCCAATCCAGAAATTGAACGTCACGGTCGTGTACGATCCGACCAGGGCCAGCCCCGTGGACCAGATCGGCAGACCGATCCCCGAGCAGGGGCAGATCATCGTGTCGGGCGATATGTTCGCCGGCAACGAATTCACCCGTGTCAGTGGCTACGCCGTGGAAGGCGCCTGCACCAGACCGATCATCGAACTGCTGAACGAGTCGTTCGCTGATGGGGATGGATGTCCCGTCGATGGTCTGGACGCAGAGACCAGAAACACCAGGATCTGCCGGACCGCCGAAGGCTACCAGGTACCCACCGGCACTCTCCTCAGGCTCAGTGGTTCTCAGTCCTTCTCTCCGTTCGGCGGGCTGGATTCCTGGACCTGGTCGGTCACGCAGCCCGCCTCCAACGGCGGAATCTTCATCCCGGACAACGCGGATGTGACGCCTGCATTCATGGTCGGCGCGGCCGTGGACGAAACCACGCCGTCGTACGAACTGTTCCTGGACGTGGCCGACGGATCAGGTCACACCGCCTGCCAGCAGGATTCCCTGAAGATCGTGACGCGGACCGAGGTGAAGGCCGACGTTATCCTTTCATGGACCCCGGTCAACCCGTTCACGCCGGTGCCGCCATACATGGGACAGGATCTGGACCTTCACTTCACCCATCCGCAAGCCGGCACGGACGGTACAGAAGGCGACTGCGACGCGGACGGTCTGAACGATAACTGGTTTGACGATCCCTGGGACTGCTACTGGTTGAACCCCGTAACGGCCAAGGACCTGTGGGGCGAGGCGCTTCCCTGGACAAACGACCGCGTCACCCTGCGCAACGACAACGACGACGGGCAGGAACCCGAGGTCCTTTCCATGGGTCTTGAATGTCCAAACGGTCGCAAGTTCAAGGTGGGCGCCTATTTCTTCGACGACCATGGATACGGAGACGTGTTCGCCACTGTCCAGGTGTATGTCAAGGGTACGCTGGCTTACTCCCAGACCCAGCAGCTCTCCTCCAGTGACATGTGGTACGTCGGTCAGTTACAGTGCGTGACGAACGGCCTTGACAAGACCGGCTCGTTCAGCGCGGTCGGCGCCAAGGTGGTTCACAACTACATCAACGACGGCGACTGTCCGGTGCCGTAGACGCGCTCTTTGACGCAATCGGGCCGCAGACGGTCAAGCTCTGGAAACATTCGTGATCCCGAGCCATTGACATTCTGACGCGGCGCGTTATTTTGTCTCCGTCAACCAGGAGGAAAACATCATGGCTGGAAAACTTTCGGAACAGCTCGATTCGCTGAAGAAGAAGAGTTCGAAGATGGCCGAGATTGGCCGCGATGCCGCTCAGAAGGCGCGTGAAAAGGCTGGCGAGACTGCCCGCAAGGCACGTGAGAAGGCCGAGATCGCCGCCGACATCGCCCGCGCCAGGGCCGGCGAAGCAGCGACCAGGGCGAAGACCGTGGCTACCGAGAAGGCACATGTTGGCGCCGAGACCGTTTCCAGACTGACCGATCACGTGAACCGCGAGAAGCTCACGCAAACCGCGGAATCGGTGCTGGACGAACTACGCAACGTCGTGATGTCGCAGACCATCTCCGAGATCGCCGAGGTCAGGGACGCGAACGACGAACTGCGCAGAAAGCTCGAAGACATGCAGCGGATCTACGACAAGAAGATCGCCGATCTTCAGGCTGAGCTCGCCGAAAGGAAATCGGCCCCGAAGACGGCGGCAAAACCGGCGCCCAGGAAGCCGCGCAAACCGGCGGGCGAGTGAACCGGGTCGTCAGTCCCTGCGGGACAATCGCGCGGCCGCCATCCTTGATTCCTCAAGAATGGACTTGTGAACGCTTTGACCGGTCGAATCCATCGTGACGATGGCAGGGAAATCCTTTATCAGCAGCACCCACATGGCCTCGGGAACCCCGAATTCGCACAGAAAGTGCACGTCAACGACCTCTACCACGGACGCCGCGAGCGCGGCGCCTGCCCCACCCGTGGCGCTGAGATAGACGCCTGAAGCACGGACGAGCGCGCCGGATGTCGCATCGCCCATGCCGCCCTTGCCGATTACTCCCCTGAGTCCATACCGCTCTATCACGTCGGACTGATACTGTTCATCGCGCATCGAGGTGGTCGGACCGGCCGAAACGATCCGGAAACCATCACCATCGGGAACGATGACAGGGCCGCAATGATAGATGAATGAATCCCTGAGGAGCCCGTCACGATCCTCCCAGGAGCCTTCGGCAAGGCGTCTGTGAACCATGTCTCTGCCGGTCACGATCCGTCCCGACAGCAGAACCCGATCGCCGTTTCTGAGGGATGCGGTATCCTGACGGGTGCAGGGAACGACCAGCATGCGCGGTTCGGGTGAATCCATCACGCCTCCGGGGGAAGTCACTCGTAGACGCACGAGCCGTCAGGGCCGACTACCATCGCACGCCGCCTGGTGGCCCAGCATCCATACGATATCGAAACAAAAAAACAGGCCGGGTGCCTGGCCATGACCTCGACCGACACTCCGAGCGCGGTCGGAATTCCACCAAGACCCATCGGGCCGATTCCAAGCGAATTGATCGCTTCAAGCAGGCTGTCCTCGAAGTCCTGAAAAGGCCCGCGCTTCCCGTCCAGACGCCGCAGAAGCTGACGTTTCGCGCAAACCGCGCCCGAGGAGCGGTCGCCTCCAACACAGACGCCGAGAATCCCGGGCGCGCAGCCGAAACCCTGCGCCCTGACCACCGCGTCGATGACACAGGCACGCACGCCATCCATGTCGCGTCCGGCGCCCGCGAGATCCTCGGGCAGGCTGTACTGCCGCCCGACGTTCTCGCTGCCGCCGCCCTTCAACAGAAGGTCAATCCTTAACGGAGCCGCCGCAGCACCGGCCGGCGGGTCGTCGAAATGGATCTGGGGAATTCCAGAACCTGTTCCATCGCCGGTATTGCATCCGGACACGATATCAACCGCGTTCGGGCGCAGAAGACCGGACTTGACGCCGACAGCGACCGCCTGACGGCACCTGTCCGCCAGGGCGATACGATCCACGTGATCAAGCCCCGGTCCTGAGACGAAGAACGACGGCAGACCGGTATCCTGACACATCGGCACCGAGCGACCGGCGGCGATGGCACAGTTTGAAAGGATGTCATCAATGGTCGACGCGGCGCTTCCAGACGCATCTGCGCGGGACCGCCGGAGGGCCGCCAGCACGTCGGAGGGCAGTTCGCACGAAGCGAGCCTTACAAGCTCGACGATCTGGTCGATTTCTGGAACCGCGTATCGCATCCAGGCCTCCGGCAGGTCGCGGCCGCTCAGGAGATATTACGTTTCATGCAATTACGGCCACGTTTGCACAACTGCGAGCACTCGAAGCCGCGAATCATGTAGTCGTCGCTGTAAAGCAGATAGGCAACCACCTCGACCAGAGCCATGGCGTCTTTGTACGAAATTGCCTTCCGCAACTCGACATCGGTCAGGTCCAGCGGGGCGAAAGTCGTCTTCAGATAGTCCAGTTCCCTCTGCACGTGCGCCTGAAACTGGGTTTCCTCGTGATGAAGGCGATGGTCGTACTTCATGACGATGCCGTCGAACAGCGCGTAGACCGGCGCTCCGGGCCTGACCACATCGTTGGTGACATGCCAGAGGCCACGCCGCTCGAGCATAAACTTGCGCAGGGCCAGGGCCAGGTAGGACACGGCGCTGAACACTTCGTGATCCGAGTGCGCCATATGGGAAAGGGTCAGAAGTGCCTGAAAGGTCGCCTTGCCGGATTTCTTGAACATCTTGTCCAGGGAATGCAGCATCCGGGGATCGAATTCCCGGTATCCGACCTCGACCAGCAGTTGTTTGGCGTTATTCAGGATGAAGATGTTCTTGAAGCACTGATAGATGCGCTCGTCGTCCTGGTAGTTGTCGATTGTCTGAATGTTGTGCATTCGGTCGGCAAGCTTGACCAGCGCGGATGCGACACGAACCGACAGATCGTGATGGTTGAAGACGGACGAGATCGACTTGTAGTACAGGTCCGCCTTGTGACGGGTCAGGGTCCAGACGATCTCGACAACGCGCTCGGCGATATCCCGGGGAAAACCGGTCGACCACGCCACCTCGATCACCTCGGAGGCGAACTGGCCGCGCAGTTCCAGTTCGAGTTCCGCCGCCTTCCTGCCGGTGGAGCTGCGAAGCTGGTCAACCTTGTCCTCGAGATAGTCGTGAAGCAGAGCCGACGCGATCACATGAGGCTGGCATGCCGCCAGTTTCAGATACATCGCGGCGTTCGTGGGATGCGTGAAGGCGGGCTCACCGTTGCGTCTGGCCTCAAAGCCACGGTAAAGGCCGGCGGCCAGCGAATAAACCGCCGAGACGAAGGCGCTGTCGCAGTCCTCCATTCCTTCCACTATCTCTTCGACCGGAATCGGAGTGGACCTGCATTGCCAGACCATCATCTGCTCGTAGACGTCACGGGCAGACACTTCCTGGCGTTCCGAATTCACCAGGGGATCAATGGGATCGGTAGCGTCCATACGTACACCGGATTGAGCCTGCAACAAAACAAACCCAGTCTATAATACACTCCGGACGACCGAAAAGAAGACACGTGGTCGGTGGAAGCCGGGCCACGCGAAGAAAGCTGTAGAAACCCGGGGACAGGACTTGGATTCACACGATCTGAAGGACCTTCTGGAAGCGGTGGCAACCGGAACGTTGAAGCCGGACGACGCCCTCGACGAACTGGGCACGATGCCGTTTCTAAAGATGGGCGACATCGTAAGCGACTCGCACCGCGCGCTGCGGCGCGGACTGCCCGAGGCCATATATGGCGGCCACAAGACGGTCCGGCAGATCTGCGACGCGATTGATGCCGCGGTGTCCAGCAGCACGAACTGTGTTGTTACCCGCGTGTGCGCGGACAAGGCGCGCGATGTGCTCGCGAGGCTCCAGCCGATGGCGGACGATGGACGACTCGAGTGGCACGAGCCGGCTTCGCTGATGAGGATTCTGTCCCACCCGATCAGGCAGTGCGGAAGGGGCACGGTGATCGTGATGACCGCTGGCGCCTCGGATATCCCGGTGGCCGAGGAAGCGGCTTTGACGCTCGAACTGTCGGGCGACACGGTCATGCGAATCAAAGACGTGGGTGTTGCCGGAATCCACAGGCTGTCGCCTCACCTGGCCGCCATCAGGAATGCGTCGGTCATCATCGTCGCGGCGGGAATGGAGGGGGCGCTGCCTGGTATCGTCGCCGGTCTCGGGCCGGCACCGGTCATCGGCGTACCGACCAGCGTCGGGTACGGAACCGCCTTTGGCGGACTGACCGCGCTGCTGGCCATGCTCAACTCATGCTCCGGCGGAGTCACCGTGGTCAACATAGACAACGGCTACGGCGCGGCCGCGGCCGCCCACCTGATCAACGCACGACGCGAGTTCGAGGAATAAACCGGATGAAAAAGATTGCCTATCTCGACTGCCCGGCCGGTATAGCGGGTGACATGGCTCTTGCGGCCATGATCGACGCGGGGGCGGACATCGACGTAATCAGGGCGGCCGTCGACGCGGTATGCGGACAACCATGCGGCCTGGACGCGATCCAGGCCCGTGAGTCAGTGATTTCCGGCCTCAGGTTGAGGCTTGATCTGCCGGTGATGCATTCTCATCGCCACCTGTCGGACATCATGTCCATGATCGAACGGGCAGTCGGGGACGATCTGTCCGCGCACGCGGCAGAGACAGCCGGAAGGATATTCCAGCGGCTTGCCGCGGCAGAGGGGCGCGTTCACGGATGCGACCCCGCCGATGTGCACTTTCACGAGGTCGGCGCGCTGGATTCGATCGTTGACATAGTAGGCATGGCCGTCGCACTCGACGTCCTCGGCATAGATCTGGTCGCCGCGTCGCCGCTGCCGATGACCGGGGGCATGGTGGAAACGATGCACGGGCTGATGGCGGTTCCTGCACCGGCAACCGTCGAGCTCCTGCGTGGCTGGGAAGTCTACGGGGTCGATGCGCTGGGCGAGTTCGTGACGCCGACCGGCGCAGCGCTGTGCTCCGAGCTCGCTGGCCGCGCCGGCCCCATGCCCCGGATGGTCGTCACACGGACGGGACGCGGTTTTGGGACGAAGAACTGGCCGGACGGACGCCCGAACTGCGTGCAGGTGGTGATTGGCGAACGGATCGGGGACCAGGAGCGAGAACACGACAAGGACGAAGATCGGAACGGTGTGGTCGAGATGTCGGCGAACATCGACGACTCGACTCCCGACATGATTGCGCGACTTTGCGCCAGGCTGCTCGACGAAGGCGCGATCGACGCGTGGAACTCGCCCATCATGATGAAAAAGGGGCGACCGGCATGGAATGTGTCGGCGCTGATGAGGCGCGGCGACATCGAGCGGCTGTCAAGACTGTTCTTCGTCGAGTCGACCACCATCGGAGTCAGAATCTTTTCGTGCGACCGGATCGAGCTCGAACGGCGCGAGGGTAGCGTGGAAACCACGCTGGGATCGGTCAGGACCAAGACGGCGGTGCTTGACGGTTCGATCGTGAACGTCAAGGCCGAATACCAGGACGTCAAGGCAATCGCCGACAGGACCGGCATTCCTTTCAAGGAAGTGGCCCGGATGGTCGATGCGGTCATTGAAGAAAAGGCACGGCGACAGGGTCAGGATCAGGGACAGGGTCAGGATCGGGTGTAGGGGCGAATGACAATTCGCCCATCTGCGACAGGGTCGGGATCAGGGTTGGGGTCGGGATCAGGATCGGGTTCCGGCGTAGGGGCGAATGACAATTCGCCCATCTGTGACAGGGTCGGGATCAGGGTCGGGGGCGGGATCAGGATCGGGTTCCGGCGTAGGGGCGAATGACAATTCGCCCTTTCCCGACGGCGAATGTAATTCGCCGCTACACGGACAGGGCCAGGAGTCAGATGCATTCGATCCGGTTTCTGCCACGCGACTTGGCGCGGTAGAGCGCGTCGTCGGCCTGCTTCAACAGTTCCACGTCAGCCGCTGGCGTCGCCTTGTGACTGGGCGCGATGGTAGACACGCCGATAGACACGGTCACGACCCGCCCTCCCCGCTCAAGCGGAATAACCGTGTTAGAACAAACCTGGCGAATCCTCTCGGCAACCTTGATCGCGCCACGACCTTCGGTTCCCGGAAGACAGACAACGAACTCCTCGCCCCCGTATCTGGCGACGAAGTCCGACTCGCGCAGACACGACTCGATCGTACTGGCGATGAAACCAAGGACAATATCCCCGGCCGGATGCCCCATCTCGTCGTTGACCTTCTTGAAGTGGTCCGCGTCGATCATCAGCATGCTAATCGGCAGGCCCTGACGCCAGGTGCTGCGAAACACCTGGGCATACATCTCGTTGAATGCCCGTCGGTTCAACAGGCCGGTCAGACCGTCACGCATGGCGTCGTGCTCGATCCTGTCCCGAAGCCGGAACTGATGCGCCAGCAGACCGGCGCAACTGCACAGCGTCCTGGTTCCGTGCAGGCTGGAGGCATCGGCGTAGTCGCCGCCGGCCAGAAGCACGGCCGCCGGAGTCGCGTTGCCTGTGCCGGCTGGCAGAACGACCAGACCCTCGTCCAGTTCCAGCCCCAGAGGGGAATCCGGACCAAGCGCCCTGCGGTTCCCCGGCCCGCACTTGAAATCGGACGGGGCAACCATCTGACTGCGGATCACCAGACCGACAAGACTGCCCTGCAGCGGCACCGCGCTGTCAAGCAGATCCGACGGAACGGCGCCGCAGGTGGCAACGACCCGACAATAGGACTCGTCCTGCGGATGCACGGCCGCGACGACCGCCAGCCGGGACTTAGAAAGCTGCATGGCCGCCGCCGCCAGCTTCCTGAAACACTCCGTCTCGGTCTCGCTGTGAAGGATGCTCCCGGTTGCTTCGATGGTGTCCAGCAGATGGCTGCAGTCCATCGGCGCGCCAACCGGTTCAACCACTGGCGGCGTCGATAGAAACTGTCTGCCGAAGGCCGAGAACAGCTTCAAATCTTTGTCGTCGACGATGTCGCGATCGCGGTCGCCCCACAGAAAACCGTCTGTTCCCGGACAGATCATCGCACCCCAGACGGGGATTGAGACACGGCTGTACGGCACGTTCATGGACCGGGCGCAGTCGTGGTTCATCATCATCGGCTGCCCGCTTCTGAGGGCTGCCAACGCCGGGCCGGCAGACAGCAGCGTCTCGCCGGGCGTCAGACAACGAATGTCCGGCTCTGTTGAAACGGCAGCCAGAGTGTATGTCGGTCCATCGGATTCGCTAAGAACCCACGCCACCGACCTCAACCCGACCGCCTCGCGGATCGGATCAAGCCATCCGGCATGATGCGTATCGGCTTTTGCCCGACGAGAACTCAAAGTATTCACACCTGTCACTTCAGAGGCTGAAACTCATCAGTCTGGAAACGGTCGGCATAAGCCTTCCAGATACCATAACAACCGCGTCTGGCCATACAACCGGCACAGGCCGGGGCATGAATCCGGCCCGGCATGGCACAGGCGGACCACCCTTCATCGCGAATGGACATCTGATTCGAAAAGAATATCTCAGGCAGATCGGGCAGGACGCATGGAGGTAACCCGCACTGTCCTGGAACGACCACTCCCACGCCGGCGCCACGCAGAATACCAACCGCCTCGCGTATGTATGGAGCCGAATCCGAAACACGCGCCATCAGTTCGGGACGGATCATCGCGTCGCCGGCAGCCGCCATGGAGCTGATGATCATCAACCCTGGACGTGGCGATTCGCCCGCGACCCAGCGGGCCACCGCTGGAAGCTCGTGAAGATTCAAGGCGGTAATGACGAAATTGACGTGAACGTCCGCCCCGCTGCGAAGAAACGACCTGATACCAGCCATTGTGCGCCCGACCAGCCCCGGCACCCCGGTAACCCGCGCCGCCGTGTCCGGGTCGATCGCGTGCAGCGAAACCAGGACGCGACCAAGCCCCGCGGCGACCAGGTCGGACGCAAGACGATCATTGACAAGAACGGCGTTGGTCTCGAGAGCGACATCCGTGATGCCGGCTGCCCGGGCCTGCGCCACGATCGCAACCAGGTCGCGGTTCAGCGTTGGCTCGCCGCCGGAAAGAATCACGGAATCGACGCCTTGCGAGCGCAGTTCACAAAAATGCGAACCGAACTGGCCGACAGATACGGCCGGCGGTGTCACGTCGGGCGAAAAGCAGAAAGGACAGGACATGTTGCAGCGTCCCTCGACGAACACCTTCACCTCGGAGCCTGCGACATCGCGCCCGCTGAAGGTGTTGGGACGAAAACTGGCGCTGCCCGCCGGGAACGCCCCGCCGACGTCGCGAATCAGGCCTTCAACGGACCGTGCCCAGGCGATACCGGCCGATAACGGCATCAGCGCGCGCCTGCCGGAGATGGCGGACGCGGCCAGCCTGCGCGCGGCGCCCGCTGGCATGTCGGCTGACCCGTCGTAGATGACACTGGAGCCATCGTTCGTCGACGAAATCACCCGTACGGACGAGTCCACGCGGACAATCTGGAACCTGCCGGATTCACAGACGATCTCCGCGTCCAGATCTGAAGCGCCGGTTCCAGTCTTAATCCGGACGGCGATCGATGTGTCTTTCAGGACGCCTCGAGCGTCGATCCCGTCCAGGCCGGAATTGACTTCGCGCCAGTCGACCGGTACCCCGGGAGCAAGACCTTCGACGAATGCCAAGGCCTGACAGACGGCGTCGAACGGCGCCACTGGTCCCACCCCGGAACCCGACCCGCCGATCACGCGGATTGCTTGAACCGAACCTTGAGCACGGGACGCGAGGATCTTTCTGATCATCAGGAACCAGTCCGCATACCAGAGCGGAACCATGGAAAAGATCCTGTCCGACACCGAGGCTGGCAGATCGTTCCTGACGGCTCGGGAGGTGAGAAGCCAGAATGGCGTCATCGCAACTACTGAAGTCGGCGGAAGCAACGCGGGATCGAACGACTCCGCAGCGCTGGAATCGACGCGGTCCATCAGAACCATTTCGGCATCCGGCGAAACCTGATGCGGATTCTCGGTCACTCTGACATCAACGTGGGCCCCCGCCGCGACAGTGAAGGAGGAGGTCCATTCCGATGATTCAGGCGATGACGCGACAACGGCAATAACTGGCCTCTTCAAACCCGCCTCGACTTCCCGATCAAACGGCCGGAATACATCGTTGCGAGGATACTCTAAATTCGATTCGGTGCCATCTTGAGCGGATATGTTCGCCCCATCCGGCCGCCTGTGTCCGGGCGGATGATCCAGCCAGGAAATCCAACTTGTCGAAAAGCGGGTTAACCCTTGATTTTGCTGGGTTTGATATGTCTCTGAAGTATCGCGTCGACGCTTTACAATGAGACGTTTTCAGGCTACAATTCCGGCACCTGATTTCAGGGACTTCAAAACCAGGGAATACTCAATGTCCACCGAACTTTCTGATCACAATGGAAACGATGTTGTCGAGACCGTCGGCGGATACAACGCCGAATCGATCAAGGTCCTGAAGGGCCTTCAGGCGGTCAGGACCCGTCCCGGAATGTACATCGGCGACACGGACGATGGGTCCGGTCTGCATCACATGGTGTATGAAGTCGTCGACAACTCGATCGACGAGGCTCTGGCGGGTTTCTGCGACCATATCCACATCGAGGTCGAGCCCGGGAACATCGTGTCTGTGGAAGACAACGGCCGCGGCATTCCCGTCGCCATCCACAAGGAAACTGGTCGTTCGGCGGCCGAGGTCGTCATGACCGAGCTGCACGCCGGCGGAAAATTCGACCACAACAACTACAAGGTTTCCGGCGGTCTCCACGGCGTCGGCGTGTCCGTCGTCAACGGTCTTTCCGAATGGCTGCGCGTCGACATCAAGCGCGACGGTGGCGCCTTCAGCCTGACCTTCCTGCGCGGCATCCCGGACGGCGATCTGATCCGGATCGGCGACAGCGAGCAGACCGGAACCAAGGTTACCTTCAAGGCAGATTCCCAGATCTTCTCGGACACGAACTATTCGTTCGAGACGCTCTCGCAGCGTTTCAGAACGCTGGCCTACCTGAATCCCGGACTTCGAATCAGCTTCGCCGATTCGCGGGTCGAGGACGACGTCAAGAAGGTCGATTACTGCTTCGAGGGCGGCATCGTTTCGTTTGTCGAGCACATCAACCGCCACAAGCAGTGCCTGCACGAAAAGCCGATCTTCATCAGCGGCACCAGGGACGACGTCAGCGTCGAGGTGGCCTTCCAGTGGACGAACGGCTACCAGGAAACGATGTACTGTTTCACGAACACGATCATCAACCGCGACGGCGGAACGCACGTGGCCGGCCTGCGTGGCGCGCTGACCCGCACGATCAACAACTACGCGGAAAGCGAAAACCTTCTGAAGCAATTCAAGGGCGTGCTTTCGGGCGAAGACGTGCGCGAGGGCCTGACCGTCGTGCTTTCGTGCAAGGTTCACGACCCGAAGTTCTCGTCGCAGACCAAGGACAAGCTGGTCTCGTCCGAGGTGAAGGCGGTCGTCGAGAACATCGTGAACGAGACGCTGGCTTATTACTTCGAAATGAACCCCGCGATCGCCAGGTCCATCGTGGGCAAGACGATCGAGGCCGCGCGCGCAAGGGATGCGGCCCGCAAGGCCCGCGAGATGGTCAGGCGCAAAGGCGTGCTGGACGGGGCTTCGCTGCCAGGCAAACTGGCCGACTGCCAGGAACGCGATCCGGCGAACGCTGAACTGTTCATCGTCGAGGGCGATTCGGCAGGCGGTTCCGCCAAGCAGGGCCGAAATCGCGCTCACCAGGCGATTCTGCCGCTGCGCGGAAAGATCCTTAACGTTGAAAAGGCCAGGTTCGACAAGATGCTCGAGAGCGACGCCATCGTGACACTGATCACGGCGCTCGGCACCGGAATCGGCCCGGACAGCTTCGACGTAAACAAGATTCGCTATCACAAGATCATCATCATGACCGATGCCGACGTGGACGGTCTTCATATCCGGACACTGCTGCTGACGTTCTTCTTCCGTCACATGCCCGAGGTGATTGAACGCGGATACCTGTACATAGCGCAGCCGCCCCTGTACAAGGTCCGCAAGGGCAAGCAGGAAATGTACCTGATGGATGACGCCGCGCTCGAGTCGTTCCTGATGGACAACGGTAGCAACGGGACGTCCGTGCTGGCCGCGGGCGACATGTTCCCGCTGTCCGAGGAAGACCTGAAGCGCTACCTGGGCAGGATCTCGGTCGCGAACAAGCTGGCGGCCCAGATCGACTTCGGCCAGGACAGCAGGGTTCTGAAGGCGATTCTTGACGAGGCGGATTTCCAGCCCGCGGACGTGAATCGCGCCGGCTCGGACATTCTGGTAGGCAACATGATCGCCGCCTACATGAAAAAGATCGGCGCCGAGCAGGAACCGGTCACCGTCAGACGCGACGAACACCCGGACGGTTCAGCGACCCTGGTCGTCACGACCCGCAGGAACGGCAGCCCGGTCCGCACCTATCTGGATTCGAAGGCGTTCGAACACCACGACATGATGCAGTTCAGGCGCGTGACCAACGATATCCGCAGGATCGCGCAGTGGCCGTACACGGTCTCGCTTGGCGACAGGGAAATCCACGTCGAACGTCCCGAAGACCTGCTCGCGCTGATCTTCGAACGAGGCCAGAAGGGCATGAGCTACCAGCGCTACAAGGGTCTCGGCGAAATGAACGCCAGCCAGCTCTGGGAAACGACCATGGACCCGACCAAGCGCACCCTTCTCAAGGTCAACATCGTCGACGCGATCAAGGCCGACGAGATCTTCACCCTGCTGATGGGCGACGCGGTCGAGCCACGACGCGAGTTCATCAACGAGAATGCATTGAACGTCATCAACCTTGACGTCTGATTCCCGATTTCGAGGTTCCTCGATGGGGTCCTACATCGAACAGGTCGAGACTCTCTTTCTGTCCACGGTCAGGAAGGGGTTGTGCCTTCGGGCTGCCGACCTGGAAACGGTGCGGGACTGGGATCGCCGGGGCGTGCCACTGAACATCGTTTCACGTGGATTGCTTAACGGAATCCGGGCATTCCTGGCCTCGGCCGAGCCTTCGGCGCCAGTGCCTTCGTCCCTGCGGTACTACCGGACGGCAGTTGAGCGCGAATTCGAGATCTACAATCGGGCGGTCGCACGCGGGTTGGGTACGGACGACCGGAACGTGCCCGCGCGCACCGGCGCCGTGGCCCGGGATGCAGGGCAGACGGCGTCGGCCGGGGGCTCGGAATCCGGAAAGACGCGGCCGGTT